>JBHJNU010000115.1:0-27458 GCA_050330515.1 Flavobacteriaceae bacterium | reverse complement strand
AGCCGTTTTTTTTCATAAATAAGTCATTGATTATCAATTAAATATACAACTTTTTTGAACAAAAAACAAGAGTATATTATTGAATATCAGGTATTTAGCCCACTAACTTAATGACATTGTGCTCGCGCTAGTGGGGGGGACGGAAGCATACCTAATAAACATCCTTGAAGATTTGCAAGAGGATAACAATAAATACCATCCCATCGGATAAAAAAACTAACTTTACAGTACGATATAAATTGAAAAGAACATGGTAACCGTAATAAAACAAGGCTCTACAAGGGAGCGTATCAAGGCACTGTTAGAGGCGATGAAAAAGAACAGAAAACCCAAAAAAGGGGTCGATACCTTCAAGTATTCCGGTACGTTGACCTTGGAAATGGACCCGTTGGAAATCCAAAGGCAGCTACGTGATGAGTGGGAATAGTTTTTTGCTCGATACCAACATTGTGCTCTACCTTCTCCGGGGCGACGATACCTTGGCCGAACTGCTCTACGACAAACAACTGTACGTCTCGGTGATCACCGAAATGGAACTATTGGGCTTCAAGGGCATCGGCGAAGAGGAGGAAGCGGTCATCAGGGACTTTATGGGCCAGTGCAAGACGGTCAACATCGACGGAGACATCAAGGAAAGCACGATAACCGTCCGCAGGCGTTACGGCACAAAGCTTCCCGACAGTATCATCGCCGCCACCGCACTTTACCTCGATATGCCTTTGGTAACTGCCGACACGGGCTTTAGCAAGGTAACTGAACTGGATCTGGTACACTACGAAAAAGAAGCCTGAAAAATGGATTCTACGAAAAAACAACTTGCTCCCGATAGCGCGGATTTGCAATCCGTGCCCGCAAAGAAGATGAAAGTATTATTGTAATTAACTTTGCCGCTAAAAATTTATGCCTACCAAATACAAAGCACCGACCACAGAAGACGCTTGTTTTATAACCATTACAACTGTAGGTTGTATAGATGTTTTTACAAGATTATCCCGAATGTTATGAAGTGGGTAATTTTCAACATGAACTCAACTAAAAACCTACTGATCTTTAAAAAGGAAGCTTGCTTATTCTTGAAAAGGCATACGAATTGACCAAGGGGCTAGACTACGCCTCTAAGCCAAGTTTATCGGCAAAATAAGCGGCGAAATCTTTCATGGTAGCCGTCATTTTTTCGTCTTGGGTAGCTTTCATGAAGGTATCTGACAGAGACACCAAGGTCTGGTGAAAGAAGATCTTCATCTCGTCTACCGGCATATCTTTGGTCCAAAGATCTATTTTCAACGATTCCTTATTCTTACTGTCCCAAACCGAAAGTAACATCGCCTTGGCCTTTTCATTATGAACTCCGCCGTCTTCGGCCGACCAGGTCAGCTCTTCCGGTACCCGGTTCTCATCCAATCTTACCGTAAGCGTAATTTGTGAAGTATGTAAGTTGGCCATTATTTTCGGGGTTTGAAATTTGCTTTTTTAAAGATCTCCTCGGTAGGTAGTTGCAATAGCTGTTGCGTGCTTACATTGTCGTTTTTTTCCATGAAGGCACGCACGATCTGCCAACCTATATACCTACCGATGCGACCGGGGGACTCATTGTCAATCTGCTCTAAGCCGAATTTAGAAAAAGGCGCGGGATCCAGAAAACGCGATGCGATCTGTCTATCGGTGCTGTACAAATGCTCTTGCTCGATAAAATTACGCCAGATCGGCTCTTCGTTCACCATGGCCCAATCAAGTTCATCTTGAGCGTAACCAATTTTCTGGGCGTCGGTAGCGTTTGGCATCAGTTTATCCTTCAAATACAGCTTCTTTCCAAAATAGATCATCAGACCTAAAAAACTTCGGTCTTTTGTGGGCGGCACCACTTTGTTCGTAAAAGCCTCGGCAACATCACTTATCAAGAACTGCTTGTCAAGATCTTCCGCAATGTATTTCGGAAGCCCTTCATAAAAATGATGTTCTGGCCCAAGATAATTGTCCAAGCCTAAAAGCAATAGGGTATCTGTCAAAACTACGCGCGTTTCATATTGCACATCAGAAGTCAGCGTGACCACCTTTGGTTCGGTAAACTGTGGAAAATAGTACTTAATGTGCTGAAAAAGCGATGTTAAGCCTTCTTTTTCTTGTTCAAAATCAGGGAATGTCTTGTTGACTTCAGTGGAAAGTTCGACCTGAATGGTATCGGTAAATTTTGCAATCCACACACTATCGGTAAATTGTTCGGGAAATAGATAGGGATATTTTCGTTTTAAGACAGGAAGTTCTGCAGGGCCCGACGCTGAAAACTCACGGTCGAAACGAGAAACATTCAAATCAACCTTTATTTTAGCAATTTCAGCCTCGATCTTATCATTATCATCACATGCGAAAATCGTACTTAAAATCAGTAATACTATAAAAATAGGTCGTTGCATAAAAGTAATTTCCAGTAAATTTTATTTTTAACCCGACAGGCTTTAATTTTAGTGGCAAAGTTAATCGTTTTAAATAATTTTATCCATGCAGACTGAAAAAGTAGTTGACCATATTGTAAACTGGCTACGAGATTACGCAACGAAGGCAAAAATGAAAGGTTTTACCATTGGCATTTCGGGAGGTATCGATTCTGCGGTTACCTCTACCCTTTGTGCCAAAACCGGACTGGACCTATTATGTCTGGAAATGCCCATACACCAAGCTGAAAGTCATGTTATAAGGGCCTCGCGCCATATCGATTGGTTGCAGGCGAACTTTAACAATGCGTCAAGGCAGGCCGTGAACCTGACCCCAGTTTTCGATAGTTTGGTGGCGAGCCTTCCACCCGTGGAGAACGAGGAAGAACGTTTCATGTCATTGGCCAATACCCGGGCACGACTGCGGATGACGACCCTATATTATTTTGCCGCCCTGAATGGCTATTTGGTGGCCGGTACAGGTAACAAGGTCGAAGACTTCGGCGTAGGTTTTTACACGAAATACGGTGACGGCGGGGTCGACTTGAGCCCGATCGCCGATCTATTGAAGACCCAGGTATATGAAATAGCCCGGTTTTTGGGAGTCAACGCGGAGATTATCAAGGCGGCGCCCACAGACGGCCTTTGGGGCGATGACCGCAGCGATGAGGATCAACTAGGTGCAAGTTATCCAGAACTGGAATGGGCCATGAAAATGAAGGAGGAAGGAAAAACAGAAAATGACTTTTTTGGAAGAGATAAAGAAGTTTTTATTACTTTTAGCCAGTTCAATTCGGCCAACCAACACAAAATGCTACCGATACCCGTTTGTGAGATTCCGGAGTCATTTTTTGAGTAGGTTGTCCGTAAATGCTTGTATCTAATCGAATAATATCATAAATTTCAAGGTTATTGTTAAAAAACCATGATTTTTGTCATTGAATTAGATAAATAAGCCTTACATTGGACGTCAGTATTTAAAGACAACCAAACCAAACGTTTTTTATCTAGAAAATAATCTAAAAATGATCAAAGTTTTAATTGCCGACAATCATCCAATTATTCGCATGGGTGTTAATCAGGTATTGGAGTCTGCCACGGGCTTTCAGGTGGTAGGTGCAGTATCTACGACAGATGAGTTATTTGAAAAGCTTCAAAAGGTCAAGCCTGACGTGGTCATGTTAGAAATGGATATTCCGCAAATCAACGGAATAGCCACGCTTAGAAAAATCAAGAAAGAATTTCCGGACATCAAGGTTTTGATGTACAGTGGGCAATCGGAAGATGTTTATGCCCTAAGTACCATTAGAGCTGGTGCCTTTGGTTATCTTTCAAAAACTTCTGACATCGACTACATCATTTCAGCCGTAAAGAAGGTAAGTGAAGGTAATATGTTCATTACCAACGAGCTTGCCCAAAGATTGGCATTTGATGAAGGCACTCAGAAACCACGACGTTTCTTCAGAAAACTTTCCTCTAGGGAAGTTGAAGTACTCAAGTTGCTAGCTAGTGGAAAGCGAAACAAAGATGTTGCCGAAGGCCTTAATCTCAACGAGAAAACGGTCAGTACCTACAAAGCGCGTTTGATGAAGAAATTGAACGTTGACAACATGGTAGATTTGTTGCAACAGGCAAAGGCATTGGAGCTTTATTAAGCAACCTGCCCTTGTGCGGTAAACCTTGACACGTCCCGTCAAGGTTACATACCAGCATCTTACATAAAGCAAATTCTCCGGGAGGTTTATGTACTTCTCAGGATAACACCCTATTCAATTTTTTATTGAGTAGGTTATTCAGTTGGAGGTAGTTCATAATCTCCTCCAATGTCTCCCGATTATCTTCTTGGCCATTTTGAGTATGCTCTTGTAACGCCATCATTCTTTTTTTAATCAAAAAACATCGCAAGGTCAATATGGTCTCACTGACCAATTGAGCAACGACCATTTTTTTTTCTTTTGGATAAATATCCTTACGCTCCCAATGGTGAAGTACGTACTTATCCTCTTCCATCAGTATCGATGAAATTTCCGAGACCATTTCTTGATCAAGGCTTGCTAAAAAAGTATGTATTGAAAATTCTTGTTCTAGGTTCAAGGCTTCGATAAGTTTTAGATAAATCAACCTGAAACGGTTGTTGGTCAATTCGATTTCATCTTCTTGAAGATCGAGGTAGATTTTCTCATAAACTTTAATTTCAAGAGACTCGGGCTCTAGTATCAAATCGCCTGCCTCGTTCTCCTTTAAGACAAGGTCTTCGAACTTCTGTTCATCCTTACCGTAAAGTAAGAGCATTTCAATGATCTTACGTTCTAGCACATACTGAACGTCAACCTTTTCAACCTGAACCTCATTTTTTACGACATCGAATACTTTTTGCTCTTGTTGGTCAAGTTTGGCCGCATCTTTTAGATTTTTCTTGCCGATCTGCGCCAAGGTACTGAATAGCACTCCTTCAGAAACATTCATGATCGAGGCGCATTCTTGAATATAAATCTCGCGTTTGATCGCATCGGGAATCTTAGAAATACTGTTCACGATATCTCGAACGGTATCGGCTCTTTTTATGGGGTCGTTGGCGGCATCTTCGGCCAAAAGATTGGCTTTGAACTGTATAAAATCTTTTGAATTGCTCTTTAGGTATTGGTGCACATCGTCTAACGTATTGTTCTTCGCGAAACTGTCAGGATCTTCTCCCTGGGGGAAAGTGCATACCTTAACGTTCATACCCTGTTCCAATATCAGGTCGATACCCCTAATAGACGCCCGTAGGCCTGCCGCGTCACCATCGAAAAGTACGGTAATGTTCTTCGTCAGGCGGTTGATCAGTCTAATTTGTTCAGGGGTCAAGGCCGTTCCACTGGAAGAGACTACGTTTTCGATTCCCCTTTGGTAAAATTGAATCACATCGGTATAGCCTTCCACCAAATAACAGTTATCGTCTTTCGCTATGGCCTGTTTGGCAAAATAGATGCCGTACAATACCTTACTTTTATGGTAAATATCACTTTCGGGAGAATTCAGGTACTTGGCCGCTTTTTTGTCATTGGTCAGAATTCGTCCACCAAAACCCAAGACACGACCACTCATTGAATGGATAGGAAACATCACCCTGCCCTTGAAACGGTCGAACTTTTTGGTATTGTTCAGGTCCGCTGCATCCTCTTTTACAATGGTCAAACCTGTCTTTTCAAGGTAGTTCAGCTGATATCCTTTGTCCAGTGCCGCAGTGGTAAATCCATCCCAAGCATCCAAACAATAGCCCAAGCTGAATTTGCGTATCGTAGCTTCGGTAAAACCACGTTCCTTAAAATAAGTTAGTCCGATCGCCTTGCCCAGCTCGGTCTGCCAAAGCATTTCTGAGAAATGTTTTTGGGCAAATTCAGAAACCAGGTACATGCTCTCACGTTCATTGGCCTCGTCTTTCTCCTCATCGGTTCGCTCGGTTTCCTCTACCTCTATATTGTATTTCTTGGCCAGAAATTTTATCGCTTCCGGATAGGTGAAATGCTCATGCTCCATTAAAAAGGCAACTACGTTTCCGCCTTTACCGCTACTGAAATCCTTCCAAATCTGCTTCACCGGCGAGACCATAAAACTCGGGGAACGTTCGTCGGTAAACGGACTCAAGCCCTTGAAGTTCGAACCCGACTTTTTCAATTGTACAAAATCGCCGATCACCTCCTCTAAACGGGCAGTCTCATATACTTGGTCTATGGTAGCTTTTGAAATCAAACTCTTTCTACTTGAACAAGTAAATATAAGACTCTACATGGATATTTCCGACTCAAAGAAGGGTTAATCAGTATTGGGTTAGTTGGTTTGAAGGTCATAGCGGTTTCTTCGCCAAGAACTCAAAAACGCTGTTGCGATGCAATACACGTCAGGCCTATCTTAGAATGCCCATAGGTCTGGTTCTGAGCGCCGACACCCCTGTTTTCAGGTAGCTCATTTTCACTGCCAAAAGGGTAAGATAAGGCCCAGGTTCATTGCAACTTTGTATCATAACATTCAAAGCGTTGAAAACCCCGAATTTTTCGGAACAACAAAAGCAGCAATAACAACCTTAAAAACAAAATTATGATCTGGGGAATTTCATTAGTATTATTAAGCATTATCGCAGTACCATCATTAATTATTTCAAAGAAACCGAACGCAAAAGAGCTATTGGAAAAAATTGAACCTTACCAAGGTTGGATCGGCATCGTTTTTTGTTTTTGGGGGCTTTGGGGAGTGGTCACGGCCATTTTAAATTTGGGTTGGTTGACAATCGCCCCCATATGGTGGGCCACCTTCTTGGTTGGCAACATCGTATCGGCGTCACTTGGTTTTATGCTCGGCTCTGGTCTGATCAATAAACTCGTTGTTTCTAAAAATGAGGCTGCCAAGATAAAGGCCAACGAGTTACGTGCGAAAATAGCGCCCAAACAAGGTAGGCTGGGCATCATAGGCATCATCATTGGTATATGGATGATCGCTGCCTCCTTTTTATTTTCAATGGCATAAGTTTAAAGTGAAAAACACGTTAGTATACTTAATAACCACAACTATTTTATTAAACCCTAAAAAAACGAAAACATGAAAAAATTCCTTTTAAGTATGACAATGTTGACCGTATGTACAGGCATTTTTGCCCAAAGTTTAAAAGACAATATCAGTGTCAGCGGTAATCATAAATACACGATAGCACCTGAGTATTCTTGCAAAATGGTCGTTAGTCTGAACAATGTGTACTATGACTCTGAGACCGTTAGCCAATCAGAAATAAAATCAGGCTATCTTGACAAGCTTGCCAAGGTAGGTATAAGTAGTGACCGTATCAAGGAAGACCCCCTACATTATGCCCTGTTAGGTTATGAAAAAGAGGGTACCGTTCTCGAATTCAAAACCAATTCTTTGGAAGAAATGAAAAAATTCTTATTAGTTAAAGCTATTGGTGTAAGCCGATCTGATACTACTTATGAGACCGAGCTCACCGATGCGCAAATGGCCGAGTACGCCAAAGCCGCCTTTGATAACGCTAAAAAGAAAGCCGAGGGCATCGCCCAAAAATTGGGAAGAAAAATTGGTCCAGCGGTTTACATCAGTGATTCAAATTTAAAAAAGATTTCAGAATCGATGTACTACGGCAATACTTCGCAAGAACGTGACTATTACATATCCGTTTCGTTTGAACTACAATAAAAAGAGTTAGTTGGTTGTTTGTTAATTGGCCCTGGTTACCTTAGTGCATTTTGTCCATGTTTCTAAATACGGTAATCAGGGCTTATCTTTGCACTCAATTACTAATAAAAGCACATTAAAATGAACGCAACCAATACCAATGGGTTTAAAGGAATTCTAGTGAACGGAATTTTCGAATACCCTATACAACCCACCTATTACCTTAAAATGATCGTTAGTTTGGTCAATGTGGAATACGACAGTCTGCCACGAACTTTTGATGAACTAAAAGATGAATACATGGGCAAACTTGTTGATGAAGGCATTGTAGGATCAGGTAACGGTAGTGTTACCGAAGATGGCCTTGCCTATGGCATGATGGGTTATGAAAAAGAGGGCACCGTAATTCAATACAAAACCAAGTCATTGGCCATGGTTCAAAAATTCCTTGCCGTTCGCTCTGATGGCGTAATAAAGTCTGAGGCCATCTTCTGGGTAGAACTA
Source organism: Flavobacteriaceae bacterium (assembly GCA_050330515.1). GTDB lineage: Bacteria > Bacteroidota > Bacteroidia > Flavobacteriales > Flavobacteriaceae > Maribacter_C. The sequence continues at coordinate 19,365 of JBHJNU010000115.1, read as the reverse complement.
TCTAATTCGGAAATGGCAAAATATGCCAAAGGTGCATATGAAAATGCCAAGGAAAAAGCCCAACGGATTGCTACAAGCATCGGAAAAAATATTGGCGACCTTATTTTTATTGAAGATTTTCAAACCAAAAAATTCATGGAAGGTTTTTATTATACCGACGCTTTGGATACCCGCGAATATCGGATCACCGCAGGATTTGAGATCATCTAATCTAACCATGCCATCTAAGCTTCTGTTCATGGCGACATCTTTGTTCTTCGTGGTCGGATGCCATCAAGACTATTCGGAAACCGGAAAGAAGGAAGCCCCGCCCACAGGTTCCATTGAGAAGCTAATGCCGCCGGTCTTGGCCCCGTTGGAGCAGACGATTCAATCTAGGTTCAGTCCTCCCTCAGGTTTTCGCCGATTGCCCGTTGACAGTATGTCGTTTGCGAACTACCTGCGTCATCTACCCTTAAAACCGGTTGGTTCAACGGTAAAGCTTTTCGACGGTCGCACCAAAACCAACAACCATATCTATGAAGCAGTCGTAGACCTGCCCATAGGAAAAAGAGACCTGCACCAATGCGCCGATGCCGTTATGCGCTTGCGTGCGGAATATCTTTTTCAGGCCAAAAAATACGACAGTATCCATTTCAATTTCACGAACGGGTTCAAGGCCGACTATGTACATTGGCGCTCGGGAAAACGAATCATCGTCAGCGGAAATGAAGTGTATTGGAAGCAAAGCGCACAACCCTCTGATCGCTCAAAGGAATTTTGGAAGTATCTAGAAATGGTCTTTAGCTATGCCGGTACCGCCTCATTGGAAAAAGAGATGAAGCCTGTTTCAATCAACACTATGCGAATCGGTGATGTATTCATACAAGGCGGGTTTCCTGGCCACGCGGTAATCGTAGTGGATATGGCCATTCATGAAACTACCGGTGAAAAACTATTTTTGCTGGCCCAAAGCTATATGCCGGCACAAGATATTCAGCTGTTGAAAAATAGCAACCATGCGCATTTGAATCCTTGGTATTCAACTAATTTTGAAACCGAGTTAAGCACGCCGGAATGGACCTTCAAAGACTCGGATTTAAGGCGATTTGCCGATTGAGCCCGTATTTAGTACCACTTTGACCTCGAATAATGGCTTTTGTAGCCTAATGAAGTTATTATTCGGTTGCATGGCCGGGGCCAAGGAAGCTAAAAGGGCCAAATCAAGACGAGTTCACTAACAACCTTATGAAAAGTTAAACAACCTATGATTTTATTTTTTGGCACAAGACCGGGCAAAACAGAAATCAAACATCTTGAGGCAGTAGGTTGCCCTCATTGTGAACAGGTGGGCACGTTGACGGCTTCAAAAACCAGCAATTGGTTTCATTTGTTCTGGATAAAAATTTTTAAGATTTCCTCACATCTTCTCGCCGAATGCTCGCATTGCAAACGGGTTTATTATGAGACGGAGTTTTCAGAAGGGATGCGTCTAAAAATAGAGGAAAAATAAAGATCACCTATTCCAAATCAAATCTTAGCCCCAATGAAATATTGCGTTGGGTAACGGTAGCATCTTGAAAAATAGGATTTAAATCGTATTTCGCGTACAACAGTACCCCATCAAAACCCATATAGCCACTTAGGCCGTAAATCAAGTTGCTGGTGTTGTAATCTCTATTGAGTTTATCTTTTACCGATTTACCTTCCATGTCGTATTTCAGTTTTTGTATCGTGCCTATGTTGATACCTGCGTAAGCCCCCAGACCTACCCTGAACTTTTTGTTTATGGAATATCTAATTCGTTCCTCGGTCTTGGTAACTCTTGACGAACCAAACTCAAAGTGCACGGGTATCACCAAATTATCCATTCTGAACTTTGATTTCTTAAGGTCAAAATCAAAGTCCTGAAGCTCGGTCTGTCCATTGTTCAGAACAAAATATTGGTTATTGATGGGTTTAAGTCCATTGAACTGGAACGATACGCCATAATGGAACCTAAGAAAATTCGTATTCTTGAAAACCCTGGTTCGCCATGCCCACCCGATCTCGAAGAATCTGCTTCCACCCACTTTATAAGGCGAATCTTCAAACGAGCCCCCTTCAATCAATGCATTGTTAAATCCAAAGGCCAAAACCGGGTCACCATAAGTACGTTGGTCGTATTTCACGGTTTTTTGCTTTCCTGAATTATAGTTTACCCCGAAAAGCACATCCCCGTTCTCATCGCCCCCGGCAATGGAGATTTGGACCCCCTTTATCTCGGTATTCAGTTCTATACTTCCACTCCGCTCCAATAAGGCTATCGAATTATCCAGAATAGCTATTTTGTTCTCAATGTTCTTGGCGTGTTTTTCTGCAGCGTTTCTTTTAAGCTCTTCTGCCTCCGTTTTTGAGACTTCGCCCAGATCAAGCATTCTGTTAATTTTTTCGACCTCGTTTTTAAGCGCCTCACGCTCAAGCTGAGCAACTCTTTCTTTCTTTACTTGAAATTGTGCTATCTTAAAACTTAATGTTTCGCCTTCTTGTCCTCTAGCCATAGTGCCGAACAATGCAAGGATTAAAACAAATACACTCCCTAAAGTACTTCTCATAACGTTTTGATTTTTTGATTACATATTGATGAATAAACTCCCGCACTCGGCTTCCATGCAGTGTGATGCGGTTAACTACTAAAAAAAGTTTGTGATTATCTATTTCTGTCCGCTACCGCAGTTCTGACTTTTACGAAGCCGGTTTTTAGGCTCTCAAAAATTCTATCCCTGAATGACTGGTCGAGTTCTTCTTCAACGTCCGACAACAGTGCCATGGCATCTACCCTTGGGTTATCCAAGTATAGTTTCTCGTTTAGAATTTCCTGTTGCGCCCTTCGCAGTAAAGAATCGACTTCGGCATCGGTAAGGGCATCATTATCTCGCTCCAACAAGTCTACCTGGGCGACAATTTCAAGTATCTTGGTATTTAAAAGTTCTTCGGATGCAGTATTAGGTATCTTAATTGAACTTGTTTTCTCGGACAGTTCTTTCGTCTTTTCAGAAACATGCTTTGTAGCTACGATTCTCTTTGGTTCTATTACCTTATTGGCTGTTTTGTCGGACCGGTTCTTTTCAACTTCAACCAGCTTCACCGGGTCGATAGGCTGATCCGTTGTGATGATATGCTCCCTTTCTTCTATAGTTTTTTGAGGCGCCCCAACCATGGGCGTCTTCGGTTCCATCTCTTGATGTTCAGCGTTGAAATAAAACGTTGAAACCAGTACCGCCCCAATAAAACTCGCTGCGGCCCCATACCACAAATAGTATTTCCTTTTAGGTTTTTCAGATACCCCAAGTTGTTCGGAAATTTTCTTCCAAGCCTCAGCAGATGGCTGGATCTCGCGCTCGGCCAGCTGCTTTTTTACATGTTCTTCAAACTTATTCGGTGCCATAACCAATAGTATTTTGTGCCCTTAATTTTTCTTGCAATTGTCTTCTTGCCTTGAACAGTTGCGATTTTGAAGTGCTTTCCGTGATGTTAAGCATCTTGGCTATTTCTTGGTGACTATAGCCTTCAACAACACTTAGTACGAATACCGTTCTATAACCGGCAGGTAAACCATCTATAAGAACTTGTAGGTATTCGACATCTAGGTCGGAAGATGCATCGGCCGCTCCATGGTCCTCCTGCGCTTCAAAAACCTCATTATCATAGACTACGAACTGTTGTTTCCTTAAATACGATATGCTCTCACGGATCATGATCCTTCGGATCCAGCCCTCGAAACTTCCTTCGAACTTGAAACTGTCCAAATATTTGAAGACTTTTACAAAACCTGTTACCATTACATCCTCAGCAAACTGTAGGTCTTTGATGTACCGCCGGCAAACACCAAGCATTTTTGGCGCGTGCTTTTCATACAATCGCTGTTGTGCTTCTCGGTCGCCCAATGCCGATTTCTTTATCAGCTGTTTTTCGTTGGTATAGAAATTAATGATCTTCAAAAGTATTTTGAATGGGTCTTCTATAAAGATAGACGCCCTGCCTTTTTAAATAGTTGCCCGGGGTACGTTTTTTTTTTGATTACAAGCCGTAGATAGCCCCCCAACGTCCGCGGGAAGGTAGCTTGGTACGAGAATCCAGCAACAAGAACTACTTTTTACGCTCTACCACGTAATTGACCATCAACTCAAGCGAGTCTTTGTAGTCTGATTTCGGATATGCACCAAGTAGTTGCATAGCCTGATCTTTAAACGAAAGCATTTTTGCGACGGCATAATCTAAACCTCCGTTCTGCTTTACGAAAGCGATGACCTCTTTGACACGCTTTTTATCCTTGTTGTGATTTTTGATGGAGTTGATGAGCCAACTTTTTTCAGCTTTGGAACAGTTGTTCAGAACATAAATTAAGGGAAGTGTCATTTTCTGCTCCTTGATGTCGATACCGGTAGGTTTTCCGATTTGTTCAGCGCCATAGTCAAAAAGGTCGTCTTTTATCTGGAAGGCCATGCCGCATAACTCACCGAATTTTCGGAACGTTTCTACGTCGGCATCGTCAGGCTTTACCGAACAGGCGCCCAAAGCGCAGCACGCCGCAATCAGAGTTGCGGTCTTTTGGCGAATGATATCATAGTAGATATCTTCTGTAATATCTAATCGCCTCGCTTTTTCGATTTGCAAAAGTTCGCCCTCGCTCATTTCACGAACGGCAACTGAAATTATACGAAGCAGATCAAAATCTCCATTATCGATAGACAATAACAGGCCTTTTGACAAAAGGTAGTCACCTACCAAAACCGCGATCTTGTTCTTCCATAGGGCATTGATCGAAAAGAAGCCCCTTCGTTTATTGCTCTCGTCGACAACATCGTCATGTACCAAGGTCGCGGTATGAATCAGCTCTATGACAGAGGCCCCGCGATATGTGCGTTCATTGACTTTGCCGTTGTTAAGCAATTTAGCGGTCAAGAAAACGAACATGGGCCGCATCTGCTTTCCCTTCCGATTGACAATATAATATGTAATTCTGTTGAGGAGTGCCACTTTGGAGGACATCGACTCATAGAACTTTTTTTCAAAAAGTTCCATTTCAGGGCGAATCGGGTCTTTTATTTGGGATACGACTTTCAAAAGAGTGCTTTGTTTGAAGCAGTTTGCTTACCAGCCATAAAAATAGGCAAAATAAGTAGGCGATGAATAGTATTCAGATGGCAGTTTCCGTTAAACCTGAAGGGCAGCAGAAGCATATCGTTAAGGGTTTATGCCGAAACCCGCGCATGCCGGGGGCCTATTTACAGTTAGCAACTGAACCCCATTTTACCGTTTGTTCGCCAACTGACCACAGGCAGCATCGATATCCTTTCCTCTTGACCGCCTAACGGTAACAATGATCTGATTACGCTCAAGGGTTTCCATATAGAGCTCAATGGCCTTGTTCGAAGCTTGCCTGAACTCGCCGTCGTCGATCGGGTTATATTCTATTAAATTGACCTTTGAAGGTGCGAACCTGCAAAATTCAACCAACGCATCGATATCTTTTTGAGTATCATTGATACCTTTCCAAACTACATACTCGTAGGTTATTCTACTTTTCGTCTTGCTATACCAATATATTAGGGCCTCACGCAGATCGGCCAGCGTAAACGTGGCATTGAAAGGCATTATAGAAGTTCTGATTTCTTCTATTGCGGAATGTAAGGAAACCGCTAGTTTGAACTTTACACCATCATCGGCCATCTTCCTTATCATCTTGGGTACGCCCGAGGTAGATACGGTTATCCGTTTTGGAGACATCGCTAATCCATCTTGAGAAGTAATTTTATCAATGGCCTTGATCACATTGTTGTAGTTCATCAAGGGCTCGCCCATACCCATGAATACGATATTGCTCAATGGCCGATCAAAATATAACCGACTTTCATTGTCAATGGCGACCACTTGGTCGTATATCTCATCAGGATTCAGGTTACGCATGCGCTTTAAACGCGATGTTGCACAGAACCTACAATCTAGGCTGCAACCAACTTGACTAGAAACACAGGCCGTTGTTCTGGTACTGGTCGGAATCAAAACCGACTCCACTACCAAATCATCGTGAAGGCGAACCGCATTCTTTATGGTACCATCCTTACTGCGTTGCATGACATCGACCTTGATATGGTTGATGACAAAATTCGCTTCCAGTAGGTTACGGGTTTCCTTGGAAACGTTGGTCATTACATCGAAAGAATGGGCCGCTTTCTGCCAAAGCCATTCATAAACTTGATTGCCCCGGAAAGCCTGGTCTCCTTGGGAAACGAAGAAATCGCGTAATTGATCCCTGGTTAGGGCCCGTATGTCTCTTTTTTTGGCTTCCACTGTGTAAAATATAAAAGATCCTGCCGTTGATCTACTTCGATAAGGCAGGATCGTAAAGATGTACTTTGAATGTTGCTTTCCCCTTGGCTATCTCTGCCTGCTGCTAATCGGCGTTAGCGACCGCGCATTCAAAACAGATTACAAGATCAACATGGCATCACCGTAAGAATAGAACTTGTACTGTTCCAAAACCGCTTCCTTATAGGCCTTTTTCATTAAATCATGCCCCATAAAGGCAGACACCATCATCAAAAGCGTTGATTTTGGCAAATGAAAATTCGTGATCATCGCGTTGGCGAGGCTGAAATCATACGGAGGAAAAATGAATTTGTTCGTCCAACCATCAAAGGTATTGAGCGTCTGCTGTGAAGAGACCGCACTTTCCAATCCGCGCATTGCCGTAGTGCCAACAGCGCAAATCCTCCGTTTCTTTGCCTTTGCAGCATTCACGATTTCCGTTGCCCTTTCATCAATGATCAGCTCTTCACTGTCCATTTTATGTTTTGAAAGATCCTCGACCTCAACTGGGTTGAAGGTACCTAAACCAACATGCAGGGTAAGCTCTGCAAAATTCACTCCTTTAATCTCTAAACGCTTCAACAGATGTTTTGAAAAATGAAGTCCCGCTGTCGGTGCGGCTACTGCGCCCTCGTGCTTGGCATAGATCGTCTGATAACGCTCTTCATCTTCGGGCTCTACCGCCCTCTTGATATATTTCGGCAATGGGGTTTCGCCCAAATCTCTCAGTTTTCTTCTAAAATCAATGTATGAACCATCGTAAAGAAAACGCAAGGTTCTTCCTCGTGAGGTTGTATTGTCTATAACCTCGGCCACTAAGGTATCGTCATCTCCGAAATACAGTTTGTTGCCAATTCTGATCTTTCGCGCGGGATCTACAAGAACATCCCACAAACGCTGCTCCTCATTCAGTTCACGCAATAGGAAAACCTCTATGCGTGCGCCCGTTTTTTCTTTGTTACCATATAATCGGGCCGGAAAAACCTTGGTATTGTTGATGACCATGATATCGCCTTCATCAAAATAGTCGATCAGGTCTTTGAACATTTTATGTTCGATTTTTCCCGTTTTTCGGTGGATGACCATTAATCTGGATTCGTCCCTATTCTCGGCGGGGTATTCTGCCAGTAGATTATTAGGAAGCTCAAAATTGAAATGAGATAATTTCATACGCTATTTTTGTTGCTTTGGATTACTGTTTTTTGCGGCTGCAAATATACGACGCCGCTCTAGGGGATGTCAAGTAAATGGAGGTTTATCTCAAGATTATAATTCTTCGACCTTAATGCCGATTCTTTCAAGGTCGTTCCAATAATCAGGGTACGATTTTGAAACTACTTCCGCATCGTTTATCATAATTGAAGTCTTCAGGGCCAAGGGGGCAAAGGCCATGGCCATTCTATGGTCGTTGTAGGTATCAATCGCTATTCCGTTCTTGATTGCACCGGTTGCCAGCAACGTTAGTGTTTTATCCGTTACGGAAATTAGCGCGCCTAGTTTAGAAAGTTCTACATGTAGTGCCTCGAGACGATCTGTTTCCTTTATTTTAAGGGTATGGAGGCCGGTGAGGTGGCAGCCCAAACCCAGTCCGAAACAGGTAACGGCTATCGTTTGGGCGATATCGGGGGCATTGGAGAGTTCAAAGTTCAGGCTTTCAGGTTTCAGGTCGGCAATTTTACGCAAGCGTATTGAATTGTTGTTAAAAACCGTTGCTACCCCAAAATTCTCATAGATCCCGGCAAGGGCGCTATCACCTTGAAGGCTGTGCTCTTTATATGCGGAAAGGGTAACTTCAGCACCCACCGCGCTTAGGGCAACGATACTGTAGAAGTAGGAAGCTGAGCTCCAGTCAGATTCAACAACAAGGTTTATTCCTTTAACCAAGGCCATAGGATGCACCTTTATAAAATTACCCTCGAAACTACTGTTTACCCCTATTTGCTGCAAAAGGGCAAGGGTCATTTTAATGTAGGGAACGGAGGTTACCTCACCCACCAACTCTAGTTCAAGACCGTTTTTCAAGCTTGGGGCTATCAACAGCAATGACGAAATATATTGACTGCTTATATTCGCTGGCAGGCTTACCTTACTTTGGGTCAATCGTCTTCCCTTTATTTTTAGCGGAGGATAGCCCTCGTTCTTTTCATAGGTTATATCGGCACCTAAACGTTGTAACGCCTCTACCAACACCTGTATAGGGCGTTCCGTCATGCGCTGTGAACCCGTTAAGATCACCTCCTTACCCTCTTGGGTCGCAAAATAACCGGTTAAAAACCGCATCGCCGTGCCGGCGTGGTGAATATCGACCGTTCCATTCGAAATCCTCACTCCTTTTTGCATCACCTCGGCATCATCTGAATTGGAGAGATTTTCAATCGAAATATTCGGATAAAGCGCCTGTAAGAGCAAGCAGCGGTTCGATTCACTTTTGGATCCGGTTATTCTAATGTTAGATCTGAGTAGGGTACTTGGTGGTGCAGATAGTTGTAATTTCAAGGCTTAATGTCTAAAGTCGGTATTCTAGAATTTGGTTCGTGGAAAAGCAGCTCCTGAATCTTTTTTGCCCATAGTGAACGTGCTTCGAAGGTGCATAGCTAAACTTCCACTGAAAAATAAAAGTCCGAATATACGACTATTTGAGCTTTTTATTATTGTGGTGCCTATCGTGATCCCTTTTGGTCTTGAGATCCAATTTATGGTCAAAAGCTGATTGCAGATCAACCCCGGTCTGGTTGGCCAAACAAAGGACCACGAACAGTACGTCGGCCAGTTCTTCACCCAGGTCTTTCAGCTTATCCGATTCTTTTTCACTTTGTTCACCGTACCTGCGGGCAATTATGCGAGCTACCTCGCCTACCTCTTCTGAAAGCTGGGCCAGGTTGGTCAGTTCATTGAAATAGCGTACCCCGTGTTCTTTGATCCAATTATCTACCTTTTGTTGGGCTGTTTTTAGTTCCATCATTGCCAATTTTTGATAAAACTACTTTTTCCGTTTGTTTCTCAATGGCATTTTTGAAGAATTCTTTTAATTGGGCGTATTGGTCCGCAGCGATTATGGCCTGATTAATCTTAAAAGAGGCCATAACCTGAAGTTGCTGACCTTGAATTGTGATACGGTACACAAAGCCTGCTAGATTATCTATCATTGCCATATTAAGATCTTCTGGTTTTGAAATCAACTGATATCCTTCGGGAATAGAAATATTCATAAAATACTTATCTTCCCTTGGGTAAACGAAATCTATAGGGTATTGTCTTTCTTCTAACTTAAAGGGATTTTCAGTCATTTTAAGATGAAAAAGCGGCGAGAAATAGATATTATCGCCAATAATATGGGCCTGATTTTCTAGAAGAAAACTACAATCTTCCGTAATCGGTTTTCCTAACAAAGTTATTTCTTACACAAACATAAATAAAATGGACAAAAACAGCTTATTCTCGATTTTTGGTATCTATGCAAATGGTTACAGGCCCATCATTTAGCAGATCCACCTGCATATCGGCACCAAAAATACCCGTACCTATCTTTTTACTCAAGTCCGATTCCATCTGTGCGATGAATTCTTCGTATAGCGGAATAGCAACTTCTGGCTTTGCCGCCTTGATATATGACGGCCTATTACCTTTTCTTGTGGAGGCATGAAGGGTGAACTGGCTCACTACGATGGCATCGCCTTGAGACTCGAGCAAAGATAAATTCATCACCCCTTCCCCGTCATTGAAAACACGAAGGTTGGCCACCTTTCGAGACAACCACTCGATATCTTCCTTGGTATCGGCGTCTTCGATCCCCAATAAAATGAGTAGTCCGGATCCAATATACGCTACTTGTTTTTCGCCTACCGTTACACTGGCCCTGGAAACCCGTTGAATAACCGCTCTCATTTTTTCTCGCCGTATATGTCGGTTCTATAATTGTCATCTTCGCCCATAACCATCTGAACGTAACTGTTATAGCGGCTCAACGCTATTTCATCGGCATCCAAAGCCTCCTTTACACCACAATTGGGTTCGTCTAAGTGAAGGCAGTTGTTGAACTTACACTTACTTTTTAATTTAAAGAATTCAGGAAAATAATCACTTATTTCTTCCGTTTCCATATCAACAATACCAAAACCCTTAATACCCGGAGTATCGATTATTCGGGCATCAAAACTCAAATCGAACATTTCGGCAAAGGTAGTTGTGTGCTTTCCTTGTGCATGTTGATCCGTAATCTGCGCGGTCTTAATATCTAAACTTGGTTCGATACAGTTTATTAAAGTTGATTTACCTACCCCTGAATGACCTGAAAACATGGAGGTTTTACCAAGCATTCGCTTTTTGACCAATTCAACGTTCTCGGAAGTTACCGCAGATATACCAATGCATTCGTACCCAATTTGCCGGTACAATGCCATCAAAAAGTTCACTTCTTCCAGTTCTTCTTGCGAATACGTATCAATTTTATTGAATAGGAGGGTTACTGGAATCTGGTATGCCTCGGCTGTAACCAAAAACCGATCAATAAATACAGGGTAAGTTCTGGGGTTGTTCAAGGTTATCATTAAAAAAACTTGATCCAGGTTGGCCGCAATGATATGGGTCTGTTTTGAAAGATTGACCGATTTTCTGATAATATAGTTTTTACGGTCTGCTATTGCCGAAATAATGCCTAGGGTTTCGTCTCCGATCTTCTCGATTTCGAACACTACGTGATCACCCACGGCGACAGGGTTGGTACTTTTTATGCCCTGCATTCTAAATTTACCCTTTATCCTACATTCATAAAAAGTACCGTCGGTAGTCTTGACCGTATACCAGCTGCCTGTTGATTTATAAACGATTCCTGTCATTCACTTGATTCTTTTGCAAAGAAACAATAATACTTTAAGACTAAAATTCCTAAATAGTGCATTGAACATGACGAACTTTAAATTTGTTGAAAATCTTAATTATTTTTAGGTCTTAAAATGCAACTTTTTAAAAACTTGCGTTATAAGTAAAAACCTTTAAAATCAATTTATGAAAAAAAATGTACTGCTTTTGGCTTTTCTGGTAATGAGCACACTTGATTTAACTGCTCAACAAATCAAAGTGATTACCAGCGTAGAATCTATCGTACCCAGCGGTTTGGGGCGTTCGCGAATCATAGATGCCAAGGAAGAAAAAGATTTCGCCGAGTATACTTCTGAACAGACGGAAGAAGACAATACCCGCAACAAATCGAGCCGCGAAGAGATCAGGGTCAAGAATTTTGAGGAAACCAAACTTTTGAACTTTTATAACATCGCGGGGATTCGCTTTCAGAACATCGCCGCCAACGATGCCGTTATTTCCTCCAAACTGACCGCAATGATACAAGATGGCTGGCAACTCATGTTCGTTACCAGCGGAGTTGAAGCTGATGCGGGAGGCGATGATGGCCAGGGCATTTTTATAACCCGCTATATTTTTAAGAAAGATTAAAAACAGCGGGAAGCACAGGCACTGGCCGACCAGGTGTTTGACCAAAGAAGTTATGAAATAGCCGGTAGACTTATAAAAGTTACCGGCTTTATCTTTTTTTTTAATGTTTTAAGAATTTACTATCTTTTCTTGATGGTTGATCGATTCTTGGTGTATCGCCTTGAACATTTTCAACACAAATTCTTCACTCAGGCCTCTAGCCTCGCCTTCTAGAATCATTTTCCCTAGGATCTCGTTCCAGCGGTTCGACTGAAGCACAGCTACATTTTTTTCCTTTTTCAAAGTACCGATGCCATCCGCCAGCTTCATTCTTTTGCCCAAAGTATCGATTAGTTGATTATCGATAACGTCAATTTGAGCCCTAAGATTACCCAGTTTGCTATTATACTCCGCTTCTGGATCTGATTCTTTTCTTATTTTAAGGTCTTTCATGATCTGGATCAACCGTTTGGGGGTGACCTGTTGGGCAGCATCACTCCATGCATTGTCGGGATCAAAATGGGTCTCGATCATGAGTCCGTCAAAATTTAGGTCTAAGGCCGTTTGCGAAACATCGAAAATCATATCTCGCTTACCGGTAATGTGCGAAGGATCGTTGATCAATGGCAGATCAGGAAATTTATTCTGAAACTCAATCGCCAATTGCCACTCGGGTATATTTCTGTACTTGCTCTTTTCGTACGTTGAAAAGCCGCGGTGAATGGCGCCCAGTTTCTTTACCCCAGCGGTGTAAATGCGTTCAATTCCGCCTAACCAAAGGGCAAGGTCCGGGTTTACCGGGTTTTTGACCAATACGATCTTATCAGTACCCTTCAACGCATCGGCGATCTCTTGCATGATGAACGGGCTAACGGTTGAACGCGCCCCTATCCACAAGAGGTCCACGTCATTTTCCAAAGCCAAATCTACATGGACCTTGTTGGCCACTTCTGTAGCGGTCTTCATTCCGGTTTCCTCCTTAACTTTTTTCAACCATTTCAACCCGATAGCCCCTACCCCTTCGAACATGCCCGGCCGTGTTCTTGGTTTCCAAATTCCGGCTCGATAGTAATTGACATCGGTATCTTTCAAGTCATGTGCAATGCGCAAGACTTGTTCTTCGGTTTCAGCACTACATGGCCCTGCTATTACTAGTGGATGGTCTAAACCCATGTCATCCAACCATGTTCTCAATTCTTTTGTATTTTCCATTATGTTCAGTTTATTTCTATTTCCTTTATTTGTATTTATTGTTTTTCTTTAGATTTCGGCAGACCCTATTAAAGCCAGTTCAATAGGCAATGGCCCGTTTAAAATGGTCTTTTTTTGCCCCGAGTTCATCCCTTTTTGTTCAGGGGTAGTCCGTTTAAAATTTCCTTTATTTTATTGGTGTTGTTCATCTCATTGTAGATACCCGCAAAATTTCCATCGAGCAACATTTGCTTGAATTCTTGAAGGTTTTGAATATATTCTTCCAAGGTTTCTATGACGTTTTCTTTGTTCTGTTTAAAAATTGGTGTCCACATGGCCGGTGAACTTTTTGCCAAACGCACGGTACTCTCGAAACCAGATCCCGCCATGTCAAAAATATCACGTTCGTTTTTCTCTTTTTCGATAACGGTCTTTCCTAACATAAAAGAGCTGATATGTGACAAATGCGATACGTAGGCAATGTGCTTATCATGGGCATCTGGGTTCATGTACCGAATGCGCATACCCATTTCTTGAAACAGCGCCAATGCTTTTTCCTGCAATTTAAAGGCGGTTTTTTCAACCTCACAAATAATGTTCGTTTTTTGATCGAACAAACCTTCAATAGCCGCCGAAGGGCCTGAAAATTCAGTTCCTGCAATGGGGTGGCAAGCCAAATAATTTCTTCTTTTAGGATGGTCTTCCACTGATTTACAGATTAAACCCTTGGTAGAACCACCATCGAAAACCACTGCATCATCATTTACGGCCTGCAATATTTTAGGAAGCTCGCTTACCAACACATCTACAGGAATGGCGACAATGACCATATCGGCCAAGTGCAGCTCGTCATAACTTGACTTAACATCGATCAGGTTCAGGTCAAAAGCTTCCTCTAAATGCGCTATATTGGCATCTACACCATACAGCTTGGCATCTGGCCGTAACTTTTTGATATCCCTAGCAAAGGATCCCCCTATTAGACCAATACCGACAATAAATATGTTCATGTTGTTTTAAAAAATAAATTTAGGTTCGTACGGTCCGCCTCTTCGCCATAGTTGGCTTTATCACTGTTTTTTTACCTTCTTTAGTAGTTGACCTTTACCCGCCGGTTCAAAATCTTGCTATCGCCTCTCGAATCTTATCTTCCGTAACACAAAGAGAAAAGCGGATATACCCTTCTCCATTACTGCCGAAGATGGTGCCCGGGGTAATGAATATGTTTTTCTCGTACAAGATCGTATCAATGAATTTTTCCGCCGATGAAACTCCCGCAGGTAACTTTGCCCAAACGAACAGGCCAACAGTATCCGTGTCATAGGTACAATTCAATTTGTCTGCCAGTTCGAACATTAAATCGCGCCGCGAAATGTATAGTTCGTTCAATTTATCATACCAGTCTTGACCACTGTGCAATGCCGCTATGGCTCCCTTTTGAATCCCGTAAAACATTCCGGAATCCATATTGCTTTTTACCTTCAATATGGCATCAACGTGTTCCGCACTGCCTAAAACCATACCCACACGCCAACCGGCCATGTTGAAAGTTTTACTCAAAGAATTCAATTCTAAGGCAACTTCTTTAGCGCCGGCAATACTTAAAATGCTCATCGGGTTATCATTCATGACAAAACTATACGGATTGTCATTGACCAAAAGAATATCATTCTTCTTGGCAAAAGCCACCAATTTCTCGAACTGCAAGGTGTTAGCCCTTGCACCCGTTGGCATGTGAGGATAGCTTACCCACATCATTTTCACCTTCGAAAGATCTTCTGAATACAAGGCCTCAAGGTCAGGAAACCAATCATTATCTGCCGTTAGGTTATAATACTTGGGAACCGCTTCGACCAATTTCGTAACCGACGTATAGGTTGGATATCCTGGGTTGGGAATCAAAACCTCGTCACCGGCATTGCAAAAAGCCATGGTAATGTGCATAATCCCTTCCTTTGAACCCATCAAGGGCAGTATTTCATCTACAGGGTTGGCGACTACCCCGAACCTGGTTTGGTAGAATTTCGCAATAGCTTCGCGCAATTCGGGCAGGCCCTGGTAATTTTGGTATTGGTGGGCACCCGGATCCTGTACTGCAGTTTGAATGGCTTTGATAATTGTTTCAGAAGGGGCAAAATCAGGACTCCCGATGCCCATATTGATTATTGGGCGACCTTCGGCCATAAGCGCCCTTACCTCTCTCAATTTTTTTGAGAAATAGTATTCCTGCACCGTGTGCAACCTATTTGCGGTACGTATCATTGTCTTGCATTTTTATATTCGCCCAAAACTTTAAAATCTTCAGACATGATGTTCAACAGGGCCTTGGCCTTTTCAAATCGTTTGTATTTTTCAAAAGTCACATCTACGAAAAAAGCGTATTTCCATGGCGTTTCTATTACCGGTAGCGACTGAATCTTGGTCAAGTTCAACATGCAATCACTCATTACATTGAGCATAGCGGCCAAACTACCACGTTTATGGTCTGTTAGGAACCTTACCGAAGCTTTATTGATCTCTTCTTTCGGAAGTTCCTTATTTTTTGTCTTTACAATGATAAAGCGGGTAGCATTATTTTTAATGGTCTGTATTTCTGGCGCTACGATGTTCAGATCATATAGTTCGGCTGCCACTTTTGGCGCTATGGCCCCTATATGCTTCAGTTGCTTTCTTTGTATCCGATGGGCAGTTTCGGCCGTATCGACATCTTCCACCAATTTGATATGTGGGTAATCCCGGAAAAAATCCTTGCATTGTAAAAGGGCCATCGGGTGTGAGTGAACCTCTTCAATGTCATTAATTTTCTGCCCCTTTAAGGCCATAAGATTATGGTGTATGTTCAAATAATGCTCCCCAATGATATGAAGATCGTTATGGTATATCAGGTTGTAATTGGGTATGATCGATCCAGCGATCGAGTTTTCAATGGCCATGACCCCTTTATCGGCGGTTTGATCCAATAAACGATTTACCAGTTGATCGAATGACATACACTCTACCAATTCGATATCCGCGCCAAAGTAGTCCATAGCTACTTGATGATGGTTGGATCCCTTTATCCCCTGTATTGCTATTTTTAAGCCCATTGGCCTGCGCTAACCCCTTCCTTTAAGGGAAATTAATAAACCAAATCTTCGGTTCGGTTTTGTGTTGAACGAAAAAAGTCCCGCTTTTGCGGGACTTCCATACTATATCTTTTTGTTCAATATACTATAACAGTCCCGCTTCCCTTTTAAAAAAGAAGTAAAAAAAGTAACCGTTAAAGAAATATTGCTTTGTCATTTTATTTTAAAAGTTCGGCTAATGTAAGAATTAAAATTAAAAATCAGCTTTCGTTCTCATTTTTTTTCGATTTGGCATCGATTTGTTAAAATTTCAAGGCCAACCCTACACCGTTTTCGCTACTTAAAGGCACTAATTGGTAAGACATTTTCTTTCCCAGGGCTTCATTATACTCTAAAACTGCCTTTCTCTTGTTGGTATTCGCCGACCAGTAGAAGATGCTACCGATTATGGCCGTGCCCGCAAAAGCGATAATGGGCCCCGTGGTATCCTTATCCTTGTCTTCGCTGGTTAGGAACCAAATACCAGAACCTAGGTTCGCCGCCCCGGCAATCAATCCTCCTAACATTTGCTTTTTACTTTTCTGCCAGTACACTTGTGCTTCAGGAGTTGCATCCATCAACATGCCGAATTCCTTCCAAGTGATCTTTTCTTTGTCCTTGTAGAATGATTCGCCCCAAAAACTGGGGAATACCGTAATTTCTTGGGCAGCAAGTATGGGGGATACCAAGAACAAAACTGCTAAAAACTTCATTTTCATAATTTATTTTTGTTTAAAATTAAGAATTAATTGTTAAACACTAATATATAAAGTGTTAAATAACAGACCCTTTTTAGATGCCTGTTTGCGCCGCATTTAATTTTGGGTGAATGAGCCAATTTAAATCTTTTAAAATTTATCTATCACTTCGTAATTAGGTTAGAAAAGGCCAAAGCAAATCCACTTTTCCAAAAAAGTTATAAACTGGTCTACTTTTTTCAACTCTATGATTATTAAATATTTACCAGAGTTCGAGTCACCTATTGTACATTACTTGAATCCGATTTCATTTAATTCGTAATTAAATCATATAAATTTTACGGAAGATTTAATATTTTTAGTCACTAGCCATACCGAACCCAAAAACTTAAAATTATGTTACAACAATTAATGAAGCAAAAAATCGACGATTTTGGTGGTATTGAAATGCTTTCCAATGATATGGAAAGACTAAGGGCCTTTACCGATGAGAAAAAATGGTTCGATAACATGATCTTTTATTTCAACAGTTTGTATACCCAAATTGTCAATGTACAACAGTATGCTGTAGATTACCATCAAGCCTCTGTAGATACCATTGAATTTTTAAATGATTTCAACAAAACCCGTAAAGAGGCTACCATTAAGTTTTTAACTGATTTAATTGCCTTTAAATTAGACTATGTTGCCGGGATAAGACATATTTCTTAACCCGTTTTCGACCGCGAACCTACTTCTTTATTAATCGCTTTCTCATTATCTAGCTTGGCGGTGAACAAGGTCATGAGCTGTTGTTTTATAATCTTCAGTTCATGACCATATTTCTTTTCCCAAGCGCTCAAAACAGCGATTTCCAAATGCCTTATCAAATCTTGTTCTACACCAGGTACCGAAGTTAACTTTTGTACCTGTATACCTTTGTCCTCTAGCTCAGAATGGAAGCTGGGCAATATCATAGGACCCTCACCCCTAAAGAACCACTCAGCACTAAGCTCAGGATAGGTGTCCAGTATTTTCTGAATTACCCTAGACCCAATGCTCTTGTTGTTCTTAATGGCATTCGAAATACTGCCATGACTAACTTCAAGTGATTTCTCAAATTGGTTCAAGCTTAAGTTTTTGAACTGTACAAACCGATGTAACCTATTCAAGGGCATAACAAGATCAATTTAAATTGTATATACAAATATAACTTATTTTTTATACCTATAAATTTTTTTAACTTTTATGTAAATATTTTTCTACTTTTTAACAAAAAAGGTATAACTTTAATCTACACCCTGAAAAAGTAACCCCTTTTAGCAACCTAACTAAGAACCAAATGACAAATGAATCAATTATCAAATTAGGCGAGAATGAAATAGACAAATTACGAGGCTTTGAAAAAAGTCTTGGGCGCTTCTTTTTTGCCGATTGCAAAGTGCTAATTTCCCCATCATGTGATGAAATTGTATGCTTGAACATACATATGAGCTCAGATTTCAGTTTACCCGAAGCTATTTCATTATTGTTAATGCCCTATGTCAAAGATTACCGCCAAACAAATTTCACCCAAAGTTTGCTTTGCTTCAAAAAGATGATCACCAAGTTGAAAAACAATTTCGATATGCCCGTTGACATTACAGAACTGGCCATCTATTTTCAAAATACCGACGTGATCATACACCGAATTAATGAAAATAGTATCATCGAAGAAATCAGGGAAATTCTTTCGACCCTGATTTGTCATTTCGATCACTATGCCAACTCCATGGGCGAAATTCCCTTTGAGATTCACATCCCTGTAATTGAAGACCCCACCTATAAAAAATGTACTACCGTACTTGATACCTCAAAGATCCTACCTGTCTATGAATCTCCCTATTTCAAATATTGGGGACTTTATTTCAATTCGCTACGAAAACCCGTAATCTATGACCTGAACAATACTTCTATAATACAAGGTGGCCTTGATCTTAGCTTTGACTGAAACAATCAGGGATGGTCAGGCCAAAAAGATAGATTCACTACGAACATTATGAAAATGGTTTTGTTGACGCTAAAATCAATGCGTCAATTACAGCGTCCAATTCCTCCTGCACCTTTGGGTCAGTGCAATTGACCAATATGGCAAAAACCATACGCTCATTGGGGTAGACGAAAAAATTAGAATATCCACCAACACCGTTGCCGACATGCCCATAAAAAGGCCTTCCTTGCCTGTCTTGGCTCACTTGCCAGCCTAGCCCATAAAAGGTAGATTGTGAGTTGAGGGTTTGAGGGGCCAGAAATTCATTTTGCATCTCATTAGGAAACAATTTACCCTCCAGTAGGGCCTGCCCAAACTTGGCAACATCGGCAGAGGTAGAAATAAAGCCACCGCCCGCCAGTTTGAAATAATTGTTCACCGCAATGGCTTGACGAAACCCCAAATGGTTCTTCGAGTAAAATTTGGCCATATGGGCATTTAGCGATCCATGTTGGCCGGGGGTCGTAAACAACCCGTTTTCGGCAAAAGTAGCGGTCATACCTAGCGGAGCCAAAACCTTTTCATGTACATAATCTTCAAACGGCATTCCGCTTGCCTCTTGTATGGCCAAGGAAATGAGCACCCAGTCAAAACTATTATAAAAATA
>JBHJNU010000114.1:0-12367 GCA_050330515.1 Flavobacteriaceae bacterium | reverse complement strand
AAACTACTTTTTGACGACTTCCGTTGGATTGAGTTTTTTACTCAATTCCATGGAAATGGCAGAGCGATCGAATTTCAATTTACCGGCCATCGTCTCTATGATCACCGAAGAATCACTATCGATCAAATCCATTACCTTACCGTGAAGTCCACTTTTGGTAATCACACGGTCTCCGCGTTTTAATTCAGCAGCGAACTTTTTTTCGTCCTTCGCACGTTTCATTTGGGGCCGTATCATAAAAAAATACGCAACCACAAAAATCAAAATCATCGGAAGGAACTGCCCTAAATCACCCATTTTTAGTTTTTAAATTTAAAATTAATTACTAGCTGTTGGCCCCAGTGGTGCGGCACCGGCAGGGTTTACAAAAGCCTTTATGCGCAGTACCTCAGAACCGCTGGCCGTATTCGCTTTCACGGTAATGGTCTTGGTAACCTGATTTTGACCGGACCCGTTGAACTTTACCAGCAATTCTCCTGATTCACCCGGTGCTACTGGGGTATTTTTCGGATATTCAGGAACCGTACAACCACAGCTACTGCTGGCATCGGTAATAATTAATGGTCCTGTGCCGGTATTGGTAAATTTAAAAACCGTTTCTTGTGGAGTGTTCTGTTCAATGGTACCAAAATCATGTTCTGATTTCTCAAAACTCATTATCGGCACCAATTTAGATGCCTCATCGCGCTCAGCTGCGACGGCCACATTATCGGTTTTGATTTTTTCAGAAGCGTTTTCTTTACAAGAAACAAATGCTAGAACAGCAACTGCACTTAAGGTTATTACTACTTTTCTCATAATGGAATTTTTAATTAACGGTAAATTTAGTTATACTGCACAACGCAAAATTAGATAATTATATTATAATAGCCCTCTTCCCATCTTTTTTAACTTTCCGTTTGCAGTGTATTCCTTCACTAATTTATCTAAAATTCCGTTTATGAAAATACTGCTTTTGGGTGTGGAATACTCTTTTGCGATTTCTAGAAACTCATTTATCGTAACCTTTTCAGGAATAGAAGGAAAGTTCAACAACTCGCAAATCGCCATTTTCAATAGAATGGAGTCGATATCGGCGATCCGGTCATTATCCCAGTTCGGGGTTTTTCCTTCGATTTCCTTCTCCCATTCGGCGTCGTTGAGCAAGGTTTTCGTCAATAATTGCCGAGCGAACTTCATATCGTCATCATCTTTCAACAAACGCGGTAAAAAGAAAGCGTCGTTCTGGTCTTGCTTTACTTTTTTCAACTGCTTTAAGATATACGTGTTCACAATGGGCAAGTCATCTACCCAGGTCAATTTATCATCCTCGAAATAGTCGTAGATTTTAGTATTGGGGGCGATAATGTCTTTAAACAAGGTTTGTAAAAGCTCCTTGTCCGCTTCGTAAGTAGTTGTGGAAGCATTCATATACGCCGTATAACAGTCACTCTCAACAATTTCTTTGTAGACCAATTTCACATACTCGTCGTTCAAGTACCAATTGTTGAGCTTCCTTGCCGTTAGTTGATCAGATAACTGCCTATTATTGGCCAATTGCAGTAGCACGGCGTTGTTAGCGAATTTTGCTTTATCAGGATAGGTATCTGAAGCGTTCTCCAAATATTTTTTACTGGAAAGGGCAACTTGGTTGCTGGCGTGGTCGCGAATTTCACGCAATAGGCTTAGAAGCAGCAAATAAAGGGTATACATGTTATCGATGCTGTCTTTTAGAAACCGTTCTTGTTTCTCTAGTGAATCATCCTTTGAATGGATCAAAGCATAAACGCATTGCATAACTTTTACCCTGATGTGCCTTCTTGTAAGCATGTATAAAGAACTTTAGTCGCGTGTTGAATTTCACGCGGCAAAAATACTAATCTTTTTTTGGGATAACCTATATTTTGGCTGTCAGTTTTAAGTGCTAGGATATAAAGATTACCTGTATGGGATAGGTGTCCTCCTCTCAACAAAAGAACAACGGAGCCAAATGCCGGCAAAATCTCGGATAATAAACCCGCAAAACACCCGCTTATGAGGTCATTGCCTGTAAACTTGGCCGTCTCACCACTTACCTCTCAAGTCTTGTAATTTACAACCTCCTGTTTTGTTCCAAACACCTATCTTTGGGAAATCAAGTTCGAACTTGAACAAACAGGGGCAACAAACACCGGTGCTTTTTACTTTACCCAGCGAATGAAGGAACTCAAACACCTCAATAAATACTTTAGAAAATATTGGCTAAAGCTCTTTTTGGGCATCATCATTACCATTATAGCCCGTATTTTTTCGTTGGTTATGCCGTCTTATGTGAAGAATTCGATCGAGGTGGTAGAAAAGTACATGGCCAATGAAATGGTTAAGTCAGAAGCTTACGATCTACTTTTTGAATACATTCTGATCATCGTTGGCACCGCATTGCTTTCTGGACTCTTTACCTTTTTAATGCGCCAGACGATCATCAATGTTTCACGCTATATAGAATATGACCTAAAGAACGAGGTCTTTGACCATTACCAATTCTTAAACCTGAATTTTTATAAAAAGCATCGAACAGGTGATTTGATGAACCGAATAAGTGAAGACATCAATGAGGTTCGAAATTATTGCGGTCCGGCCATTATGTACGGAATAAACGCCATGACGCTTTTCGCATGTTTGATCCCTTTAATGTTCATCAAGGCCCCTGTCCTAGCCGCCTACACCCTGCTTCCCCTACCTATACTTTCAATATTGATCTATAAAATAAGTAAGACTATACATAAGCGCAGCACAGTAGTTCAAGAATACTTGTCCAACCTATCTACTTTTACCCAAGAGGTTTTCTCGGGAGTTTCTGTCATCAAAGCATATGCCCTTGAACCTAAGATCAACACCGAACTCCGGGCGTTGGCCCTTGAGGGCAAGAACAAAAGCATGGATCTTGCAAAGGTCAATGCCTGGTTTTTTCCGTTAATGGTACTGTTGATCGGTATGAGTAATATTCTTGTGACCTATATAGGCGGCAAACAGTACATCAATGGTGAAATAGCATCTATAGGGGTCATCGCCGAGTTCATTATTTACGTAAATATGCTGACTTGGCCGGTAGCCATCGTAGGTTGGTTGACATCGATAGTGCAAAGGGCAGAAGCTTCACAAAAACGGATCAATGAGTTTTTGAAGGTAGTTCCTGAAATACGCAATGAAGTTGAGCAAGCTACTAACGTTGAAGGAAAAATAGAGTTCAAGAACGTTTCCTTTACATACGAGGATACAGAAATTACCGCCTTGAAGAGTATTTCATTTACGATTAACAAGGGAGAAACGGTAGCCATTCTTGGGAAGACGGGTTCGGGTAAATCGACCATTCTAGATTTGGTTGCCAGATTGTACGATGTGGACTCCGGAGAAATATTAATTGACGATATACCCCTTAAGAAACATAACCTCACCAGTTTGAGGGAAGCGATCGGTGCTGTGCCCCAAGATGCCTTTTTGTTTTCCGACACCATAGAGAACAACATTAAATTCGGAAAATACAACGCCTCTAAAAACGAGGTGGTCGGCGTTGCCAAAAACGCGGTTGTTCACAACAATATTATGGGGTTCAGCAAAAAATACGACACCATTCTGGGCGAAAGGGGAATTACACTTAGCGGGGGACAAAAACAAAGGGTCTCCATTGCGAGGGCCCTCTTGAAAGACCCAAAAATTTACGCATTCGACGATTGTCTATCGGCAGTGGACACAGAAACCGAGGAAGAGATCCTCAATAACCTAAAAAAAGCATCGCATAATAGAACAACACTTATTGTTAGCCATAGGGTTTCGTCTGCCAAAAATGCCGATAAGATCCTGGTTCTGGATAATGGAAAGTTGCTGCAAGAAGGCACACATGATGACCTGAACGCGGTTGACGGTTATTACAAAGAGCTCTATGAGAGCCAACTGTCATCGAAAGAAAACTAGAAATATGTTGTCGAATTGCCTTTTTTTTTACATTTTTGGTAGAATATTACCATTATAAACAACTAGACACTAGATAATGAGCGAAAGAGATTCAATGGATCAAGAAGAGATCCATTCAAAAGTTCTTAGGGCAGGTAGAAGAACCTATTTTTTTGATGTTCGGAGCACCAAAGCAGGTGATTACTACCTAACCATAACCGAGAGCAAGAAATTTACCCATGATGATGGTTCCTTCCATTACAAGAAACACAAGATTTATCTCTACAAGGAAGACTTCGACGCCTTTAAGGAAAGTATGGATGAAATGATGGATTTCATCGTGAATGAAAAAGGGTCGGAGGTTATTTCGGAAAGACATAAGTCCGATTTCAAAAAGGACGATGAGGAATCAGATTTTAATGAAACCGTTAAAACTGGTGAGCTAAAATCCACCGACAGCTTTACCGATATCGACTTCGATGATATTTGAAGCTAACTTTTTTAAAATAAACCTAAAACGGCCCCTATAATTGGCGGCCGTTTTTTATTTTTAGCAACTGACTAATTCCAAACTCTTCATGAAAAAAGCAATGCTCGCCCTTGTTGTGTTTCTAACACTTCAAAACCTTTCCGCACAAGAAACCCTTGATCTTAACTATTACCTGCCAAAAGGTATTTCCTATGACCCAACTATTCCCACACCAAAAGAGGTTATAGGCCACGAAGTTGGCGAATGGCATGTTACCCATGACAAACTCATGTTCTATATGCAGACCCTGGCAAAAGCCAGCGACCGAATTACCATTGAGAATAGAGGCGAGACTTTTGAAGGAAGACCTATTCTTTTGCTTACGGTGACGTCTCCCAAAAACCATCAAAACCTAGAAAAAATCCGCCAAGAGCATATCGCCCTAACAGAAACAGGTAGTTCGAGTACCACTGTCGATGAAATGCCAATTGTTGTATACCAGGGTTTTTCCATTCATGGCAACGAACCAAGTGGGGCAAATGCCGGCTTGGCATACGCTTATTACCTGGCCGCTGCACAGGGCACGGAAATAGAGGCCATTTTAAATACCACGGTGATATTGATGGATCCGTCTTTCAACCCCGATGGCCTGCAACGATTTGCTTATTGGGCAAATACCAACCGGGCACAAAATTTGGTAGCGGATAACAACGATCGTGAGTACCATGAAGTGTGGCCCGGCGGTAGAAGCAACCACTACTGGTTCGATATGAACAGAGATTGGCTACCCGTTCAACTGCCCGAGAGTAGGGCACGTATTGAGAGTTTCCATAAATGGATGCCGAACATCTTGACCGATCATCATGAAATGGGTACCAACTCGACCTTCTTTTTTCAACCGGGCGAACCAAGTAGGGTGCATCCCCTGACCCCAAAAATCAATCAAGAATTGACCGCTGAGATCGGCACCTATCACGCCAAGGGTCTAGATAAAATTGGATCGCTGTACTATTCCGAAGAAAACTATGATGATTATTATTATGGTAAGGGCTCAACCTTTCCTGATGTTAACGGAAGTATCGGGATCCTTTTCGAACAAGCTAGCTCAAGAGGCCATATACAGGAAAGTGAAAACGGACTGTTGACCTTTCCGTTTACCATTAGAAATCAATTCACTACTGCCCTATCGACCATCGAAGCCGCGAAAAACATGCGCACTAAAATCTTGAACTATCAAAAAGATTTTTATAGCGATGCTAGACAAGAGGCAAATGCGAGCAAGACCAAGGCGATAGTTTTTGGTGATAGCAAAGATGCTGCCAAAACCTGGCACCTGGCCGAAATACTAAAACGACAAAAAATTCAGTTACATGAACTTGCCGCCGATGCGACCATTGGGGGCAAAGTATATGCAAAGGGCAACAGTTACGTAGTGCCCATGAACCAAAAGAACCATCGCATGATCAAAGCGATGTTCGAGAAACGCACCACCTTCACTGACAGTCTTTTTTATGACATCTCGGCATGGACGTTTCCTTTGGCCTTCAACCTAGATTATGCCGAACTCCCGAGCTTGGCCAATGCAGGATCTGAAATCACCGAGCTTAAACCCTTGAGTGGTGGTGTAAGCGAACAAAGCAACTATGCCTATCTTTTCGAATGGAACGAATACTACACCCCAAAAGCGCTGAACAAGATAATGGAAACGGGAATCCGTGCCAAAGTAGCTAAATCGCCCTTTTCGCTTGAAGGTATAAATTACGACTACGGAACAATTATGATTCCCGTTCAGAACCAAGACTTAAGCGCAGCCGACCTATATACCTTTCTTCAAAAAGTCGCACAAGAAAGTTACCTGAAGATTACCGCTGTAGGTACCGGACTTACAAAAGGAATCGATTTGGGAAGTAATGATTTCGACCCTATCAAAAAACGGAAAATCGCGCTTTTGGTGGGTAAGGGCATCAGATCTACAGATGCCGGTGAAATTTGGCACTTGTTCGATACCCGTTACAATATTAAGCTCACAAAACTTGATTCAGATTATTTCGCTTCGGTCGATTTGAACGACTATACCGATATCATCGTACCCAGTTCGTTTGGAAATGGTTTCCAAAATGATAAAAATGCCGCTAAATTGAAAACGTGGGTGCAAAACGGGGGCACATTGATAGGCTATAAGGGCGCCGTAGAATGGTTCGGTAAAAGTGAGTTGATGAAACTGAGTTTTAAGAAAGATACGCTGGTAGCCAAGAATATTTCTTTTGGTCAAAAAGAAAATTTTATTGGGGCGCAAGAAACCGCTGGTTCCATTTTTGAAACCAAGATCGATCGTTCGCACCCCATTAACTTCGGCTACAAAAATGACAGGTTGCCCGTTTTTAGAGATACCAACATTTACATAGAGGCTGATAAGGATAGTTATAACAACCCGATACAATATACCGCTAACCCACTTTTGAGTGGTTATATTTCCAAAGAGAACTATACCTTGATAAAGAACACGGTACCCTTTCAGGTTCAAAGACTTGGTAAAGGTCGGGTAATAGCCTTTACAGATAATACGAACTTCAGGGCTTTTTGGTACGGCACGAACAAGCTACTGATGAATGCCATTTTCTTTGGTGAAATGATGTAGTTATACTTATACCTCGAGTAGTTCGGTAAACTGTTGAACGGGTGAAACTTAAAAGTTAGCCCGTTCTTACATAAAGCCAATTGAAAAAAAATAACACGAATACGGCTACCGAACCCGTTACAGGATTGAAAAACCACGTCACCGCACCAAAGACCAAGATGAAATAAATGGGATAGACCAACAGCGAAAATCCAAATCGCAACGTACCCGTGAACTCGGGTTCCCAAACTTTGGGTTTTACGAAAGTTTTCCAAATGATCAGCACGGGCAGATTGAGCACGGTGAATACTCCTTTGAAAAAAAACCTGCACGGGCCTAAGCCTTTTTCACCTTGAATTCCAGTAACCTTGACCTCAACGTTTTCCGGTAAGCTGGCGATTTTTTTGTTGGTGGCAAACGGGTTTAGATAATCGGTGCCAACCCATTTTAGCTGCTCAAGAATATTCTGGTAATTTTCCTCATCGGCAATGTGTGTGGTAAGATCCTGTAAACTGTCACTTACCTTGGCCTTGACAGCTTCTACCGAAAACCTGATATCTGCGGGGTCATAACTTTCCTTTACCGCAATGGGCCTACCGAAAAATAGGGCCACCTTATCAGGAAAAGCGAGGCTATTGCGATAATTGATCCCAACGGGAACGATCTGGATATCGGTTTCTGGTGCCCTTTCAAGGGTGTTAAAAAGTATACGTGTAAAACCTTTACTCAGTGGGCGAACACGCCTTTTAAAATTATGGTTCGCTTCAGGAAATAGTAAAATTGCATTCTTTTGTGCCAACAAATCGGCACAGGTATTGAAAACCGCTTGGTTATTCTGTAATGATTCACGACCATCGCGAATTCGGTAAATAGGGATCATCTGAAAAAAGTTGAAGAGCTTTTTAAGAAAACCCCCTTTGAATACATCGGATCGGGTTAGAAAATAGGGTTTACGGTTACAATCTACCGCAATTAAAAGCACATCTAACAGGGCGCTTTGATGGTTGGGCAAAAAAAGTACGGCCTTATTTTTTGGAATATGTTCTAGTCCTGAGACCCTGATCTTTCCATAATACAGGTGTAACCCAGCCTTCACTCCCCATTTTATAAGGTTATATACAAAATTCTTCAAACCAATTTTTCTTTTAGAACAGGCCTATTACCCCAGATAGCAGCCAGCAACAACCCTGAAATAAGATGCCAAATACCCCAAAATGCGGTCAAAAGAGCCATTCCTCCCAACCCATCGAAAAACGTAAAAATCAGTAGCAGCCCGAGACCTGAATTTTGTATTCCGGTTTCAATGGTAATACTTCTAACGTTCTCTTTGGAAAGCCTAAATAATTTTGCCAATGAAAAACCAGTTGCAAAGGCGACCAGGTTATGCACTACCACGATCCAGAATACGTACCAAACGTAATCTAAAAAAACAGCCCTATTATCATAAAGTGCTATGAATACGAGTGAAATGAAGAACAACAGGGAAGCCACTTTCAAAACTTTGGCCAGCCTGAGTGCCAAAACGGGCCTAAGGTAGTTCACCCCAATGCCCGAACACAAAGGTAGGCCCAATAGCAGGGCGACAAGTTCTACCATTTCCAATGGAGGAATTGCGACCGCATTCAGGATCGTGGCGGTCGGCTGGTACACTGATCCCCAGAACTGTAGGTTAAAGGGGGTCATTACAATGGCCAATAATGTCGCTATCGCAGTGAGACTGATCGACAGAGCGGTATTTCCGTTTGCCAAATGTGAGATGAAATTGGATATATTCCCGCCCGGGCATGCGGCTACCATGAACATGCCCAAGGCGATACTCGGTAGGGGCTGAAGCAGTAAAACAAGTAAAAATGTAATAGCGGGAAGTGCCACAAACTGACTAAGGATACCGACTAGAATAGGCTTGGGCTTTTGAAACAACCGCCTAAAATCTGATACCGAAATTTCCAATGCGATACCGAACATCACAAAAGCAAGTGCAAAATTCAGCACCCAGAGGGTCTGGGTATTGAAATTGATCTGAACGGTATCGATAAGGTTTTCTGTCAACGATCAGGCGATTTTAAGTCCGTTTGCGGTTCTGTTCTCTGGTTGCAACAAAACGATATCACTGCCATCGACAGCGCCCAATATAAGGCATTCGCTCATAAAATTAGCAATCTGCTTCTTTGGGAAGTTAATGACGGCAATAACCTGCTTTCCTAAAAGTTGGGTCTTGGTATACCGCTTGGTAAGTTGGGCGGAAGATGAACGGGTTCCGATTTCAACCCCGAAATCTACTAGAAGTTGGTAGGCCGCATTTCGAGCCTCGGGAAAATCGTTCACCGCTATTATCGTACCAGTTCGCATGTCAAGCTTTGCGAAATCTGGCCAACTTATGGTTTCACCCATCGAAATAAAGTTAAATATGTTCGGTTAAAACGTGGAAGTTAAAAATAGCAGCGCAGATATCAAAGAATCGCTCCTATACTTTTAACTTTATGCATTTAATGAGCACACCTATCCAATGTCCTTGACCGCTAGTACGATGTTACCATTAGGGGTCACAGCCCCGGAATTCACCTTGTTGGATACAGTTTCTAAAAAATTCATGAAACTTAACGACCTAATGGGAAACAAAGGAACAATGATCGCTTTTATTTGTAATCATTGTCCGTTCGTGGTTCCTATAAATCCGGTGCTATCAAAGGTGGCCGAAGAGTATCAGCAGAAGAACATCGGTTTTATTGCAATTTCGAGTAACGACGTAAAGCGCTACCTTCAAGATGCGCCCCATTTGATGCAAACGAAAGCGAAAGAAGAAGGTTATGCTTTCCCCTATTTCTATGATGAAACGCAAGAGGTCGCAAGGTCGTACCATACAGCCTGCACCCCAGATTTTTATTTGTTCGATGTCGGTCTGCAGTTGGTATACCGTGGGCAACTGGATAATTCACGACCGGGAAACGGAATTCCGGCAACCGGATCAGATCTTAGAAAGGCAATGGACGAACTACTTCAGGGCAAGGTAATCACGATACCGAAAAAACCAAGTATGGGGTGTACTATCAAATGGAAAGCAGTGCAATACTAAGCATACTTACCTGAAGAACGGGTAATGTAAAATCAAAAGTCTTAAAATGAAAATTGACAAAACAGAAGCGCTGATCAAGCTGGTAAAAATTGAATCACCATTCTTGACCTTGTTCGAACATGGTTCATTAAGGGTAGAAATATACAAACCGGATAACATTGATTTGCAGCAGCCGCATAGCCGTGATGAAGTCTACCTAATTGTTTCGGGCAGTGGAGAATTTCTCAATGACGGTAAACGCAGCACATTTAAGCAAGGTGATTTTTTGTTCGTGCCCGCAGGTGCGGAACATCGATTTGAAAATTTTACATTAGATTTTTCTACATGGGTTCTGTTCTATGGTCCGGAGGGCGGCGAAAAACCAGGTGGGGTATGAGCCATAGAGTTTCCATAAAATGGCTAACAGAAGCCCTTTACGGCACCTATAACGAAGTGGGTACGAAAGCGTATAACCAGCATTATCAAGATCTTTGGCAAAACGCTGATTCAACACCTTATTTAGAACACAGTTTTACAGAGAAAGTGCTACTGAAAGAAAAGAAGGACGGCAACACCGAGCTTTTTGTTATTTATGCAGATGAAATTGCCGTTGGCATCTTGAAGTTGGACAAAGCCAAATCCGTTGGGGAGTTTACCGAAGAGGAAGCCTTGTTACTAGACAAAATCTATCTTCAAAAAGAATATTCGGGCAAGGGTATCGGAAAGGAAGTTTTGAATTTTGTAGTAGAAAAAGCAAAAGCGCTGAATAAAAAAGTGGTGTGGTTAGAAGCGATGAAGAATGGGCCGGCGGTGCACTTTTATGTGGCGAACGGTTTTCATGTATACAGTGAGAAAGACCATTATTCAAAACTTGTCATCAAAGAGAAAAGAGCGATGCTTATTATGGTTAAAGCCATAGTTTGAACCATTCAAGTTCAACAAAAAGCCCTTGTTGCGGGGTTGGCCCATACTAAACCTGAGATTATAACACAACTATTCCGCATCGGCCTCATTGTATTTATCAGGTATTACCAACCTTCCCTTCTCAGCAAACCTTCGATATGTGCAAAATGGTGGTTGCTGTGCCATGCATATTTTCCGATGTTCTCTGCCACGGTAACCACTGTATTTCCCTCTGGGTGCAGAAAGTATCTTTTTAAATCGTCCGCGGAAAGTCCCTTAAGCAAGTACACCAACTTTGCATGCAAAGCGGTAATGTAAGTCAACGAAAGTTGAATGGGTGCGGTCCGCGCATCAAATAGACTACTCCATTCTTTTTCCTCATAAGCCTTTATTAAAGGTTTGTCTTCGGTCAAGGCCCACTTGAAACGGGTATAGCTGTGATGGTGGCTATCGGCAATATGGTGCACTAGTTGCCTTACCGTCCACCCTCCCGGCCTATACGGGGTATCCAATTGTTCGGCAGAAAGCCGTTTTGTACTGGTTTCTAACCGCTTTGGAAAGGCCTCCAAGACCTCGATCCAATCGGATATTTGATTCTGGGATATCTCTTTCGGACAATGAAATTTTCCAATAGGATATTGTAACTGTTCCATGTTTTCCATGTGCTAAAATTAATAAACTTTGGCATAGTTTTAACCCAAATAAATTATATTGACCAGTTTAATCCACTAAATTTATAGGATATTAATTAATGAATTTAAGAACACGCTAAAATGGCAACACTACGATTGGGCGATATCGCCCCTGATTTCACAGCAGATAGCTCGATGGGCACTATAAATCTATACGACTATTTAGGTGAAAGTTGGGGAATTCTATTTTCGCATCCTGCCGATTTCACGCCGGTCTGCACCACCGAATTAGGTACAGCGGCCAAATTCAAACCTGACTTCGACAAACGAAACGTAAAGATGCTTGCACTCAGTGTTGATGGTGCCGCATCGCATGCGGCGTGGATCAAAGACATCAACGAGGTACAACATACCACGGTAAACTTTCCTATCATTGCCGATGAAGACCGAAAGGTCTCAGACCTTTATGATATGATCCACCCTAATGCGAACAGTACGCTTACCGTGCGCTCCGTTTTCATTATTGCGCCAGACAAAACGATAAAATTGACACTCACCTATCCTGCCTCTACGGGTAGGAACTTTTATGAACTTTTGCGCGTTATCGATTCTTTGCAATTGACCGCCAACCATAAAGTAGCTACACCTGCAAATTGGGAACATGGTCAAGATGTGGTGGTGAGTCCGGCCATATCAACGGAAGATGCCAGGGAAATATTCGTAAAAGGGGTCGAAGAGATAAAACCGTATTTAAGAATGACGCCCGACCCAACCCTTTGAATAAC
>JBHJNU010000113.1:0-3452 GCA_050330515.1 Flavobacteriaceae bacterium | reverse complement strand
TTCGCAAACCTGAAACAACTTTCGCATGTGGTCTTGGATAATTTCAAACCGATGATCCCTGACAAGTTCCATCAACTTTGGCAACAAGGTATCGATACCAATGAGTATTACCTAAAACTGTGTGGTTCGGGCGGTGGCGGTTATATTCTGGGCTTTACCGAAGATATCGATAAGGCAAAAGCTGCATTGAAAGACTACCAATTAGAAGTGGTGTACAACTTCTAGTACAACACCTTAAACATGCTCAATAGAAAAAACAAGCTCATACTTTTAAAGTTATTGAGCCTGTTTTCAGTTGTTCGGGGCTATAATATTCTCATGATAGCCCTTGCCCAGTATTTAGCTTCCATTTACATTCTTTCTCCTGACCTGCCTTTGAGAAAAGTGGTTTTTGACCTCAATCTTTTCTTTATCGTACTCTCTTCCACCTTGGTGATTGCTAGCGGCTATATCATCAACAATTTTTATGATGCCGAAAAAGACTTGATCAACAAGCCCAAGAAAAGTATGTTGGATCGGTTGGTAAGTCAGCGGTTCAAATTGACCACCTATTTTATACTCAATTTTTTAGCGGTTTTTGCAGCGAGTTACGTTTCGTTTCGCGCCGTTCTCTTTTTCTCAGCCTATATTTTCGGAATATGGTTCTATTCACATAAGTTGAAGAAAATGCCCTTTATAGGTAATTTTGTTTCGGCCACTTTGGCCATTGCCCCTTTTTTCGCGGTCTTCGTTTATTACAAGAACTTTGAGACCGTAATTTTCGTTCACGCCATGTTCTTGTTCTTATTGATCTTGGCCCGAGAGATGATCAAGGATCTGGAGAATATGACCGGTGACCTGGCACAGAACTACCGTACCATCCCTATCCGCTATGGGGCAGGGATTTCTAAGATGCTGATTTCCATCTTGATTTTTTTTACCCTTATTCCATCGCTCTTATTGATTGCTAAGTTCGATATCGGATATATGAATTTCTATTTTATGGGATGTGTCTTGTTGCTGGTTCTATTTTTGATCTTACTAGCGATATCGAACGAAAAGAAGCACTATGTCTGGCTGCACAATATTTTAAAGTTCATCATCATTGTTGGTGTTTTCAGTATCTTGCTTATTGATGTAGAACTCGTACTGAACCGCATTTTGTAAATTACGTTTATGGACAATATCTTGAAAGTTGCCTTGGCCCAAATTGCCCCGGTTTGGCTAGATAAAACCGCGACCTTAGAAAAAATAGAGGCCCATATCTTAGAGGCGGCGAAGGAGAAGGTGGAACTTATCGTTTTTGGGGAGGCCTTATTACCTGGCTACCCATTTTGGTTGGCACTTACCGATGGTGCAGAATGGAATACAAAAGTCAACAAAGAATTGCACGCCCATTATGTTCGAAATTCCATTCAGATTGAAACAGGGGAGCTAGACCCGGTTTGCAAGGCGGCTCGGGAAAATGGTATTTCCATTTATTTGGGAATCATGGAGCGCGCAAAGAACCGTGGCGGACATAGCATATATGCGTCCTTGGTGTATATCGATCAAGAGGGTGCAATAAAATCGGTCCATAGAAAATTACAACCCACCTATGATGAACGTTTGACCTGGGCGCCAGGCGACGGTAACGGATTGCAAGTGCATCGCCTGAAACAATTTACCGTAGGCGGACTCAACTGCTGGGAGAATTGGATGCCTTTACCTCGTACCGCACTTTACGGACAAGGGGAGAACCTACACATTGCCGTTTGGCCCGGGAGTGACCATAACACCAAAGATATTACCCGATTCATTGCACGGGAATCTAGAAGTTATGTGATTTCCGTTTCTTCTTTGATGCGGAAAACAGATTTTCCAAAAGATACACCTCATTTAGATGCTATTCTTGCTAAAGCTCCAGATGTATTGGCCAATGGAGGATCCTGCATTGCAGGGCCGGATGGCGAATGGATAATCGAACCCGTACTTCATCAAGAGGGCCTGATTTATAAAGAATTGGATTTCAACCGCGTTTATGAGGAACGCCAGAATTTTGACCCCGTTGGCCATTATTCGAGACCTGATGTTACAAAATTAACGGTAAATAGAGAGCGGCAAGCTACGGTGGTGTTTGATGATTAGTTTGTAAAGATTATGACCAATAATCTCTTTTCAGTAGGTGTAATACGTGACTTGAGCTAGGTATCATAGAATTCAAATCGTTTATTCTGAACTTCATCCAAATCCCTTTGCTACCTTTGCGCTTAAATTGAACACAATGGCCAGGTCAGATTCCAACAACAGCGACAATAAAAAATCAGGGCGGGAAGGCGGAACGTTTCGAAGGAAAAGTTACGCCAGGGGAAATGCACCGATCGATAAAAAAATTGTAAAGAAGGAGCCTTCAGACCCTAATATAATTCGATTGAACCGTTATGTGGCAAATTCCGGGGTGTGCTCGCGCAGGGAAGCCGATATCTACATCGCCGCCGGAAATGTCACCGTAAACGGCAAGCCGATAACAGAAATGGGCTATAAGGTGAAACTGACCGATAAGGTGAAGTTTGACGGGCGGCTTTTAAATCCGGTAAAAAAGGAATATGTAGTGCTCAACAAACCCAAAGATTTCGTCACAACGGGAAGGGATGAACACGGAAGACGAACTGCTGTAGGCCTCATATCCAACGCCTCTAAATCAGAACTTAAACCCGTTGGAAAATTGGATAAGGATACTACCGGACTCTTACTTTTCACCAATGACGGTGAATTGACCAAACGGCTCAATAGCCCCAAGAACGGCATTCGGAAACTTTTCCATATTGAATTGAGCAAGCCACTAAGCAGTGCCGACCTTAAAAAAATACAGGAAGGGCTGACCATAGATGATAAGGTAGTAAAGGTTCAAGAGGTCAGTTATGTTGAGAATGCCCCAAAAAACAACATAGGGATGGAGATCTATAGTTCTCGGAATAATATTGTGAAGCGAATTTTTGAAGAACTTGAATATGAAATTGTGAAATTGGACAGGGTCATCTTTGGCCCCTTGACCAAAAAAGACCTGCCCCGTGGTCACTGGCGTTATTTGACCGAGCAGGAAGTTATTAATTTTGGAATGATTCAGTGATCCGATACCTTTAAACTTTGTCAACTACCGTTTGAATACCCTTTTCCAAATTGGTAGCTTAAGATTACGCCATGGGTATTGCCCAAAGGAGAATCTTTAACGGCAATATTGTAATTATAGATCAACCTGAAATTAGTGATAAGGTAAACCCCGGCCAGCATATTTATCGATGAGGTTGTTCTATAGCCCGCACCTATTTCAAAGCGGTTCTGAAAACTTGCTGACAGGTTCATGTCTATCTGCAACGGAGCGCCATCTTCATGTTTTATCAATACGTTCGGTTTAATCATCATCTCTTCGAAAATGGTGGTATAAAAGCGATATCCGAAGTAGCCGTAAACAGGGTTCGACAGGTCAAGGTCGT
>JBHJNU010000112.1:0-22403 GCA_050330515.1 Flavobacteriaceae bacterium | reverse complement strand
GAATTCGTTTTCAATGTAAAATTAATGTTAACAAAAAGTTGTTACAATGTAAAATATTTGTAACTTTGACTTATTAAAAATGGATATCATGAAAAAAATAATCGTAGTACTTGTTTTGGTTTGTATATCGTTCGCCGGCTTTTCACAAACGCAGCCCGAGTTGAAGATGAACCACGAGACGAATTTGGTGGAGGCAACCTATTTTCATGACAATGGGGT
This sequence comes from Flavobacteriaceae bacterium, assembly GCA_050330515.1. Lineage (GTDB taxonomy): Bacteria > Bacteroidota > Bacteroidia > Flavobacteriales > Flavobacteriaceae > Maribacter_C. The sequence goes on along the minus strand of JBHJNU010000112.1, from coordinate 22,184 downwards.
AGTTAGTCAAGAAGGTACATTCAACCTTGAAAAGCAGCTTCACGGAAAGTGGATCAGCTATAACGAAGCTGGTGAAAAAATTGCGGTTGGCAACTATACGAACGGACTAAAAACTGGGAAATGGAGCTTTTGGGCAGGAAATGATATGAAAGAGGTAGAATACAGCAACAACACAATAGCCAGTGTTGATGGTATCAAAAAAGAAGCCCCAGTAGTAAAGAACTAAACTAGTACACTAGATACATAAATCAATATCCTGCCTTTGGTGGGATTTTTTTTTGAAGATGGTAAAGGGACACTTATTTTCTGCGAAGACTGTTCAAGTCAGTAGCCAAGCTGGTTTCCTTTGAAACGATAGTTACATCTAAAACGGTATCGAAATCAAGCTGTTTGGCCGACATACTACAGTTAATTTGGGTAACCTTATCGGTCTCTACTACAACAGGCATTTCAATATTTTCATAACCGGCATAGCTGACAGTCAGCGTATACTGGCCAGGTTGAAGGTCTTTGAACTCAAAGTTACCATGAAAGTTGGTCTCCGTATTACGATCCGCATCTTTAAGGGTCACGTTGGCGAAGAGCAAGGGCTCTTGCTGCAGCTCGTTGTCGAGAACGTTACCTTTGATCGAACCTTGGGTTTGAGAAAAACCAAAGGCCGTAAATATTAATGTGGAAAAAACGATGAACTTTAGCATTTAGACTAGAATAAGACCACAAAGGGAAGGATAAAATGCAAATACTGCGTTAGTATTAGATTAGTAAAATGTAAAATTAAGGTTAACATTTTTTTGAGCTGTCACGGGCGGAAGTGCCATTTAATTGAATGACCCCGTGCGTAGGCACCGGGTCATAGTTGTCTTTTACGTGTAGCGGTACAAGCAGCGCCTGTTTCTTAGCTACTCTTTCAGGCTACTACCATGTATTCGATCTAAGGTTTTAAAAAGTCAAAGAACATGTATAATGTTTTCAAATATAAACGGTTACAGCCATATCCAAAAGTTGGCGCATCAACAGTATGTTACTATGTTAATTTAACATTACCTGTTTACCTGCTGCCCTGCTTATTCTTGAAGTTGCAAAAAAATGTATCTTGCGGACATTTCTGCCACACAAAACTATAGTTAAGAAGTGAAAACCATGAACTGGGAACAACTACTCTCTTTAAAACGGCACGGCGATACCTATAAAAGGCTTCGGAAGCAACAAGACGATACGCGTTTGGGGTTTGAGGTCGATTATGACCGAATCATCTTTTCTTCGGCCTTTCGCAGCTTGCAAGATAAGACCCAGGTCATACCCCTCTCTAAGACCGATTTTGTGCATACCCGCCTTACCCATAGTTTGGAAGTTTCCGTTGTGGGAAGAAGTCTGGGCCGTATCGCTGGGAAAAAAATTTTGGAAAAACATCCGCATTTGGCGGAAGTACACGGCTATCGGTTTAATGATTTTGGTGCCATAGTGGCTGCGGCAGCCTTGGCCCATGATATTGGAAACCCTCCTTTTGGGCATAGCGGCGAAAAGGCGATAGGCGAATACTTCAAAAACGGAAACGGACAACAGTACAGGTCAAGTTTAGCAGAGAAAGAATGGCAAGACATCATCGACTTCGAAGGTAACGCCAACGGATTCAAGTTATTGACCGAGAGTAGGGAAGGGGTCGCTGGCGGACTCCGGTTGAGTTATGCCGTTTTGGGGGCCTTTATGAAGTATCCAAAAGAATCACTGCCCAAAGAACCTACCAAACATATTGCCGATAAGAAGTTCGGTTTTTTCCAAACCCAGAAAAGCACGTTCAAGGAAGTTGCCGAAGAATTGGGTCTGCTTCAAACGCGACAGGGCACAGAAATTGGTTATGCAAGACACCCACTTACCTATTTGGTAGAGGCTGCCGATGACATTTGTTACACCATTATCGATTTTGAAGATGGGATTAATCTTGGTCTTATTTCAGAAGATTTTGCCCTGGAATACCTTATTAAATTGGTACAGGGGAGTATTAATACCAAAAAGTATAATTCTCTCAAATACAAAGAAGACCGATTAAGTTACTTACGAGCCCTTGCCATCAACACCTTGATTTCTGATGCCATTGACGTTTTTATCGCCCATGAAGACGCTATTTTGGCCGGCACCTTCAACGTTTCACTGATTCATAAAAGTAACTATGCCGCCCAGATAACCGATATCATTGCATTAAGTGTTGAAAAAATATACCGATCACAAGAAGTCATTGAAAAGGAAATCGCCGGGTATAAAATTATAAGCGATATACTCGATGTATACATTACGGCCCTGGTGCGCGAAAAGGAAGATATGGCCTCCAATTATGACAGGCTAATGCTGCAAACCTTGCCCGAGTTTTATAGAAATACCGAACGGTCTCTTTATCGGATCATACTGCATACCTGTTGCTACGTGGCAAGTTTGTCTGATAGTTCGGCGGTACATATTCATAACAAGATCATGGGCAAACAGCTTTAGTACCCAGTTGTTAGCGGGTATAAAGAACACAAACAATAGAATTACTTGCCTTGAGCCTTGAACTTGACCAGGGTGGGCCGCCTTATAGGTGGTACTTAGAAGTTATACGCCACGCCAACTCCTAAAAGCTGTTTGAACTGAAGTTTGGGCCTGCCTTCATTGATTACGATGCCCGCGTCGTTTCGTATGGGGTCGAAAAGAATATCGTCATCATAAATGATATGGGTGCCGAGATTGGTCACGATATATTTATTGACCCTTAAGTTGACATTGAGCTCCCAATCGACATCAATATTGCCAAAACGACGCAGATAATCGCTATATAAAGTGAGCCGGTGCTTGACACCCACGTTTTCCATGAGCTGCGTTTCCCATTCATTGGTTGCAAGAAAACCGAATTCTAAAAAAACATTTTTACCGGGCACCAGAACATTGCCCTCAGCGTCTAAAATGGCTTTTTCGATACCGAACGCGCCTTTATCAGCCAAAACTTGATCAAAAACGAACGTGGCCTTTTGCGTAATCGGTGAAATGTAGACGTTGAACTTTCGCCCTTCGGAAATATAGGAAGCACCGGCACCTAGAAAGAAATATCCCGGACTCATCAAGCGTGAAAGAGGGGTGTCGCGATCAGGGTACCGGAAACCATCGGTAAACTGCGTGTTAAAATTGGCCTTCACCGAATAGTACCAGTTGCTGATCGTATCGCGTCGGTATCCAACGGTTGAGCTGATCCGTATGGCATCATCGGTCTTTCGTATTTTTTGACCCTCTTGAAGGTTGATGCCATAACGGGAATCTAGAACATTTTCCCATTGAAAATACCGGAATTTGTAATTGCGTTCAAAACGCGCGTTGGCCAAAGCGGAAATAGAGGTATTACCACCAGCGTTCCAGTTTACAAAGGCAGCTTGGCTAAAATTGAGTCCGACCAAATTTACCTTTTGCCAGAAACTGGGCGCACTGAATTTTTTATACCCCTTGTTCAACGGCTCGGTTTTTTTGAAAGATATTACCGTGTTAGGTAGTTCTACCTGCTGCATGTTTTGCTTAATACGTCTTTGTGCCCTTCTGATCACGATAGTATCAACAACAGTGGTATCGACGACCATGGTGTCGATAACTACTGGGTCAGGTGGCGTTGTCTGAGGTAAGGTATCTTGTGCGTAACTGTGATGGCCGTATACTATACTTACAAAGAAGAGGAATGGTCTAAGGGATTTACGCATCATGTAATAACAATTTTAATTTATCTTTCACTGATTGTGGGTCAATTTGTGCCAATTTTGCGAGTTCTTCGGCGCTACCCTGCTGCAAGAAGACATCGGCGATACCTAACATGGTAACCCTGCCCTTATAGTTCATGTCGTTCGCAAACTCCAATACGGCGCTGCCAAAACCTCCGGCGATACAGCCGTCTTCGATAGTGAGTACATCGGTATACGTTTTGAAGATTTCGGCCAGTCTATTTTTATCCAATGGTTTTACGAAGCGCATATTGTAATGCCCTATTTCGGGGGGATGTTGCATCTCCTGTAGCACCTCTGAGATCATGTTTCCCAAATGGCCTATGGATAGGATGGCGATTCTTGAACCCTTTTGCAATTCTTCGGAAATTCCGATAGGGATTTGCGAAAAAGGCATTTTCCAGTCTTGCAGAACCCCTCTGCCCCTGGGATACCGAATCGCAATAGGATGCACCAAGCCCAGCTGGGCAGTGTACATGATATTGCGCAGTTCTATCTCGTTCATAGGGGCGAAAATGACCAGGTTCGGTATGCAACGCAAATAGGCAATATCATAAACCCCGTGGTGCGTGGCACCATCTTGACCTACGAGTCCGGCACGATCCAAACAAAAGATCACGGGTAAATTCTGCAATGCCACATCGTGAATGACCTGATCATAGGCACGCTGTAAAAAGGTAGAATAAATATTACAAAACGGGACCAGCCCTTCGGCGGCCATCCCTGCTGCCATGGTAACCGCATGCTGCTCGGCAATACCGACATCGAATGCCCGTTCGGGCAGTTCGTCCATCATGAACTTTAAAGAGCAGCCGGTTGGCATTGCAGGGGTTATACCGACTATATTTTTATTTTTTGTTGCAAGTTCTACGAGGGTGTGCCCAAAAACATCTTGATATTTTGCAGGTTGCGGTTCGCCCGACTTTGGTGCCAGGTCGCCGGTAAGCTTATCGAATTTGCCCGGTGCATGATAGGTAACCTGGTTTTCTTCGGCTTGTTGCAAGCCTTTACCCTTGATGGTAATGACATGCAAAAGTTTAGGGCCTTTAACAGTTCTTAACCGTTTCAGCGCTGTAATTAGGGCGTCGATATCGTGACCATCGATAGGCCCCGTATAATAGAAATTAAGGCATTCGAAGATGTTCTCATCTTTTGCCGTACCTTTTTTAACGTTGGTCAGGTACTTTTTCAAGGCCCCAACACTAGGGTCAATACCAATGGCATTGTCGTTCAGTACAACGAGTACATTGGCATCGGTAACACCCATATGGTTAAGCCCTTCAAAGGCCATACCGCTAGCAATCGAAGCGTCACCGATGACCGCGATATGTTGTTTATCGGTTTCGCCCTTTAGTTGCGATGCGATCGCCATACCAAGAATGGCCGAAATGGAGGTAGAACTATGCCCCGTACCAAACGCATCGTATTCGCTTTCACTCATTTTTGGAAAACCACTGATACCGCCTAACTGTCTATTGGTATGGAAGATTTCCTTTCGGCCGGTGAGTATTTTATGGCCGTAGGCCTGGTGGCCCACATCCCAAATAAGTTTATCGACCGGGGTATTGAAAACGTAATGCAGGGCGATGGTCAATTCCACTACCCCAAGACTGGCACCCAAGTGGCCTTCTTTGGTCGATACGACATCAATTATGAATTCTCGGAGTTCTTGCGCGAGTTGCGCCAGTTCGCTTGTTTTTAGTTTGCGAAGGTCCTGTGGTGAACTTAAGTTTTCTAAGATTGTCATGGCAAGCAGCAAATGTACGGTAAATTCGTTTTTTCAATACCTTGCCCGTACTGTTAATATTGTATTTTTGGCCCTATGATATTACCCTTCGACGACACATACTTCATGAAAAAGGCCCTTCAAGAAGCGGAGACGGCCTTCGAAAAAGGAGAAGTGCCCATTGGCGCTATCATAGTGGTACAGGATCGGATCATTGCCCGTGCCCACAACCTTACCGAGCGATTGAACGATGTAACGGCCCATGCCGAAATGCAGGCCATTACGGCAGCTGCTAATTTTTTGGGAGGCAAGTATTTAACGGATTGCACCCTATACGTTACGCTAGAACCTTGCCAAATGTGTGCCGGAGCGTTGTTTTGGAGCCAGATCTCAAGAGTGGTCTATGCTGCGAAAGACACTCAAAGGGGGTGTGGGGTAATGGGGACGAAACTACATCCGAAAACCAAAATTATGGGTGGAATTCTTGAAAATGAAGCTTCCGATCTGTTAAAACGCTTCTTTATCCAAAAACGGAACTTGAATTAAAAAGCTCCTTTCAAGATTGCGCCGAAAAATAGGATTATTTTTTTTTGATGACGTCCTTACCTTGCATTCTGCGGATGTTTTCTTCGGTAAGCATATAATCCCTTGCATTTTTGCCCTTACTTTCTTTGATCAAGAACAGTGGCATGACCACCAAAAATAGCAAGGCCGTTCCACCTCCGATAAATTTATCGGCAAGGGCGGTTTGTGGGGCATCCAAAGAAAATCCGTAGGTAATTAATCCGAAAGAGCAGAAGAACAATAGGATGATGATGTATTTCATGGCTTGAATAGAACAAATAATCATGGGCGAATAGCCAAGTATCTTTTTACTGGGTAAAATTAATCAATTCTCTGCGATAGGCGGTCAGCAGTTTCGATTTGGAAACAAAGCCAAAGTATTTTCCGTCTTTGATCACGGGCAGGTTCCAAGCCCCGCTATCTTGAAATTTTTTCATAACGGTTCGCATGCTGTCTTTACCATAGAATATATATTCAGGGGCATTATGCATAAAAGTGGCCACGGTGGTGGTTCGGTACAGGTTGGTATCGAACATGAATTCTCGAATATCGTCTAAAAGTACAATGCCCACCAATGCTTCGTTCTCATCTATTACAGGAAAAAGGTTTCGAGTTGATTTCGAAACGGAGTCGTGCAGCATATCACCTAGAAATGTGGTCGGGGTAACGGTCTTGAAGTTTTGCTCGATCACATCATCCAACTGCATGATGGTCAATACGCTTTCATCTTTATCATGGGTCAACAGGGCGCCCTGTTCTGCCAGTTCGCGGGTATAGATCGTATGGTCTATCACATTTTTGGTAATGAGGTATGATATGGCGGCAGTGATCATAAGGGGAACAAAAAGCTCATAACCTCCTGTTATTTCGGCGATTAAGAATATTGCGGTCAATGGGGCATGCAATACCCCGGCGATAAGACCCGCCATTCCGATCAAGGTGAAATTACTTTCAGAGACATCGAAGCCCAAGCCCACATTATTGATGATCTTGGCAACTACATTACCCAAGGCACTACCCATTACCATGGTTGGAATGAAAATACCGCCCGCCCCGCCTGCCGCGAAGGTGGTGGTCATGGCAACTGCCTTAAAAACGGTCAGGCCGAACAAAAGGGCGATAATCACCCAAATGTTGTCCATATAGGTTTCCAATGGGTTCGACCCCAAGGCGGCAATATGGTCACCTTCTAAAAGATTATTAATGAACACAAAACCTTCGCCGTACAAGGGCGGAATAAAATAGAGCATGATCCCGATCGCCATACCGCCGACCAACAAGCGATATTTCGGACTTTTTAAAGGGGAGAATAATTTCAGGATGCCGAAGTACATTTTTGTAAAGTAAATGGAAGCCAAAGCGGTGCCCACCCCTAATATAACATAGAACAAGGTGTCTTTTATTTCAAAATTATCCGACAATGAAAAATTGAAAAGCACCTCGTTACCCAAAAAGAAATAGGAAGTAAGTACCCCTGAAATCGATGCCAATAACAAAGGAAGCATCGAAAGCATTGTAAAGTCCATACTAAAAACCTCGACCGCGAATATAATGGCAGCTATGGGGGATTGGAATATGGAGGCAATTGCCCCGGCAGAGGCGCATGCAATAAGTAAAGAACGGGTTTTGGTATTGATATGAAATATACGACCTAGGTTCGAGCTAATGGCCGAACCGGAAGCCACGGCCGGACCCAACAGTCCCACAGAACCCCCGAAACCTACCGTTAATGGCGCAGTGATCAGGGGGGTTACTATTTTTTTCAGGGAAATGATACCCTTCTTCTTTGATAATGCGAACAAGATGGATGAAATCGCATGCTCTAATTTTTCTTTATGTACGAACTTAACATATAGGTACACCAGGGTTAACCCCACTATGGGAAGTATGAAATACAATTGATTGCTTGAGAAGACAATGCCACTTTCCAGCGAAGATTCTATAAAATAGGTCAGGTTTTTTAGCGTGACCGATGCTAGGCCGGCGAGCAGCCCTACCACAATGGCGAGAATATGTGTAAAGGTCTTATTGGAGATATGCTTATACCTCCATTTAAGAAATTGCGTGAATAGTTTCTGAAATCGGCTGGGCATTTAGCTTGTTTGCTTCCTTAAAAGTACAAAAAAACCCTCCTGCTACGCGGGGTCAGTGGTTTTAAAGTTCTTTGGTCTGAACAGCGCCGCTTGCAATGTTCCGTACACCATTTATGTTCTTGCCCTTGGCAGGGGGTTCGTACTTGAACTTTATTCTTTTTGACTAACGGATTTCACCCGCTTTAAAGATCCAATTTCAAATGTAGTTCCTTCAACTGGGCATCATCAATGGTCGCCGGTGCGTCGATCATCACATCACGCCCACTATTGTTCTTTGGGAAGGCTATAAAGTCGCGTATCGTTTCTTGTCCGCCTAAAATGGCCACCAGCCTATCGAGCCCAAAGGCAATTCCGCCATGTGGCGGGGCGCCATATTGAAACGCTTCCATTAGAAAGCCAAATTGTGCTTTGGCCTGTTCAGGGCTAAAGCCCAAATGCCTGAACATGGTACCCTGCATTTCTTTATCGTGTATACGAATGGATCCGCCACCAATTTCGTTACCGTTCAATACCAGATCATAGGCGTTCGCCTTTACGGCTCCTGGGTCGGTATCCAACAATGCTAGTTGACCGGGTTTTGGCGAGGTGAACGGGTGGTGCATGGCGTGATAGTGGCCGGTTTCCTCGTCCAATTCCAATAATGGAAAATCGACTACCCATAACGGCGCGAATTCGTTGGCATTTCTTAGGCCCAAGCGATTGGCCAGTTCCATGCGAAGGGCGCTCAATTGTGTTCTTGTTTTGTTGGCATCCCCAGAAAGTACACAGATAAGGTCTCCTGCCTTGGCTCCCGTTATCTCGGCCCATTGGGCCAAATCGGCTTCATCAAAGAACTTGTCTACCGACGATTTGTACGAGCCGTCTTCGTTACATCTAACATAAACCATACCCAGTGCCCCTACCTGTGGCCTTCGTACCCAATCTACCAGCGCATCGATCTCTTTTCTGGTATAGGCGTTGCCGTTCGGTACGGCGATACCCACGACAATTTCAGCGGTATTGAATATACTGAAATCTTTATGCTTGGTGACCGAATTAAGTTCTCCGAATTCCATTCCGAAGCGAATATCGGGTTTATCGTTGCCGTACTTTTTCATGGCCTCGTCATAGGTCATCCTAGGAAATTTATCCATTTCGATTCCCTTGACCACTTTTAGCAGATGTTTGGTCAGACCTTCAAAGGCATTCAAGATATCCTCTTGTTCAACAAAGGCCATTTCACAATCGATCTGGGTAAATTCTGGCTGTCTATCGGCGCGTAGATCTTCATCCCTGAAACATTTAACGATTTGAAAGTATTTGTCCAATCCGCCGACCATCAAAAGTTGTTTGAAGGTCTGCGGCGATTGAGGTAGGGCATAAAATTGCCCCTCGTTCATTCTGCTGGGCACCACGAAATCGCGGGCACCTTCAGGAGTCGATTTAATTAAAACGGGAGTTTCCACTTCGATAAAGCCTTCTTCTGACAAGTATTTGCGAACTTCAATGGCAATTTTACTTCTAAAAATCAGGTTTTCTTTTACGGGATTCCTTCGAATGTCGAGATAGCGGTATTTCATGCGAATATCCTCACCACCATCGGTTTTATCTTCGATAGTAAAAGGCGGAGTTAAAGACTCGTTCAATACGGTCATCTTGGTTACCAATACTTCAACGCTTCCGGTAGGTATATGTGGATTTTTCGATGCCCTTTCAATAACCTCGCCTTCTACTTGAACTACGAATTCACGCCCTAGGCCACGTGCCTGCTCCAATAAGGCGGCGGAACTTCTGTCTTGATCAAAAACAAGTTGTGTGATTCCGTAGCGGTCTCGCAGATCCACCCAGGCGACGAAACCTTTGTCCCTTATCGTCTGTACCCAACCTGAAAGGGTGACGTTTTCATTGATATGTGATTCGCGCAATTCTCCGCAGGTGTGGCTTCTGTACATCAGACTAATTTAAGCGGATAAATTTAAGAAGTATTTATTAGTATGCTAGGCATTTAGACTAATATTTAAGTATGGTTTTGTGATGTGTCAGGTAAACCATTGGAATCAAAAAAGAACCATTTGCTACACCAGAAAATCGGACACGTTCGTATCAAAAAAATGGTCACTGACAACAAAATTAAAAAGTAAGATTAGTCCTATAAAATATTTACTGCTGATTGGCGTTTGTTTTACTGAACTTTGTTTAACGCCCAAGACGAATAATTTTCACAACTAAATTATTCCGGAAGAAAACCCTACTTATGCCCTTTACCGGCTCACACCCTGCTATAATTCTACCCTTACTTAAAAGTAATCTGTTTTCGGTGTCGGGTTTGATTATGGGTAGTATGGTTCCCGATTTTGAGTTTTTCATCACTTTACGATCGCATGTTGTTCACGGGCATTCTTTTTGGCCCATGTTTTGGTTGAACCTGCCCCTTAGTCTTTTGTGCATCAGCATGTACCACATTGTAGTGAAGGATCAACTGGTGGTAAACCTTCCTTTTTATTTTAGAAAAAGATTTCAACCGTTCCTAACTTTTGATTGGGTTTTCTACTTTAAAAGCAATTATCTCAAAGTGATTTGTTCTATTTTAATCGGTAATCTCAGCCATTTGTTTATGGACGCATTTACCCATTTTGATGGATTTTTTGTTCAGCGAATACCCCTACTACGTTATCTTTATTTTAATATACCATTGTTTGATATTTTGCAGTACGGCCTGAGCCTTGCAGGAGCGTTTTACATTTTACATTTCATTCATAAGATGCCCAGTAAGAAGGTAAAGGGTGACTATTTGAAAAGAAATATGATCGTGTATTGGGTGCTTGTGGCCCTTGCCATACTGCTCGTTTATGTCTTAAGGTACGATACTAAAGATTATGAAAACTTTGGCGCGCGTATTGTTTTTTTATGCGCTGGTTTTTTAATTGGGCTTTTTTTGACCTCATTATGGAATAAAATAAAGAACCCAAAACATGAAGACGCGCATATTACGCACGTGCATAAAATAAAAAACTCAGACGAATACATCTGAGTTTTATGCTAATTATCTAGCTGTTGAATTTAAGCTGAAGTGCCCGTTTTGGGAAGTACTTCATACTCCTCGTTTTCAATCAACAATTCCTCTTTTACATTTGGCTCAGGATTTCTCCAACTTCGCATCTTAGTTTTAATGCGATAGGTGATATTGAAAAGTACCGGTACGATGATCAAGGTCAAGAAGGTGGCCACGATCAGGCCGAAGATGACCGTCCATGCCAATGGCCCCCAGAAAATTACGTTATCGCCCCCTATGTAAATTTTAGGATTGAATTCTGTGAAGAGCGAAAAGAAGTCGATATTCAGGCCAATGGCTAGCGGGATCAACCCCAAAACCGTGGTAATAGCGGTGAGCAGTACAGGCCGTAACCTCGCTTTACCTGCTTTAGTAATAACCTTGGTAACATCTGCTATGGAAAGTAGGTCCTTATCGTCTAGATCAAGCTTCACTTTTTTACGGTCGATGAGAATCTGGGTATAGTCTAATAGCACCACGCCGTTATTAACCACGATCCCGGCAAGGGAAATTATACCCATCATGGTCATCATAATCACAAAAGACCAACCGGTAATCATCAGTCCGCCGAACACGCCTATAAAGCTCAAGAAGATCGCGATCATAATTATCAGCGGTTTTGAGACGCCACCAAATTGGAAAATCAAGATCAGCATGATCAAACCAAGGCCGCCGAAAAAGGCCTTGATCAAGAACAGCATTTGTTTATTCTGTTCTTCGAGCTGCCCGGTATAATCTATTTTTATGGTTGGTGGAACCCCCGTAAAGCTATCCATCTCACTCTGAATTTCAGTAACAATGGCCCCGGCATCGGTAAAACCAGGTTTAAGCTGTGAATATACGGTAACAATGCGCTTGCCGTTCTTATGTTTTATCGCACTAAAACCAGAGGAGTTCTTTTGACTTGCAACTGCGGAAACGGGAATTTCCTTTATTTTACCCGATGCCTGATCTCTGAAAATGATGTTTTGGTTGAAAAGGGCGCTCTTATTATAGCGAATATCTTCATTGAAACGAACGTTGATATCGTAATCATCACCATCAAGTTTGTAAACGCCCGCTTTTTCACCGAACAAAGAGCGCCGTAATTGTTGGCCAACCTGCCCTACGGACACTCCCAATTCACCCGCCTTTTCGCGATCAACGACCACTTGCAATGAAGGCTTGCTTTTGTTTACATCAATTTTCAATTCTTCAATACCAGGGATGTTTTTAGTATTGATAAAATTTCGAATTTCCTCAGCGGTGTTGATCAGTTCATTGTAATCGTTTCCGGCAAGCTCAATATTAATAGGATAGCCCGCTGGTGGCCCGCTGGCCTCCTTTTCTACAGAAATGGCAACACCGGGATAAATGCCCGTTAGGGCTTCTTGAATTTCACCGCGCAATTCTTCGGTATTTCGGCCATCACGATACTTGAATTCTTTCATAGAAAGGGTCACCTTTCCCCTATGGGGCATTTCCGCAGCCGACCCCCCGTCGGTAAAGGGGTTTCCGGCACCTTCACCAACTTGTGAGACTGCTGATGATACCAAGTAGTTAATATCCCCATTGGTATATTTCGGTTGATTGGCAACCTCAAATATACGCGCTTCGATACGTTTGGTCAGTTCGTTGGTTTTTTGAATTGAAGTTCCCTGCGGATATTCGATGTAGGCATAAATTTCATTCGGGGTGTTATCGGGAAAAAATTCGATTTTGGTGCGCTGTGAACCAATTGACCAACCAAAAAGCACGAATGTGGTTAATAGCAACATTACGGTGATACCAAAATACCAGTACACATTTTTACCTTTTAGGGCATGACTGACGCGCCGCTCATACCAATTCTCAAAACGTACCATGGTGCTATTTTGAAAACGCAGGGCAATAGGTTTTAGGGCATATTTGTAAACCCAGAACAAAATTGCGGTGACTAACATGACCGTGCCCAGACCGCGCATGGGTCCGCCTACAATTAAAATGAAGAGCCCGAAGCTGCCCAATATGGCGCTGGTTCTTACCAGACTTTTAACAGAGAGTTCTTTCTCGCCGATTTCCATAAATTTAGAGACGAGCATTGAGTTCATGAAGATGGCCACAAAAAGCGAGGATCCTAAAACCACCGAAAGGGTAATTGGAAAATACTTCATGAACTGGCCGAAAATACCGGGCCAAAGTCCGAGCGGAACGAAAGCGGCAACCGTGGTCAAGGTAGATACGATAATGGGGTAGGCGATCTCTCCAATACCCTTTTTGGCCGCCTCTGTGCGCGACATGCCCTCACTCATCAAACGGTAAACGTTCTCGACAACTACAATACCGTTATCCACCAGCATACCGAGACCCATGATCATTCCGAAGAGGATCATGGTATTTAGGGTGTACCCCAATAAATTGAGGATCATGAACGACATGAACATGGACATGGGGATGGCAAAACCAACGAAAAGCGCATTTCTAAAGCCTAAGAAGAACATGAGAACAGTAACCACCAGGATGATACCGAAGATAATATTGTTGACCAGATCATCTACCTGGTTCAACGTTCTGCCTGAAGAATCATTGGCTATGGTAATATTGAGATCTGCCGGATAATAATTGGCCTGTGCCTCTTTTACCAGTTCTCGAACCTTGGTAGTGGCTTCGATCATGTTTTTGCCAGAACGCTTCTTGATATCGAGCATAACTACATTCTCGCCAAACTCACGGGCATAGGTTGTTTTTTCCGTTTCATCGAAGGAAACCGTAGCGATGTCTTTTAGGTAGACCGCCCCGTTCTCTGATTTTACCACAAAGTCGTTGAGTTGTTTCGGGTCTTTGATTTCACCTAGAACGCGTATGGTACGTCGTTGTCCGCCCACTTCAAGATTTCCGGCCGACATGGTCATATTACCGTTTGATATCGCCCCGATAACATCTTGAAAGCTAACCTGTGCGGCCATCATTTTATAAACGTCCACGGCAATTTCAACTTCTCTTTCCTGTGCCCCGCGAATACTTACCTCTTTTATTTGTTCAAGATCCTCGATCTCATCTTGCATGTATTCTGCATATTCCTTCAACCGCTCTACCGGATAATCTCCTGTAAAGTTGACGTTCATGATGGGAAAGGACTCCGAAAAGTTCAAATCGAAAATCTTGGGCTCTACTTTGGCGTTATTGAAGGTTGGCCAATCTTCACCTGATTTTTCGGCATCCACCTCATCCTTTACTTTCAGTTTTGCCGATTCTACGGTTATGCTTTCATCAAATTCAACGGTAATAATCGAATAGTCCTCCTGAGAGGTGGAGGTTACCTTCACCACATTACTCACGTTCTTGAGTTTTTCCTCAAGGGGATCGGTAATCAGTCGCTCTACATCTTCGGCCGTATTGCCCGGATACGGTGTACTGATGTATACTTTTGTTTCTTTGATCTCAGGAAAGTCCTCTCGTGGCATAGATTGGTAGCCTTGATATCCGATCCACAAAAAGATAGCAATCATTACATATACAACAGACGGGTTGTCAATAGCCCACGATGACAGTCCGAATTCTTTGTTTGCATTTTTCTTTTGCTTGCTCATGAGCTTAATCGTTTTTTATTTTGACATTCTGGCCATCTTTTACGGTACGAGCCCCCTCTTTTACCAGCATATCACCTTCTTCAATGCCTGAAAGTATTTCAATAAGACTGTTTTGGGTCTTGCCCGTTGTGACTATTTTTCGATTTACAATGGCTTCATCGTCTGTATCACCCTTTTGCGCTACATAGACATATTGCTCACCCTCTGCGTTTTCAGAAATGATGCTCTGTGGAATTAGAATGGCATTTTCTTTGGTATAGTCGTTCAGGTTAACGCGGGCAGTTAGGTTCGGTTTGATGTTTCCGTTCTTATTCGGAACGGCGATCTCGACCGTAAAGGCCCGGTTGCTCGGGTTGATGAAGTTGCCGGTTTGGCGGATAACCGTTTTCACCGAATCTCCCAACACGGGAAAGAATACCAATGCTTCTTTACCTTTCTGTATCTCTGATAAATAGGTTTCCGGAACATCGACTGTAATGTACATATCTGAAAGGTTGACTATACGGAACACTTCTGAACCCGGTCCTGGGCTGACAACGGTACCTTGATCTTTGATGACGTCATCGATTACACCGGAAAACGGAGCTCGAATGGTCGATTTACCAAGTTGACTTTGGGCTTGCTTTACAGCATTTTCGGTAGCTTCATAACTTGTTTTGGCCTGTAGGTACTGTATTTCCGAACCTATTTTTTGTTCCCATAAACGCTTTTGCCGCTCATACGTAGTTTTTGAGAGTTCTGCCTGCGTTTTTAATTGCTCCACCTGACTGCCAATGCCGCCATCATCGATAGATGCCAGTAGTTGCCCTTTGCTTACTTGCTGGCCTTCTTTAACATATACACGTTGTAGCGTACCCGGCATTTCAGGGTAGACCAGCACGTTCTGTTTGGTTTCCACACTTCCCTGTAGCTCCAAAAAGTGAACGAATTTGGTGGCTTTGGTTGTCAATGTGGTAACCAGGGGCAGTTTTTCGGTTCCAACTTTCAGGGAGATGACAGAATCTAAGATCTTAATGTTGTTTTCAAGGCTTTTTTGTTCGGCAAAGATTTCACTCTTTTTTGCCCTAAGTGCCTCTAGGTCTCCTTGAGCGATCAGGGCTTCAAGAGTCTGTTCTTTTTTACCGCCACATGAGGTGATAACAAAAAGCCCCGTCAATAGATAGATTAAGTTTTTCATGAAAAATAGTTTATTTGTTGATGAATCTAGTTATTTAAAATCGTTTCCAATTCGGACTTTTTATTTATCACCTCCACCATTGATTGCAGATAGCCCTGCTGCGCGTCGTAGAGCTGTGTTTGTGCTTGTCGCAGTTCGAAACTGGTGGCGATACCTTCTGCATATTTGATCTCGTTCTTGTTCTCAATGCGTTCGGCCAAGCGTAAATTCTCTTTTGCGGTGGCGTACTGTTGTATGGTCAATTCGTAGTTGCTTTTGGCTTGCTCAAGTTGGAGGCGTATTTGTTCCTGTACCTCTGTCAGTTGGGTTTTTGCCTTTTCAAACGCTAATTTGGCACGTTGTGTCGAAGTACTTCTACCCAGGGAACTAAAAATAGGAATGGTTAAGTCAAGGCCAAAAGTCGAGAAATTGAACCAGTCTTGGCCTTGGTTAAAAAAGTTGAAATTGTTATCAAAGGCAGAAGTGCCGTAGTTTAGGAAGGCGTTCATGGTCGGTAATGCCTTGCTTTTGGCCAATTTCAATTCATAGAAGCGCTGTTCACTTAGATTGTTGGCTAGTTTGAAGTCAACGTTGTTATCCATTTTAAAGTCGGTCTCCAGCAGGCCGAAATCTATTTGTTTTTCTGTCAGTACATCCAGATCTTCTTTCAATATAGTTTCGGAGTCTAGTTCGATCCCCATCACCAAATTGAGCATCTGTTTGGTAATATGCTGTAAGCGAACGGCGTTGTTCAATTGGTTCTCTATTGATGAAAGGGTGATTTGAAGTTGCTCGACGCTCTCTTCGTCCCCGAGGCCATTTTCATAGATTTTTGTAGTTTCGAACAGGTTTTTCTCCAGATTGTTCTTGTTCTTTTCCAAAATGGCAACACTTTCTTGAGCTAAAAGTACATTTCCATAGGCCTCGGTTACGGCCTTTCTAACTTCCAGCAGCGTTTTCTCCTTGGTGTTGGCACTATAGCTCAAAAAAGCCTTTGTTGCTTGAACACCAACAATGTACGAACCGTCAAAAATTTGTTGTCTAAGTGAGCCGGTGGCGATTACCTGTTGAGGAACGCCGAAAATCACGGGAATAAAGGTGCCCGGGTCACCGCCTGTTAATTCAGCGGGAATGAGTGAAACAGGCTGCTTTAATTGATTTTGGTAACTGACCGTGCCAGAAACTTGGGGCAGGCCAGAGGCAATGACCTCCCATTTTTGTTTGCGCGCGTCGATGATGTCACGGTCCGCGTTGATGGCACTATAGTTGTTTTCGAGCGCAAAAGTTATGGCCTCCTCTAAAGAGAAGCTATACGGTGTTTCGGTTTTATCTTGAGAATGCCCTAGGGTAAAGCTCAACAAAGTAAAGAGCACTAAAAATTGGTTTCGCATTTTATTCTTGATTTGAATTGATGATCGCGTTTAATATTTTTCTTCCTTTTGGGGTTACGATGCCGCGAAGATGATACTCCAAGTAATCATCCATCAAGGCGGCAATGGGAAACCTGTTCACAGGAAAAAGCTTGAGGTCTTTAATACTGGTTACACCAGTAAAGTAAATGCGTGAAACGAAATCAACGTTCAGGTTTTCACGATAAATACCTTGTTCAATGCCCTGCTTTACATTATCTACTACACAATCTTGCATCATTTCGAATTGTTTTTGCCTTATGCTCTCGTGAATCTTAGGATAGTACTTCTGCAATTGATACTGGGGTGACGATTTCTCGTCCTTTAGGTGTAACATGGCGAACTTTTTTATTTCGTAAAGCTCTTCAATAGGGTTTTTTTTGAGCGAACAGATAAAGTCGATACCCTTTGAAATGGTTTCAAAAAGATAGTCTGTACTTTCTTCTACCAACATGGTCTTATTGTCGAAATGGGCGTAAATGGTCTTTTTTGATATACCCATTTCATTGGCCAGGTCATCCATGGTAACACTCTTGAACCCTAGGGTCAAGAACATGTCGGTTGCTTTTTCTAAGATTTTTTCTTTCATCATCTTTTGAGGCCGCAAATATAGTATTGGAAACTTTAAAAACAATAAAAGTTTCCTAAGTTTTACATTTTTTTAACATCTGTGCAGAACGCGTTATGTAAAAATCAAGAACGTGGGCTGGTTTGCCATCTAAAATCACCGGTAAAACCTTGGTCAGGTCATGCCTTTTGTTTTTAAACTGGGGTATACTTTGCGCTATTGGGAGCTGACCTCGTTGACTTATCCATTACAATTGATCTTTAGTTTTTAGGGTCATTTTCCGGTACGTTCTGTTTTTGCAATCTTTCAACATATTGGTTGAAGGCCGTTTCTCCTTCTTCTTTCCAGAAATCATCGTAGAATTCCCATTTTGAGAAATCACTTTTACACCGGTCTTGTTTTTTTCCCATAAGGCTATGGCGCTGGGTCTTTCTGGACTTTTTGTTATCAAGGTCGCCAAAGCTGCCGAACAGAATTTTTGACATGAACAGAATGCCTACCGCCTGCCAGTAATTCAGTAATGGCAAACCAAAAACTTCGGGCATGAGCCAGTTCCATAATAACATAAATCCGTAGCCGAATAGTAATAGAAATACGATGGCGGCAACAATCATCAAAAATATTTTGATGGCACTGCGAAAGAAATTTTCCGCTTTGCTCTTTACTTGGTGTTCTACATATTCTTTCATAGGTACTTTTTTAATTTGTAGTTTCTTTTTTTTGTTTCAGTTCGGTATATAACAAGGCTAAGGCACGATGCCTTCTTGACATTAGGGTTCCTTCGGGAATCTCAGTTTCCATAGCCAGTTCCTTATAGGTATATCCCTCAAAATCGATGGCCGTGATAATGTTTCTGTATACAGGTTTCAAATCGCCGATCGCCCTTTTTAATTCGGTTACCATTTCTTCTGAATACGCATTGTCAGTTGTTCCGTAGAAAAGTTCCGCAAATTCGGCTAGGAACTTTTCCACTTGGTCTTCAATAGATGACCGATTCTTTTTGGTACGTATCAAATCGATAATCCTGTTGCGGATCGCATGGTAGACGAAACCGGCAACATTCTCAATGGGTGAGGCAGTATCGGCACGAGAGAATAGTTTCAAGGCCACATCTTGTACAATGTCCTCCGCATCGCGATCGGCAGTATCATTGATCCTAGATTGGGCATATGATCTTAGCGAATGATATTCTTCGCTAAAAAATGCTTTTAGGCTTTTGTAATTTTCAGAATCCGAACCCATTCACCCGCTTTTGTTCTTACGTCTTCCATAGTATAGACGAACATTTTCAAAGCTATTGCATTTTACATGTCTTTTTTTATTCAACTATTGCTCGGTATAGAAAAGGGGTTTGTTAAAATGGGTGTATTTTTGAAGAAAATTGCCATTTATGCAGTCCATTGAAGAGTATCGTACCTTGTTTATTTCTTATCTGGAATCGAAGACCGGAAACAAAGAACCCAAAAATTTATATGAACCGATTGCCTATATTTTGGGGCTGGGAGGGAAACGTCTTCGACCGGTATTGGTGCTTATGGCCACAGAGATTTTTGGAGCGGACTATAAGAAGGCTCTTGATGCTGCACTGGCCATAGAGATATTTCATAATTTTTCGCTGGTACACGATGATATTATGGACGATGCCCCCCTGCGGAGAGGAAAGGCAACGGTGCACGAAAAGTGGGATATTAATACCGGAATTCTTTCAGGCGACGCCATGCTCATTAGTGCCTACCAACTTTTCGAAAACTATGAAGGTGCGACTTTTCGGGAGTTGGCAAAGTTATTCAGCAAAACGGCCCTAGAGGTGTGCGAAGGGCAGCAATACGATGTAGATTTCGAGACCCGTGAGAATGTCACTATTGCCGAGTATCTAAAAATGATAGAGTATAAGACCGCCGTCTTGGTTGCGGCGGCCCTTAAAATGGGAGGAATTGTTGCAGGGGCTTCGCTAAAGGAACAGAACAGCATCTATGAATTCGGAAGGAACCTAGGTATCGCGTTTCAACTTCAAGATGATTACCTTGATGCTTTTGGCGACCCAAAAACCTTTGGTAAACAGGTAGGTGGCGATATTATCGAGAATAAGAAGACGTTCTTGTTCATTAGGGCCATGGATTTAGCTACATCAGACCAAAAAAAAGAGCTTCAGAATCTGTACTCCATACACCCAAGAAACCCTTTGGATAAAATAAAAAGTGTCAAAAATGTTTTTGTAGATAGTGGAGCAACTAAAGAACTACAGTTGGAGATCGAGTACTATACCGAAAGGGCGTTTGAGGTATTGAATAGTTTGGCGTTGTCTGATACAAAAAAAGGTTTGTTAAGAAAATTTGGAGAAGGTTTAATGAAAAGAAAAGTGTAGGGCCATTGGTTTGCACCTGATTTTTGTTGTATTTTCCTAAAGAATACGAATTCTAACTACATAGTTTAGATAGTCATAATGAAACAAAGGACAATTATAAACGGGTTCATAGTATTGATTGTAGTGCTGGTGTCATTGGGTGTTTACTACTATAAAAATATGGTGATCGAATCTGATTACTATATCCCTATGATACTTGCAACGCATAGTACCAGTGGAGAGCACTATGTGGGTTCGGCTACCTGTAGTGCTTGTCATGCCGATGTATACAAAGATCATCTTCAAACTGCCCATTACAAGTCGTCGGCCGTGGCCGATGCCGAGACTATCAGGGGAAGGTTTGCCGAAGGCTCAAATAGTCTTGATCTTAATGATGTCAAGTATGTCATGGAGCAAGAGGGCGGATCGTTTTATCAGCATGTGAAGATAAAGAACAGGACCGTTGTGATACCCCCTGCCAAATTTGATATCGTTTTGGGCTCTGGGGTCAGGGGGCAAACGTATGCCAGCTGGATCGAAGATGAACTATACCAGTTACAGGCTTCTTATCATACCCCGACCGATAGTTGGATCAATAGTCCGGGTTACCCTGATTATTATTTACAAAGACCGATCCGTGAGGCCTGCCTGAAATGTCATGTGACCTATGCGGAGAGCAAGGATTTTAGCAATCAAGGAAATGAGTATGCAAAAGAGTTTATGATTTACGGGATCGATTGCGAAAGATGTCATAGACCGGCTGAAAAGCATGTGGCCTATCACACCAACAATCCGCAGGTAAAAACACCCCAATTTATGTTGGCTATTGATTCGCTCTCCAGACAACAGCGGCTAGATGTATGTGCTCAATGCCATTCTGGATCTAGGAGCATGGTCATAAAGGGCAATTCATTTTCGTTTTTGGCCGGGGAAAGTTTAGAGGAGTATTCAAGAAACCCGTCTACGGCTTCGGACAATATACCAGATGTGCATGGCAATCAGTACGGACTTTTGACCAGCAGTGAATGTTTTAAGCAGACGGCCTCCATGGACTGTACTACTTGTCATAATCCGCATCAAAATCAGCGAGGTGACATAGCGTACTTTAATCAAAAATGTCTAGGGTGCCATGGTACCGGATTTGTGAACTGCACCGATGATTCGCAGGAGGTAGCAAAAATGGAAAATAACTGCATCGGTTGTCATATGCCATTGACACCTTCTACAGCGATGAAGGCGCAATTAGGTACAGATAGTTTGGAGACCTCTTTCAACATCAGAACCCATTTGATCGCCATATATTCCAAAAATGGGCTGTAAGAAATAACCACGCCGTGGTAAGGTTCTGCCATACCTATGTTCACTACCCTTTGATTTGTGACGATTACGGCTCTCAAGACCATTTCGCCACTTGAAATAAGGGGTCATGCGATAACCTTTTCGGTTAGACTACGCAGAACTGACAATACCTTTACAGTAATTGCAATTAATTAATGAATGGGTAAGCCCTAAGACTAATTAACTTTTATTAGTTGCATCCAGTCATCGTTTTTAGCGACTAGGATATGTTTTTCACCGCGTATCGTTATTAGCTCCATGCCCCTGACATCACCTACTATTTGAAGACCTGAATCCATCATGGTTTTTAACTAAATAGCCGTTTCAAGAGCGATGTTACAAACGGCCACGGTTTCGGGGCACTGATGAACCGCAAATCTTCGAACATGGTGGTTTCCTCATCCAACATCTTGAAGATCAACGATGTAGAACGTTTTTTGAATATTGATTCAAAAATTGGGCCGCCCAGGCTGTTATTGCTTTTCAGGATATCCAATAATAACAAATCATAATACCAGAACTTACTTTTAAAGCTCAATGCATCTAGGGGTTTACCAGATTTGATATGCTCTACCAAAGCGGGAACTTTTTTTGTGGTACTTGAAAAGGTATAGCCCGTGCTTGGTTTCGCCCAGCCGCCCGCTGTGCCTATATAACGTATATTCGCCGTGTGATG
>JBHJNU010000111.1:0-5066 GCA_050330515.1 Flavobacteriaceae bacterium | reverse complement strand
CGGATAATGCGGCGATGATCGGTATCGTAGGCTATTTCAAGTTTTTGAAGGACGATTTTGCAAAACAGGATGTATCGGTAAAAGCGAGATATGCGATTGGCAATGAAAATTAAACCAGGGTGGCAGCAGCTTATTTATGGAACGGTCCGGCCCTAACGCTTTGTTGTCAAAATTAAATACATAGCAGAAATATGCAGTTATTCTTTAATCCTTCTGTCGATAGCATGGCTAAGCAGCTCGCATTCGGGCCCGAAGAAAGCAGGCACATCACAAAAGTCTTGCGCAAGCGCGAAGGCGATATCGTCACCATTACCAATGGAAAAGGGGATCTCTTCAAAGCGAAGCTATTGATAGCGAGCGTAAAAAAATGTCAAGCGGAAATATTCGATACCACAAAGACCGCACCTCCAAAACAGTACCTGCATATGGCGGTTGCCCCCACAAAATTGAACGACCGTTTTGAATGGTTCCTAGAAAAGGCAACCGAAATCGGTGTCAGTGAAATTACCCCGATCATTTGCGAACGATCAGAGCGCAAAGCGGTAAAGTTAGAACGATTTGAAAAGGTACTTCAGGCGGCAATGAAGCAATCACTACAAACCTATCTGCCTAAACTCAACGAGGCCATCTCCCTCAAGAAATTTCTAGCGGTAGAAAGATCAGGCTTATTGTTCATAGCCCATTGTGAAGAGAATGAAAGATATGCACTGCAAAGTAAGTTGGCCAAAGATGCGAACATTACGATTCTCATTGGCCCTGAAGGCGACTTTTCAAGCTCTGAAATAACATTATCATTGGACAAAGGCTTTTTACCCGTCTCCTTGGGCGAGCATAGGTTGCGCACCGAAACGGCTGCTATTGTGGCCTGTACAACGGTTGCCGTTGTCAATAATCTTTGAATCGGTATCCATTGGGCTGGCCCGGCCATTTATTCAGATACCAAGTAGCTCAACCTCTTTCTATTTTATGCCGGGCGGCTGCCGTGATGGTATAGGCCGTGTCTTCTAGTAGCACGTACAAACTAATTGCTTCGTCCTTATTCACGATCTCGGGAATACGAATGCTGGCAGCACCTTCCGCCGCGTTCAGTGTAACCTGCTTTTCCGCTACTACGATAGTACTGTGCGTAAGGGTTCGATTTCTATTTTCACCCTTTTTTACAACCGTGCTGCGCTCATTCAAGACCAAAATGACCCGAATGTTCTTACCATCAGGTTTGCCCCCAACAATATAATCAAAGGAAACCGTTCCGTTTTCGGTCTTAACATCAACAAGCGAAATACGATTTGGTTGTTTTAAACTTTTGTACCTGTCAATGCTAGCGTAAACCTGCGACGAATTGGAACCTACACAATGTTCTTGGCCATTGACCACTAATTGCGGGGTATAATTACTGCGGTTCTTAAACTTGATGTTATATTCACGCTGTTTATTGGTAAATTTCGAATCGCCGTAAGGGTCTTTCCATCCAATGTAGTCCCAATAGTCAACATGATATGACAACGCGTAAACCTGTTCCGGAAACTCTTCTTTTACCTTTTGTAAAAGAGCATCTGCCGGCGGACAACTCGAACAACCTTGCGAGGTAAAAAGTTCCAGCACGACCGCAGGTTCGTAATTGAATTCTTGAGTGTGTACATCGCTACCAAAAAGCCCGTTTTCGCTACCTCTGAACGAACCAAAGGCCATAATGACCAAGCTGATCATAAGTATTGCTGCAATACCGATTTTTTTATCCATGATAATCCCTAAATTTGAGCATTTAAAATTGTAGTAGTCCTTTTATGGAGCACCTTACACGAGTAATCTTGTTTATTTTAATGACACTATCCTTGCGTATTTCCAATGCGCAAGAAATTGCCGTTCTGAAATACAAAGGTGGGGGCGATTGGTATGCCAACCCTACTGCAATGCCCAACCTGATCCGTTTTTGCAACCAAAATATAGGCACGGCAATCAACGAAAAACCAGGTACCGCCGAGGTGGGTAATACCAGTATCTTTCAATATCCGTTTTTGCACATGACGGGGCACGGTAACGTCTTTTTTTCACAGGAGGAAGCCGAGAACCTGCGTGTCTACCTAACGTCAGGGGGTTTTTTACATATTGATGACAATTACGGCATGGAGCCTTATCTGCGCAAAGAGCTTGCCAAAGTGTTTCCGGATAGGGCCTTGGAAGAACTGGCCGCCGACCATCCTATCTTTTCACAAGAGTTCAAGTTTCCCGAAGGGTTACCAAAAATTCACGAACATGATGGTAAAAGACCCCAAGCATTAGGTATCTTTCATGAGAACCGTTTGGTACTCCTTTTTACGTTCGAATCTGACCTAGGCGATGGCTGGGAAGACGCAACGGTTCATAACGATCCGCAAGAAGCACGGGAAAAAGCATTAAAAATGGGTGCGAACATTATTTCATACGTTTTCAAAAACTGACCAGCCTATGATCTCCAAAACTATTGCCGAAGGAATTTTACGCGCACTGGCGGTTATTGCCGGCATCTTCATTGTTGGGTATTTCCTGTACCGGATCAGTTCGGTGATAACCTATATCGCAATCGCAAGCGTGATTTCCTTGATCGGCAGGCCCATTGTACTTTTTTTGAGAAGACGACTGAAATTCAACAACACCGTGGCCGTCATCGTCACCATGGTGCTGCTTATAGGGGTCATTGCGGGAACGATAGCCCTTTTCATTCCCCTGTTACTGCAACAGGGCCAAAACCTCTCCCTGTTGAATATCGAGGCGCTACAGGGCACTGTAGAAAACCTGTACCGCGAGGTTACCGACTACCTCGGGGTAAGTTCAAGGGATATTGAGGAAAGTATCAAACAATCAAAGATCTTCGCTAATCTCGATTTTGGCTTTGTTCCCAATTTTTTGAATTCGCTTATTGGTATCCTGGGTAGCCTGAGTATTGGCCTATTTTCTGTCTTGTTCATAGCCTTCTTTTTTCTTAAGGACAGTAGACTTTTTGAAGAGGGGCTCATGGTTTTCGTTCCCAACAACAAAGAAGAACGGCTCAAAAGATCGATCAACAGCATCAAGGACCTGTTGTCGCGTTACTTTGTGGGTTTGGTATTACAGATACTGATTCTATTCGTAATCTATTCTATAGTGCTGTTCATTTTCGGAATTGAAAATGCCGTAGTAATCGCATTTCTATGTGCACTTCTCAACCTCATTCCGTACATCGGCCCTGTCATCAGTGCCGTGCTCATGTTAGTGCTCTCCATGACCAGCAATCTAGGGGCCGATTTCAGCTCGGTAATACTGCCAAAAACAAGCTATGTCATGATCGGTTTTGCTATTGGTCAATTGGTGGATAATTTCTTTTCGCAACCGTATATTTTCTCTAACAGCGTCAAGTCGCATCCTTTGGAAATTTTTCTTGTAATCATCATTGGCGGACTACTTTTTGGTATCACGGGAATGATCATCGCAGTACCGGGTTATACTGCCATTAAAGTCATTTTAAAGGAATTTTTGGCCGAAAACAAGATTGTGAAATCGTTGACCAAAAATTTATAGTCCTACTTTGAATGAAATTATATTACATACTGGTGTACAGAAATTTATAACAGATAATCTAAACACTGACATCGTGTCAGTATTGCTAAAAAAATCGCCTTTTGAAGGTATTTCGCCCCAAGAGCTAGCCCAACAGCTCGAGAGTAGAAAAAAATGCGAAAAAAAACTGCCGACCTGGTTCTCCACCCCCAACATATATTACCCTAAAAAACTGAATGTCGAGCAAACTTCGTCAGAAATTTGTGCCCGCTACAAATCGGAAATCGTGAATGGAAAAACCTTGGTCGACCTTACCGGTGGATGGGGTGTGGACAGCTACTTTTTCAGTCGTCGAATAGATGCGGTTACCCACTGCGAAATCGACCTCGATCTGGCCCTGATTGCCGCCCACAACTTCAAGGTTTTGGGCGCCCAGAATATTCAAACGGTGGTTGGTGATGGCCTGTGCTTTTTAAGGGATTCGGTAGAGCGATTCGATTGGGTGTACCTGGATCCATCACGCAGGGATGACTCCGAAGGGAAAGTATTTCGGTTATCCGATTGCCTGCCCGATGTCACTGCTAATTTAGAGCTGCTTTTTGCCAAATCGAACCATGTGCTGCTAAAGGCCGCCCCCTTTCTCGACATTACCTCCGGTAGTAAAGAACTAGATTTTGTGAAAGAAGTGCACGTGGTTGCCGTTGACAATGAGGTCAAAGAACTACTTTGGGTGCTCGAAAAACATTATTCGGGCAAGATCAAGATAAAAACAGTCAACATAACCAAAGCAGACCAACAGCACTTTGACTTTTGGCAGACCGATGAAAAGGATGCGACCTGCGACCTTTCAACACCGCTGAACTATTTGTACGAACCCAATGCCGCCTTGCTGAAATCAGGGGCCTTCAAATCAGTGGGAAACCGTTTCAAAGTCAAAAAACTGCATGAACACACGCATTTATACACCTCAGACAAACTTTTAGATTTTCCGGGAAGAAGGTTCGAAATACTGGGGGTCATCCCCTACCAAAAGAAAACCATTAAAGAAATATATGGTCAAAAAGCCAATGTTGCCGCCAGAAACTTTCCCGAAAGTGTCGCCAAAATTAGGAAAAAGCTAAAACTAGCAGATGGTGGGCCGCTATACCTCTTTTTTGTGAAAGACGCCCATGAAAAGCAGGTGGTATTGAATTGTAAAAGGATATTAAGACTTGAAGTTTAAAGTTCTTTAATGTCAAGATTATTTAAAAAACGCATGGCCTTTTAAATTTTTTGAACAGGCCGCTCACTCCTTCAAATTTATATACATAGGCTATCGCTCCAAGTTTATAGAGATGCATAAAAACCTCAAATTTGTTTGTTGAAATTAGTAACAAAACAGAAAATTCTTGTTAACCTGAACGCAATTTAATTTGCTAGATCAACATACCATTATTTTCAAGCCGAACTTCATTCGATTTTCCCTTGATCGTCACTACAAACGGCCCTCCGGCGTGAGGTGTTTCGACCTTAAATTCCCACCTCGTTGTCAAGGGAGTTTTTACCGAATAGGA
>JBHJNU010000110.1:0-21462 GCA_050330515.1 Flavobacteriaceae bacterium | reverse complement strand
GAAGGTTCCACGATTATTTTCATGCGTTCCCAAATCAGGCGCATGGCCGCAACAATGTCATTCTCGGTTACCCTGATAATGGCGGCAACATGCTCTTTGATAATCGGAAACGTATTGCTTCCCAGAACGGTCTTGAGGCCGTCTGCTATGGTATTCGTGGTATCGTTCCCTTCTATTTTTCCACTTTCCAAAGAGCGGTAGGCGTCATCGGCCTCGAAGGGCTCGCCTCCGAAAACATTGCATTTATTACCGAAATAATGGGCCGCCAAGGCAGACCCGGCGATAAGGCCACCACCACCTACAGGGCAAAAAATGGCGTTCAAATCTGAATGGTTCTCAAGAAGTTCTAGAGCAGCGGTACCTTGGCCTATGATTACCTCAGGATCGTTGGAGGGATGCAAAAAAGTTGCCCCCGTATCCAAGCCGATCTGATGTGACATTGCCTCACGGGCTTCAAGAGTTGGTTCACACTCGTAGATGGCCCCGCCATACGCCAAAACTCCCGTTTTTTTGACCTTGGGAGCAGAACTGGGCATTACAATATGGGCTGTCACGCCTAAACTCTGAGCGGCCAATGAAAGTGCTTGGGCAAAATTACCCGAAGAATGGGTTACCACCCCCTTTGACCGTTGCTCATTGGTTAATTGCAAAATGGCATTGGTTGCACCACGCATCTTGTAGGCCCCCATGCGCTGTAAATTTTCACATTTAAAGAATACCTCCGCGCCGGTTATCTCATTGATCAACCGCGAAGTCATAACGGGGGTGTTATGGATATAGGGCCGTATACGCCCATGACATTGGAGCAACGCTTCTTTATGCATACTGCTGACTATTGGAATATTTTAAACTACTATTTCCACCGCAACGTCTCCATGATGTGGGCAATATCTTGCTGTAAATATACCGCCGCCGGGTAGATGGAATCGTAATTGGGCCTAGAGGCAAAATACAAAGATCCCGTCACGAAATGTTGAGTACTGTCGGTCACGTAAAATTGGGCCTGTGAAGCCGCATTGCCTATCACTTCGAAAAAAGCCCCATATACCCTGTTCTCTTTGTTTTCATATTCACGCGGACGAATATTATCGGCCTTTGCCGCATGTTCATAACTTAATCTTTGGGCATCCATTGTGAGCTTCTCCAAATTACCGTCTACTTTTTTGTAGTTGATGAAAATCGACGCTTTCATTTCAGGATATGTCAGCGATAACGAGGTGCTTTTCTTATCGTTCAACTTGGCAAGTTGGTTGTATTCAAAACTAAAGTGATCCGTTTCCACTATGGCGGCGTTCGGTCGCGAATACTCCAACCTTAGCATTGCCTTTGGCTTTGGCAAAACGTTCTCTTCACAGCCCAGTAAAAGGGCCATCAAAAGAAAAACAACCATAAATCTATTCTTCATGGGGCAGGGTAACTTTAATTTGCTTCAAACGCTTTTGATCTAAACTTTCAACAAGAAACCGATACTCTTTAAAAACAATTACTTCTCCTTTTTTAGGAAAACTTCCGGCAATCTCCAGCACGAAGCCGGCGATGGTTTCCGATTCACCTTTCTCCTCTTCAAAAATATCCTCATCCTCCAGTTTAACCACTCGGTAAAAATCCTTCAAGGTCGTCTTTCCGTCAAAGACGTAGTTAAAATCATCGAGTTTCGAAAAAATCAGGTCCTCATCATCAAATTCATCACTGATGTCACCCACGATCTCTTCGATGATATCCTCAAGGGTAACAATACCCGAGGTACCCCCGTACTCATCTACCACAATGGCAAGATGGTTCTTTATTTCTTGAAATTCAAGCAAAAGATCGTCAAGCTTTTTGTTTTCGGGCACAAAATAAGGCTCGCGGATCAAGGAGACCCAATTGAAGGTCTTGCGATCCATATAGGGCAGAAGATCTTTTACATAAAGAACACCGATAACCTTATCAATACTATCAGAGAAAACGGGAATTCGTGAATACCCATGCTGCATGATGTCGGCCAAAACCTCGGTAAATTTCATTTCTTCGTTCAAGGCAAAAATATCGATCCTTGGGCGCATGACCTGCTTGGTATCGGTATTTCCGAAGGATACGATTCCCTCTAGAATTTTTTGTTCCTCTTTTGTGGTATCTCCTTCATTGGTAAGCTCAAGAGCCTGTGAAAGATGATCGACACTCAGGTTCGTTTTTTGCCTGCCGAGTTTCTTATGCAGAAAAATAGTACCAGACCTCATGGGCAAGCTCAAGGGCGAAAAGATAAAATCAAGAACCTTTATCGGGTAGGCCATCAACTGTGAGAAACTCACACGATTTCGGTTGGCATACACCTTGGGCAGAATCTCACCGAACATCAAAATCAAGAAGGTAACCACTACAACTTCAAGCACGAACCGCACCCAACCGATCTGTATATTGGCGAAAAGCGTATTTCCGATAACGTTGAACAACAGCACCGTTGCTATGTTGATGGCATTATTGGCAATGAGAATGGTCGCCAACAATTTCTTTGGCCGTTTTAAAAGGCGAACAACAATACTGCCCCGGCTCGTTTTTTGTTCATCCAAGGTATTTATATCGGTGGGAGAAAGTCCGAAGAACGCAACTTCAGCTCCTGAAATCAAGGCTGAAAATGTCAATAAAAAAACCATTAGGCAGATGTTGAGCACGAAAGCCCCGTCAAAAACCGCAAGACTGATAATTAAACTAAAGGGGTCAGAATCCAACAATTTCTATTTAAGTTCAATTTTACTGAGAGTACAGTCCATCATGTTCGTTTTGGCCGGTTTGCACCTGATGCCCTTTCATTTCCTCTGGCGATCCGGTAGGTTTTGGCGATGACTGCCGGGCACTGTGCTGCGCGTTTTCCTTACTTTCCTTTTTGGTCGAAAGAAAGGTAAAGTCTTGCACATGAACCTCCGTGGAATAACGGGTATTTCCATCATCACTCTGCCATTGGCGGTTCTTCAATTTGCCCTCTACATAAATTTTATCTCCTTTGCTAAGGTACTTTTCACATATTTCGGCGGCCTTATTACGCACAACAACGGTATGCCATTCTGTATTGGTTACCCGCTCACCGGTCTGTTTGTTGGTAAAAATTTCGTTGGTTGCCAAGGGGAAACGACCAACACTGTTGCCTCCCTCAAAATAATGCATTTTAACCTCATCGCCCAAATAGCCTATCAGCATCACCTTATTCAATGTTCCACTCATAGTTGTTTCTTCTAAGCGCTAAATTAATAAACTGGAGAATTTTTATGCAAAAACGCAACACCATTACTACAACTTACCTTGAGACCCCGTGTTCAATACCTGCCTACGATTCGTTAATAATACCGCTATAACTTTCTTGCGGGTCAAAAATACGACATTTTAAACGTTTCTATGAAATCGGCGACCAAGACAGGCACGGCAAAATTGTCTATCTCCGAAATGAGAATGCTACCATCGATTTGAGCTTTGGACTCAACGATCCAAAAAAACGTATGCAGATGCTGGTGAGACAGCTTATGTAGCATTACCTTATCGTTAAATCGTGAAACATTCAATGGCTCATCAAGCCCCATTGTTTGGTGTACATAATCCTCTACTCTTTTTAACCCGATGGTCTTTTCCGATTCCAAGAGCGGAAACTCCCACAGGTTTTGCCAAATTCCTTTTCCCTTGCGTTGCTGAAATACCGTTCTTTTTGCTTCCTCTTTATCCCCCAAAACAAAGACCAAGTAATTGAAATAACGGTTCTTTACCTTGGTCTTGTTGACTTTTACGGGCAAAACGTCAATTTGGCCGTTCTTTAGGGCAACGCAACCTGTATTTAAGGGGCAGTGTAAGCAGTTTGGCTTTTTCGGCGTGCACTGTACCGCGCCGAACTCCATAATAGCCTGGTTGTAATCTCGAATGCTATGGCCATCCATTACTTCGCGGGCCAGTTCTTTGAAGTATTTTATGCCCTCGGCGCTGTTTATCGGTATTTCGATGCCGAAATAACGAGCCAGCACTCGATAAACATTTCCGTCAACAACGGGTTGGGGCTCGTCAAAACAAATCGAGGCTATCGCACTTGCTGTATAATCTCCTATCCCCCGCAACTTTAAAAGTTCGTTATAGGTACCAGGAAAAATACCCCCGAAATCGTTTACCACCATTTTCGCGGTAGCGTGCAGGTTTCGTGCCCTTGAATAATACCCGAGCCCCTGCCATAATTTCAACACCTGTTCTTCAGATGCCCCACTTAGATCATGAACGGTAGGGAAAGTTTCAACGAACCTCAAATAATAAGGGGTGCCCTGGGCCACCCTAGTTTGTTGCAGAATAATCTCGGAAAGCCAAATTTTATAGGGCTCTTTGGTACTACGCCAAGGCAGCAACCGTTTGTTTTCTGAATACCATTTTAGTATAATTCTAGAAAAGGCCATAGTTAAAATTAGATCGAACCAAAAGTAACGGATTCATCAATGATATTTGCCCATATGGCACCGCCCCTGCTATTTTAAGGGATGAATTCACTTAAAATTAGTCGTTTAGAGCATTAGAATAAATATAATTTATATATTTGCAAGCCAAAAAAAAACCCAAGAAAACCCAAATTAAAAATGACGAAAGCGGAAATTGTATCGAAAATCTCAGATAAACTGGGAATTGAAAAAGGAGATGTGCAAGCAACGGTGGAATCTTTCATGGAAGAGGTAAAATCTTCTCTGGAAAGTGGAGATAATGTTTACCTAAGGGGCTTTGGAAGTTTTATAATCAAGACTAGAGCTGAAAAAACAGGAAGGAACATCTCAAGAAACACAACCATTAAGATACCTGCCCACAACATTCCGGCATTTAAGCCAGCAAAGGTCTTTGTTGAAGGAGTAAAAAGCAACGTTCAAGTAAAATAATAATCTTAAAAAAGCAGACTCTATGCCGAGTGGTAAGAAAAGAAAAAGACATAAGGTAGCGACCCATAAGCGCAAAAAACGCCGAAGAGCTAACCGTCACAAGAAAAAGTAGTTATCCTAACTACTTTTTCATTTTATATGTTCATTGACATAGAAATTCTAACGTATGGATTTCGGCAGGTTGAGCACAACCTGTTTACGGAAAATGTTTAATCCATTTATTCGAATGCGCTAACCTTAGCCTTTCGTATAAGTATAAATACATAATCAGGTGAATAGAGAATTAATCGTAAGATCTAGTTCCGACGCTGTTGATTTTGCCCTACTGAAAGATGGAAAACTCACTGAATTGCATAAAGAGGAAGACAACAATGACTTCTCTGTAGGCGATATATTCGTCGCCAAGGTGCGAAAACCGATTACCGGCCTCAATGCGGCCTTTGTAAACGTAGGTTATGAGAAAGATGCTTTTCTGCATTATCATGATCTTGGACCGCAGTTATCGACCATGCTCAAATTCATAAAGCAAGTGAGTTCGGGGAGACTTAAAGACTACTCCCTAAAAGACTTTCCCATCGAAAAAGACATTGACAAAGATGGCGTGATTACAGACGTAATCAAGGCCAACCAAAGCTTGTTGGTGCAAATTGTTAAAGAACCCATATCCACCAAAGGACCAAGAATAAGCTCAGAGCTCTCGATAGCAGGGCGTTATGTGGTCATGGTGCCTTTTTCTGACCGCGTATCAGTCTCACAGAAGATTGCCAGCAATGAAGAAAAAGACAGGTTAAAACGACTCGTAAAGAGTATCAAACCTAAAGGATTCGGGGTAATCATCAGAACAGTAGCAGAAGGCAAAAAAGTAGCGGAACTCGACAAAGATCTAGAAAATCTGCTGGCCAAATGGTCGGCAATGTGTAAAAAATTATACCAGGCGCCAACCCCTTCTAAAGTACTTGTAGAGCTAAATAGGGCATCTAGTATCTTAAGGGACGTTTTCAATGATTCCTACACGGGAATTCATGTTGATAACGAGTCGCTTTACAATCATATTAAAGATTATGTGCACGAAATAGCGCCCGCGAAAGAGTCGATCGTAAAATTATATGACTCCCAGGTACCGATTTTTGAAAAATTCGGAATTGAGCGCCAGATCAAAACCTCTTTTGGCCGAACCGCATCTATGAGTAAGGGTGCGTACCTCATTATAGAACATACCGAAGCGTTGCACGTAATCGACGTAAATAGTGGTAATCGTTCGAACAAGGCCAAAAACCAAGAAGACACCGCATTGGAGGTGAATCTCTTGGCAGCATCTGAGATAGCAAGGCAATTGCGTCTGCGTGATATGGGAGGTATTATCGTAATCGATTTTATCGACATGGTAAAGGCGCAGCACAGAAAAAAGCTCTTTGACCATCTTCGCGATGAAATGAAAGATGATCGAGCCAAACATAAGATATTGCCGCCGAGCAAGTTTGGTCTAATTCAGATTACTAGACAACGGGTACGGCCCGAGATGAACATCAAAACAACCGAGGAAAACCCCAACGGTATGGGCCAAGAAGTAGAGGCGCCCATAGTTTTGATAGACAAGATCATTGCCGACCTTCAGAAACTTTTAAAAGGCCCGAAAGCCAGTAACGGTATCGCGCTGAACATACATCCGTTCATCGCTGCCTATATTACAAAAGGTTTCCCATCAATGCGCACCAAATGGTTCTTGGAGCATAAAAAATGGGTCAAAGTACAACCAAGAGATGCGTATACGTACCTCGAATACCGATTTAAAGATAAAGACGGTAAAACCATTTATTAGACAAAACAAAAATTTTAAGCGACCCTCGGTAACGACGGTCGCTTTTTTTATGCTAAAAAGTCATCTTAAACGCAGTGCACAGGTCGCGCCTATCCAATTCCACACTAGTAGGACAGAAAAAAGGTAGAAGATTTTTGTATTTTAGAAAAAATTTAGACCCATTATGAAAGAATACAAAGTTGAATCGTTCCTACTCTATAGTAAACTTACGCTCGATCGCAAGCACATTCTAAATGATTCCACCTCAAAAATACAGGCCCTGCTCAACCAATACAGTAAAGATGGATGGACTTTGGCTTCAACCGATACCACAAGTTTTGGTGCCGCTGTATATTACTATTTGTATTTTGAGAAAATCATCTAGACACAAATTATGGAGCAAACCAACCTAGTGACACACCCTTCTTTAACCTGCAAAAATTGTAGGCATACATTACATAGTAAAGATAATTTCTGTAGTAACTGTGCAGCTAAAATAGTTTCAGGTCGCATTACCTTTAAAAATTTAGTGTACGACTTGTTCAACAATACCCTAGGTTGGGACAATAAATACTTTTATACCATCAAGATGCTCCTGACAAGACCAGGTCTTGTTCTAAGCGAGTATTTGAACGGCACGAGGAAAAAATATGTACAACCATTTTCTTTCTTAGCCCTTGGAATGGCCATAGCGATCTTTGTATTCAATACATTCGACGAACAGTTCATTCGTGTTAATCAAGAATTTCAAAAATCACAAATGGATTGGATGGCCGAGAAAATAGGAGGTCCGTACAAATCTGCCGAATTTCAAAAAGAGCAATTGGAAAATAGTGGGAAGATGGTAAAACTCCAGCTCAAATATCTTAATTTCTTAATTGTGTTACTGCTTCCTATATATAGTTTTATTGCATTTTTGGTTTATGGTAAACCTTATAATTATGGTGAGCATATAATAGTTAACAGCTATGTTCAAGGCTTGAGTTTTTTATCAATTTCAATCTTTTTCGTATTTAGCCTAGTCACACATCCATTATTTTATGCATCAAACAGTATTCTCTTAATCGTTTTCTATACGTATGCTTATGGCAGGCTTTATAAGCTTTCTATAGGGCAATCCTTATTAAAAGTATTTATGTTCTTTACCTTTATAATAGTTAGTTTACTTATGCTTGGTATACTATCTTATCTCATTGGCTTTCTTGGTGCAAAGGTGCTCAAATAGAAACAAAACAAATAGATATCAGTATTAATTAAACTCGCGCCCTTTGTTAAAAAAAACAGCATCATACACTTTAAAAGAAGCCACCAAAAAACTGGAAGGCTACTGTGCCTACCAAGAGCGTTGTCATCAAGAAGTAAACCAAAAATTGTGCGAAATGGGCATGATACCCGAAGCCATCGACCAAATCATTGCCCATCTCATAAAAGAAAATTACCTCAACGAAGAACGTTTCGCCCAAAGTTTTGCCCGTGGTAAGTTCAATATCAAAAAATGGGGGAAAAACCGAATCAGCAACGAATTGGAGCAGCGGCATATTTCAAAATACAATATCAAAACAGCACTTAAGGAGATAAACGACGAGACCTATCTCGATACCCTTGCCGCCCTTGCCGAAAAACGATTAGAAGCCATTAAAGAGGCAAACAAACAAAAAAGAAGAAAAAAGCTTGCCGATTATCTGCTCTATCGCGGTTGGGATAGTCATTTGGTGTACGCCAAAATTTCGGAACTGATTCCTTAGCGACACACTAACAGCAATTAGCTCAAATCAAGATACGATGTGTCTGTTCAATTGCCTTATTATTTTTATGCTCGATCCAGGCCTGCCCCCTTAGTTTTCGCATGAACACATCAAAATACCTCATAAAGAAGATATTATAGGCGGCATGAAGAAAATTGAAAGGGTTTCTGGCCAGGGCCCGCAGGCTCATTGAAAAGCCGGGCGTTCGATATTTCATATAATGCCAATATCCCTCCGGCATGAACAACACTTCACCATGCTTCAAGGTAGACCGATACCCCTTCGTATTTTTCAATGCGGGCCACTTTTCATAATCAGGATTCATAAAATCGATACTTTCATGGGTAATGATAGAATGGGGTACGCGGTACAAGAACCTATTCTGCGACTGCGGAAATAGAATACACTCCTTCTCACCCTCGAAATGAAAATGGAAAATATTGGCAAAATCTATATCGTAGTGCATGAAGGTATGCGAATCTCTTCCTCCGAAAAAAAGCATGGGCACCCCTTTCAACAATCGAATTCCAAAATCGGGAAAGTCAAAATCATCTTGTAGGGCCGGCACTTCCTTAAGCACATTCCAAAGAAAAATCCTGTATTTGGTCGGTTCCGTTTTTAGAAGGTCAATATATTCGGACATCTTCATCTGGGCATGTGGCTCATTGAAACCATCATCATGATGCACTGGGCGGTCATCGTATAAAGGAACGATCTTATCACCGGCCATTTGTTTCATATAATCCAAGTTCCATTTTGTATGGGCCGGCCAATTGCCATCGAATTCCTCTATGATCACAGGTAGTTGCGGCTTCAAGTACTGCCGTAGAAAATCTTTTTTCGAAATGGACTTTACCCTAGGTATTTCAACTAATTTCAATGGCTTTGAGGTTATTGATAAATCTTCAAATTTACTTAACCTTGCGGATATAGTATCTTAAATTTTTCTGAAAGAAGTTTCATCTATAAATTTTATCAGCTTTGGTAATTCCCCCACCACTACTATACTTTTACGCATAAATTGACCGATCGACATGATCAACCAATACCCTACTTCATTAATTTAACCTTTACTTTTGTCGCTTCGTTTCGCTCGATGGTATGGCCAGGTCGACTCCATTTTGGTTTTTCGCCCAAAGCTTGTAGTTGCGAATCTTTAGCTTCGACTGTTTTTGGCTGCGCTATTTTGGTAAATGGCTTTTGAGGTGTCAAGCCCAGTATCTTGAACATTTCCATGTCGTCATTGACATCGGGGTTGGGGGTTGTCAGTAACTTATCTCCGGCGAAAATTGAATTCGCCCCGGCAAAGAAACACATCGCCTGACCTTCTCTGCTCATTTCAGTACGGCCAGCTGATAGTCGAACCTGGGTTTCTGGCAAAACGATTCTCGTTGTGGCGACCATACGTATCATTTCCCAAATGGAAATCGGCTCGATATCCTGCATTGGTGTGCCTTCCACGGCAACCAGGGCATTGATAGGAACAGATTCTGGCTGCGGATTCAATGAGGTTAATGCCACTAGCATGCCAGCTCTATCTTCCAATGCTTCACCCATGCCGATAATTCCACCGCTACAGACCGTTACATTACTCTTACGAACGTTCTCTATGGTTTCAAGACGATCTTCAAAGGCACGCGTAGAAATCACATCTTTATAGTACTCTTCAGAAGTGTCGAGATTGTGGTTATATGCGTATAAACCCGCCTCGGCCAAACGTTTGGCCTGATTTTCAGTAATCATACCCAGGGTACAGCAAACCTCCATATCTAATTTATTGATCGTACGTACCATTTCAAGCACTTGATCAAATTCTGGACCGTCTTTTACATTGCGCCAGGCGGCCCCCATACAAACTCGAGAACTTCCCGAGGCCTTGGCGCGCAGTGCCTGCGCCTTTACATGCGCAACAGTCATCAATTCATTGCCTTCGATATTGGTGTGATAGCGTGCGGCCTGGGGGCAATAACCACAATCTTCAGGACAACCACCTGTTTTGATCGACAATAACGTGGATACCTGCACCGTATTGGGATCATGATGTTGTCTATGGATGGTGGCGGCATCGTACAACAACTCCATCATCGGTTTGTTGTATATGTCCATTATTTGCTGCTTGGTCCAATCGTGTCTCACTACTTCCATTTGAGTTGTATTTTCTGGACGCAAAAATAGTGCTTTAAAACTTCAGATCCATTATGTGTAATTTGGAATTTTCAATAGTATACTCACCGCATTACCGCCAAAACCCACCGCATTGACCATTATTTTTTGTATAGCCTTTGGCACGGAACCGAGGGTAGCGAAAGGCACTTTTATCGCAAGCTGATGCCGTAACATCAAAACTGCCAACTCAACACTCAACATTCCTGACGCGCCAAAGGTGTGGCCCACTTTCCATTTATTGGTAGTCAGAAAAGGAAGTTTGTTACAAAAAACTTTTTCGATCGCCCTATATTCAGCTATATCGCCCTTGATGGTGCCCGGAGCATGCATTACGATCACATCCACTTCTTCAGCGCTTGTTTCGCCCAAGGCCATTTTCATAGAACGCTGAAAACACTGAGCCTCTGTAGAAATTGAAATATTGTGTTCCAACATTTCGGTGGCGTAGCCTATTCCTTCAATAATTGCCAAGGCATTCTTTCGAACTCCGTTTTCCAAACAGGCCATTGCGGCGCCCTCGCCAAGGATCATGGTATTCTCCTTTTTACCTAGGTTTAGGGCTTGGCATGGGTATTCCGAAAAATCGTTTGCCGCTTCTAAGGGAACTGCCCCGATAGCCCGCTGGTGGGGCTGTTTGGCATATATTTTCAGGGCTTTCATCTGAGCGATGGTAAAAGGGGTTAGCGCTGCCTCACTACCACCAACTAAGAATTTGCTGGCCATACCGCTTTGGATCCAAGCTACTCCGTTCAACAAGGCATGCAATGCCGTAGAACAGGTAATCGAATGCGATATTTCAGGGCCTTGAGTGAGCAAATCATGGGCCACCCAAGATGAAATATTTCCTAAGGTCGTGGTGGGCGATGCCAGTGTAGCGGTCTTTTTATGAAAGATGAACTCTTCAAAATATTTTTCGAACAGGGCGGTAGCCCCGCGCGAGGAACCTATATTAATTCCAAAATCGGTATGATCATGGCGGGCGGGGTCTAGGTGCCAACCCGCTTCTAATACAGCTTTTCTTGAAGAATAGATTGCGAAAAGTACCGTTTCGTCAAGCTTTTTATAGTTAGCATCCGATTTTCTTAAGAGGTCTATCTCTTTTTTTGCTTCCGAAGTAAGTTCGGAAACCCACTCATGGCTGCTACCAAATTTTTTCCTTGTGAAGAAATGGTCATCACTTAAATAACTATTCCATATTTGATCTGACGAACTGCCCAAGCAAGAAATGGAAGAAATTGCGGTTATCGAAATCGGTGCGATCAAGGTGTCAATAAATTTCGGACAAAAGTAAAAGTTCTTATCTTCATGTCGCGTTAACAAAAGCAAAAACAATGAACAACGAACTAGTGCCACAACCGAGTTGGTGGAAACGGAACTGGAAATGGGTAGTACCCGTGGGCGGTTGCCTTACCATGATCGTGCTTTTAATCGTATTCGTAGGTTCTATTTTCTACGGGGTAACCACCATGTTCGAGGGTTCTGAACCTTATGATTATGCAATGGAAAAGATTAACCGAGACGAACAACTTATAGAACTCTTAGGATCGCCTATTGTGAAGGACGGAATGGTGCAGGGCAGTTTGAACTATATCAACGGAAATGGAAAAGCAAATATGAAGATCCCTATTTCAGGACCAAAGGAAAAGGGAATGTTATACATTGATGCCACCAGTACCGGAGACGAATGGACCTATCACGAGATCAGGGTGGAGGTCAGGGACGAAGAAATATTCGACCTCTTGGAAGACGCCTCGCTAGAACAATTCTAGGGCTGCCTCAATGGTACGGTACACTTTTTCAAGTTGCTCATTGGTGATCACATAGGGCGGAAGCACGTAAATTGTATTCCCCAAGGGGCGAAGGTTGACCCCGTTCTTCATAAAAAATTGATATAAACTATCTCTTAAATTGCCATAGCGATCCATTTTTAGGTCGAGGTCAATGGCGAGAATTACCCCCATGGCACGCACGTTCTTAACTTTTACGTGCCTCTCTATTTTTGATTTGAAACCGGCATGGGCTTTTTCAATGTAGCCCCTTCTTTCTAAAATAGCATCGGAAGTAAGCAGCCTCAACCCCGCAAGCGCTGCCGCACAGCCCAAAGGGTGAGCACTAAATGTATGGGCATGAAAAAAACCCTTGGACACCTCGTCGCTTAAAAAAGCGTCAAAAACCTTTTGCGAACAACTGGTAATACTCAATGGAAACATGCCGGCCGTTAAGGCCTTGCTCAAACATATCATTTCTGGTTTGTGTACCAAATAGTCGGTGGCGAAATTTTTACCCGTCTTGCCAAAGCCGGTCATGATTTCATCGGCTATTGTCAAAACACCGTGCTCTTGACATTTTTGAATAAGGGCATCAAGGCCCTTAGCGGAATGGAATTTCATTCCTGCAGCACCTTGCACTAAGGGTTCAAAAACAAAGGCTGCACAAGAGTTTTTTTCGAGAATACATTCTAGTGATTCTAGTACAGCTTCAACTGTATCCTCCTGAGGCACTGGAATACGTTCTACTTTCAGTAAAAAATCTTCAAATGGCCCATTGTAGGATGATAGTCCCGAGGCACTCATCGCGCCGAAGGTATCGCCATGAAATCCGTCTTCAAAAGCGATCAGTGTATCTCTCTTTTCTCCCTTATTGTGAAAATACTGCAGCGCCATTTTAATGGCGGCCTCAACGGCGGTCGAACCATTGTCGTTAAAGAAAATCTTGGCCTGGTTTTTTGGTAGCATCTTCATTAACTGTTCGGCCAATTCGATTGCAGGGGCATGGGTAAATCCACTGAACATGACAAAATCCAACTTTTTCATCTGCGCAGTCATCGCGGCGGTAATTTCATCATTGCAATGGCCGTACATGCAGGTATACCATGAGGCGATCCCATCAATATAGGTATTGCCTTCTTCATCCCAGATCAGTGCATCTTTTGCTTTTACGATTGCGACCGGCGCTACGGCCGTCTTATGCTGCGTGAGAAGGTGCCAGAGGTGTTTTTGGTCTCTTTGTGAAAGATTATCAGGTATCATTCGATTCAAAAAATCTGCTTTTTAGCTATCTTGCAAAGATGGGGAATAATTTAGTATTCATTGGGCGGTGGGCACTTGTAATCAAAACACGGCATGCCTGAGACCTCTAATTTTTCAACCCTTGAACTTTAGGATATTATAATCTATGCTTGTTGGTTTTATTAAAAAAATCATTCCTGAATACCTTGCTTTGAAACAAAGGACTGTTTTTCTACTACTCTTTTTGGTATCCCTTTTCGTTCGTTTGCCGTTTTTTTTTCGCGATTATATCGATCGCGACGAAAGCACGTTCATTCTTATGGGCCAATCTTGGGTAGACGGTCATTTGCCATATACCGAACTTTGGGACCTGAAACCACCCATTACCTTCCTCTTCTTTGCAGGTATCATTTACATTTTTGGTAAAAGTTTCGTGGCAATTCGCTTAGTTGGTGCATTGATCGTAGCGATCACCGCCTTTTACAGCTACAAAATAGCGGTGACCACGGTTACGAAGAAAGTGGGCCTTTGGGTCGCCTTGGGCTGCGTTGCGTTACAAAGTATGTTCGGTAGTTTGCAAGGGGTCATGTCAGAGCACATCGGGGTTGTTTTCTTTCTACCGG
Source organism: Flavobacteriaceae bacterium (assembly GCA_050330515.1). Classification (GTDB taxonomy): domain Bacteria; phylum Bacteroidota; class Bacteroidia; order Flavobacteriales; family Flavobacteriaceae; genus Maribacter_C. The sequence continues at coordinate 7,254 of JBHJNU010000110.1, read as the reverse complement.
CACTTTACATAATCATAAAACATAAAAATACCCTTGGCATCTTTGTATCTGGTATTTTAACGGGTCTATCGGTAATGACCAAACTGAATATGGCCTATGTGGCATTAGCATTGGGCATTTATATTCTTTTCTATGAACTTAGGAAGAAAAATTATGGAGCCGGAATAGCGAAAGGTTTTTTCTTCGGTCTGGGTATATCGCTCGTTATATTTTTGACCTTTCTGCCCTACTATATAGAAGGTAGTTCGGGTGTATGGTGGAAATCTGTTGTGTCGGCCTCCCTTGAATATGCGGGTTCAAGAAGGTATTCGCTGGCCAGTTTCTTACCCCTTACTATCACCCTAGGAACTTTTTTTTATTTTGGCTGGAAAAAGAAACTGCTGAATTTCACAGACAGAACAACTCAAATCTTAAGTTTGACCGTTTTGGCGATTCTTTTCACCTTCATCAAAGGTGGAAGGATCAATGGCCACTACCTGATTCAATTACATCCTATTTTCATCATACTCTTCGGCATATGGTTGAGTAAGGTAGCCGTTCTAAAACAGCTGAACTATAAACCCTATGTTTTAATTCTTGTTCTTTTGCTTCCAGCGGAAAGCTATCTTGAATATTATCGAATACTGGCAAACAAAGCAGAACGGGGCACCTTTTTTAATGGCGAAGGCATTACGGTACCCCACTATATCAAGAAAAACAACATCGCAACGGAGAACATACTCTTTTTTGAATATCATATAGGTTACTGGCGCCTGAATGCAAAGCCCCCGGTAAAATCGGCCACGCACCCTAGTACTATTTGTCGCTATGAGCTATTTCCCTTTTTTGAAAATCCTAGAAAAACGGCAGTGGAAGAATTGAAATATATCATGGAAGAAATCAAACCAAAAACTGTGGTCACAAGAAAGAACCGCTCTATTTTTGATCCGCTATTGGTGGAGGAGAACCTATATATCAATGGGTACTTGAGCGAATTCTATGAAAGACCCCAAACCGTAGATCAGGCCGAAATTTTTGTGCGCTCAGAGTGATTGCAGGGCATTCCTAAACTTATCTGCATAGCCTTTGATCACTGCTTTGTTAAAAAAAGGTTCTTCGTCGATACGGCCCACCAATGAAACGCCCGTTTTATGTAAAATAACATCTTCGGTATGCGGGTTGGCGGCCCCGCTGAACAGTACAGAAACATCATAGCCCTTTTGTTTGAGCCAATTGATGGTCAAAAGTGAATGGTTGATACTGCCCAAATAATGTCTGGAAACCACGATGACCTTGTAATTGGGCATAATGATATCTAGAATGGTATCATCTGAGTTCAAAGGCACCAAGAGGCCGCCAGCGCCTTCAATAACCAAATGATTTTCTGTATCGGGTTCCTCAATTTTTTGGGTATCGATGTGAATACCATCTATGTCTGCCGCGGCATGCGGACTCATAGGGCTGGTCAGTTCATAACTACTCTTATGTATTTTCGTTTTCGAATTCGATATCAAAGCGGCTATCTTATGACTATCGGTATGGTCTAAATCGCCCGCTTGTACGGGTTTCCAATAATCGGCTTCAAGGGCTTCGGTGATAATCGCTGAGGCAATGGTCTTGCCTACTTCTGTTGATATGCCCGTTACGAAAATTTGCTTCATTTAGTCTGATTTTGTAATCATGCCACAATTTAGGCATTTGTATTTTCTTTTCTCGAAGAAGGGAAAAAGTTTATAGAAAATTCCTTTCCTTACATAATATGCCTCTGACTTTTGAGATTTACAGTTCGGACATGTGATTGCATTTCCAAATTCATCTTGGGCGTAGGCCCGAATTTCATCATAGATGGCCTGGGCCCGCTCTTTGTCGCTGGTGTACACCTGCAGCTTTACGCCCCCTATGGCATTACTGATCAAGGGGTCGGAGTTCAGTGTGTTCTCATCACGAAGAAAAACCGGAATACCTTCAGATTCAAGTTTGCCCTTAATGATCTGAACATCGGCAGCATATTCAAATGATGCCAATATGAAAAACTTGTCGCTGTTCATTTAAGATATTTTTTCAATTGCTCTAACATTAACCCAATTTCTTCTTTCGAGTTGGTACTATGAAGGCAAAACCGAAGTCGCTCTTGTTCTTCAGGTACCGTTGGTGAAAGTATCGCCTTCACATTAAAACCACTTTCGGCAAGGTAGTTCGAAAGTTTTTTGACCCTTTCGTTGCCCGAAACAATACACGACTGTATGGCAGAGGCACTTTCAATAAAATGTGGATCAAGTTTCAGGCCCTTCACTTTTTCACGAAAAAAAGAAATATTGTCAAAAAGCAGCTTTCGTTCCTGCTTTCCGTCTTCGTTCAAAAAGGCGTAGGCCGCTAATATGGTCGCTATGGTATGGGGTGTGAGTGCCGTAGAATAGATAAAACTACGTGAAAAATTGATCAGGTAATCACGCAGGTCGCTAGATCCAAGAATGGCGGCGCCATGACCCCCCATGCTCTTGCCAAAGGTAACTATGCGCGCAAATACCTTTTTCTGTACGCCCAGTTCTTGTACCAAACCTTCCCCCTTTTTTCCAAAAACACCTACTGCATGGGCTTCATCAACAACAAGTAGGTACTTATGGAAGGCACAGAATTCGGCAAATTGTTTGAGATCGGGCGAATCGCCATCCATAGAAAAAACAGATTCGGTAACGACATACACCTCTGAGTCGGGAGTTAACGATTGCGACCGTACCGACACTTCTATTTTTTCCTTCAAGCTTGCTATATCATTATGCTTGAACTTGCAACTTTTGGCATTTCCCATTTTGATGCCGTCTCTGATGCTGGCGTGTACATACTCATCGTAAAAAACAATATCACCACGTTGGGGCACCGAAGCAAAAAATCCAATATTGGCATCATACCCAGAGTTGAAAACAAGGGCTTTTTCCGTATCATGGAACTCGGCCAAAACTACCTCGAGCATATTATAGAGCCTGTGGTTACCTGAAAGTAGCCTTGATCCAGTGCTGCCATTTTCGGCAATATCATGTTTCAACAATAATTGAAACGTTCTTGCGAACAGGTTTTCGTTCTTTGCAAAACCTAAATAATCATTAGAGGTAAAATCAATAAGTGAATTGCCATCCCCCAAAACCCGAAGTGCCTTGTCTTGGGTTCTCTCAACTATTTTTTTTCGCAGTTTTTTGGGGAAATAGGTCATGCTGCAAATGTAGTATATCCTGCTTTAAATGCTATATTCACGCATTTAAACGTTTTATTGATGAAAGCCAAAATTTCACTTTTCATTTCTTTAATGTTGATTGCGTACCTATTCGCCCAAACCAATAACTACACCATATCTTTCAATAACGCGGTTCATAACGAAGCTGAACTAACGGCTACTTTTCCCGAAATATCTACTGATACGTTAACCGTTCGCATGAGTCGCACCTCCCCCGGGCGTAATGCGCTTCATGAGTTTACAAAAAATGTCTACAGTTTCAAGGCGACGGATATTGCGGGTATTCCCTTGAAAATAATCCGTACCGATCCGTATGCATGGCAGGTAGTTGGGCATGATGGCATCGTAAAGATTAGTAACACCCTTTTCGCCAATCAAAGTGACGGAACCTACTCTCAGGTTGATGAGAGCCATGCACATTTGAATATTACCGCAACATTTATGTACGCCCATGAACTGGTATCCCGAAAAATTCAGGTTGAGTTTAAGTAAGGGAAGATTTAAATTGGAAGGTTGCCACGCTGTTACCCATGGTTTCGGGAACGACCTATTCCGCACACAACTTTATATTATTTTATGGATTCCCGGCTGGCGCGAGCGACACGCTCGTGCCAGCCAGAGTAAGAAGAACATGAGTGACAAGAAATAAAGAACAAAAAAGAAACAATGAGCAGAAAATGAAAAGGCAAAAGTTTAAGAAAACAGATGATGAAACGGTTTTAAAAATAGATAATGAATTAATGCATTTAGGCTGCCTGTCCTCAGTGCGGTCGAAGAAATGGAATTACGAGAATATTAAATAACAACATAGACTTTGTGGGCACGAGCGTGACACTCGCGCTATCGGGGCAAAAGCTAGAACAGCTTGGCTGAAATCGGAATAAAATAAACGGCTACCATAATGGACCTTAACTATAAACGCGCCACTACGGATGAAGAATTACGCCAGATTCTTACCATTCAACAACGAAATATAAAATCAGACCTTCCCATTACTGAGGTTCAAAAAGAAGGTTTCATTACCGTTCACCATGATTTTGACATCTTAAAAAAAATGAACGAGGCATGCCCCCATATCATTGCCAAAGATGGCGATAAAGTTGCCGGATACGCCTTGGTCATGCTGCGGGAATTCAAAAATGACATTGCCATTCTGCAACCGATGTTCGCAATTGCCGACGAGCTCCTGCCCAATAAGAACTATGTTGCCGTGGGGCAGATATGTATTGATAGACCCTATCGAAAAATGGGGCTATTTAAGGGGATGTACCAGTTTTATCGAGAAGAACTTCATACCCAGTTCGATTGCCTGTTCACTGAAGTGGCCACCGATAACCAGCGTTCTCTTCAAGCCCACCTGAGTGTCGGCTTTACCATTTTAAGAACACAGCTGACAGATGGTGTCTCTTGGGAATTAATTAATTGGGACTGGAAAACTAGGGCCTTTCCGTAACAACGAACTCCGTATCCAATTGCTCGATACCTGAAAAGCTATGGTAGATTTCTACCTGCACTTGATCACTGTCGAAAGGGCTTTGTATGGAAACATTATCAAAATCAAAACGAAAACGACCTGCTTCCACAAGTATGATCCCTACCCTAGCAACGTAAGTATCATTAGTCGTATTCAAGGTGGCTACTGTGCCGTAATGCTGGTAAAAATACCCGTCCACGTTGTTCTTGTCGGCGACAATAAAATCTTCGTTGATATATATTTCTCTAAAGCCGCCTTGCAGTTCTGAAAATTTCTGAAACCTAAATGAGAATCCAAAATCGGCTGATTTCGTTGTCTCATAAACATCCAAAAGTTCGGCGAAGCCTTCTTCGGGTAAATACCTACTGAAACGAAGTTCAAAGAAAATTGTGTCGCCCACAACATATTCCTTTTTATTTTCAATTGAAAATGCATCCTTTAGGTCAAGCCGCACCCACCGGCCAACGCTGTCATCAGAAGAAAAACAGCCTAGCAAGATAAAACAGAAGACTACTGCACTAAATCTATAAATCAAAGTCATGTCCCTTATATTTAAAATCGATATCCAACCCGTATTCCTGTTCGTACCGCAGCAGCGTTCAATAAAATAAAATTGACTTCGAAATTCGTTCGAATTCCGAACTGGGCCTCCAACACCAATCGCTTTTGTAAGAACAGAAATCGATACCCGTAGCCAGCCCCAAGACCTCCGACCGTATATACTTTAGTCCCTATTCCATATACCCCATAACCTTCTTCGTTGACCGACCTTACCAGCCTTCCACTTTCTTCAGTCTCACTTAAAGATCCAAAAATCTCAACAAAATGACTCTTGTTCTGTGCCCCCTGAAAATACAGACGAACAAAGGGCATGACCTCATAATTTGTTCTATACTCGAGATTGTCATAACCAGTAGCCAGCTCGGTACCGCGAGCCCCGTAGATAGCTCCGGCGAGGCCTATTGCCCATTTATTGGCAATGGTGCGTTCATAATTGAGATCAAAACTTTCAAAAATGGGCAACAGCAGGTTCGTGGAAATCTGGTTCTTGTACACCCGTGTTGTTTCTTCCTCTTGGGCAGAGACTAAAAAACTAAATGCCAAAAAAAAGAACAGTTTGAAAAAGGGTAGTTTAGATTGCTTGGTCACGCTTCGTTTTTTTGGTAGTTGTTAATTAACTCACATAGCTTAAAGGTTCAAGACAACAACAACCAAAAACAAAAAAACCCGACCAAGGAGTCAGGTTTTTCAAAGTAACATTTTGGTATTCGCTCAGTCAGCCAATACAATTATCTTGTTATCTTTCATCTCTATCGTACCACTGGCAATGGGCAAAACCGTTTTACCATTTTCTTTTTTGAACTTGGCCTCATGTACCTCGCTGATTGAGATATCGCCGTCGATCTTAACCTTTCCTTGCTGAAGTAAAGAAACTACGGGTGCGTGGTCTTTTAACATCTGGAACTCCCCGTTAATACCCGGTACGGTTACCGAGGTAACCTCCCCTGCAAATAAAGTAGCTTCTGGTGATACGATTTCTAAAAACATAGTTTAATAGTATTAAGTAATCAGTGCCAAGTAATAAGTACCGCATACTCATTACTTCATACCTTTTACTAATTAAGCTTCGGCCAACATTTTCTCACCGGCTTCAATAGCCTCTTCGATTGTTCCCTTCAAGTTAAAGGCAGATTCAGGAAGTCGGTCCAACTCGCCATCCATAATCATGTTGAACCCTTTAATGGTTTCCTTGATATCTACCAATACGCCCGGTATACCGGTAAACTGTTCGGCGACGTGGAAAGGTTGCGAAAGGAAACGTTGAACACGTCTCGCTCTACCTACGGCCAATTTATCTTCTTCTGACAACTCTTCCATACCCAAGATGGCGATAATGTCTTGTAACTCCTTGTACCGTTGCAATAACTGTTTTACGCGTTGAGCACAATCATAGTGCTCTTTGCCCAGAATATCAGCTGTTAAAATTCGCGAGGTAGAATCTAGGGGATCCACCGCAGGGTAAATACCCAACTCGGCAATCTTACGCGACAGTACCGTTGTGGCGTCTAAGTGGGCAAAGGTTGTTGCCGGTGCTGGATCCGTTAAATCATCTGCAGGCACGTAAACCGCTTGTACCGATGTAATTGATCCTCTTTTTGTTGATGTGATACGTTCTTGCATCGCACCCATCTCTGTTGCCAAGGTCGGTTGGTAGCCCACAGCAGAAGGCATACGGCCTAAAAGTGCCGACACCTCTGAACCCGCCTGTGTAAAACGGAAGATATTATCAACGAAGAAAAGTACATCTTTTCCTTGCCCTTCGCCAGCTCCATCACGGAAATACTCTGCTATTGTCAATCCTGAAAGTGCCACTCGCGCACGTGCTCCGGGAGGTTCGTTCATTTGACCGAAAACGAAGGTCGCCTTCGAGTCTTTCATCACCTTTTTATCTACCTTGGATAAATCCCATCCGCCTTCTTCCATGGAGTGCATGAAATCAGCACCGTATTTTATAATTCCAGATTCCAACATTTCACGAAGTAAATCGTTTCCTTCCCTGGTTCTTTCACCA
>JBHJNU010000109.1:0-31488 GCA_050330515.1 Flavobacteriaceae bacterium | reverse complement strand
GGTTTAAGTTTTTTACAAAGCCCCTTTTATGTGAAAGGGGCTTTTTTTATTCTGTTCAATTTTACTACTTTAGCAGCCGTTAAAAAAAACTTAAAAACAACTCATAAAATGGAATTAATTGTAAAATTTTTACCTGCATTCGGATTGCTGGGCCTTCTTTTTGTAGTTTGGAAAAATGCGTGGGTGGGCAAGCAGGAAGTAGGAGACGCCAGAATGGCGCGCATTGCCAAGAATATTGCCGATGGTGCAATGTCATTCTTAAAAGCGGAGTACAAAATACTTGCTGTTTTCGTAGTTGCCGTTGCCATACTTTTGTTTTTCAAAGGCAGTAATGAAGTAGGCTCCAATGGAATGGTAGCCCTTTCTTTTGTTGTTGGTGCCATATGTTCGGCATTGGCCGGTTTTATCGGTATGCGCGTTGCAACAAAGGCGAACGTAAGAACTACACAGGCAGCTAGAACCTCATTAGGAAAAGCTTTGGAAGTTGCTTTTGCAGGTGGCGCTGTAATGGGACTTGGTGTTGTTGGCCTAGGTGTTTTGGGCCTTAGCGGACTTTTTATGATCTATCAAAATATATGGCCAGGTGCGGAAAATCTTTCGCTTGTGTTAAACGTTCTTTCAGGTTTTTCACTTGGCGCATCTTCTATAGCATTATTTGCCCGTGTTGGTGGTGGTATTTATACGAAAGCGGCCGACGTTGGAGCGGATCTGGTTGGCAAGGTAGAAGCTGGTATTCCGGAGGATCACCCTTTGAACCCTGCCACTATTGCTGATAACGTTGGTGATAACGTAGGTGATGTTGCGGGTATGGGAGCAGATTTGTTCGAGTCCTATGTTGGATCTATAATCGGAACCATGGTGTTAGGTGCTTTCATTATTACGCCAGATTTTGCAGGACTTGGAGCGGTTTATCTTCCATTGGTTTTGGCTGCGGTGGGTATCGTTATGTCAATTATCGGTACCTTCTTTGTAAAGGTTAAAGACGGTGGAAATCCTCAGACGGCCTTGAATATCGGGGAGTTTGGATCGGCCTTTTTGATGGTAGTAGCGTCTTATTTCATAATTGACATGCTAATTCCTGAAACTTGGACCAACGATGGAATGAACTATACCTCAATGGGAGTGTTTTTGGCTACCATAGCTGGTCTAGTAGCCGGCCTAGGGGTTGGAAAAATAACGGAATACTATACGGGTACAGGTACAAAGCCAGTAAATTCAATCGTTCGTCAGTCAGAAACCGGAGCTGCAACCAATATTATAGCTGGTTTAGGAGTAGGTATGATGTCAACCATGATACCTATTTTGTTGATCGCAGCAGCTATTCTGGTATCGCACCATTTTGCAGGTCTTTATGGCATTGCCATTGCTGCGGTGGGTATGTTGGCGAATACGGGCATCCAACTGGCTGTAGATGCTTACGGACCCATTTCGGATAACGCCGGTGGTATTGCGGAAATGGCCGAATTACCAAAAGAAGTTCGTGAGCGTACCGATAAATTAGACGCTGTTGGTAACACTACCGCGGCAATCGGGAAAGGCTTTGCGATAGCTTCGGCTGCATTGACTGCATTGGCATTGTTCTCGGCATTTATGAAGGTTGCCAATGTTACTTCTATCGATGTTTCAAAGCCAACGGTGATGGCGGGCCTACTAGTAGGTGCCATGCTTCCATTTGTGTTTTCGGCACTTTCAATGAACGCGGTGGGCCGTGCGGCTATGGCCATGATAGAGGAAGTACGTCGTCAGTTTAGGGATATTCCCCAATTAAAGGCTGCTTTGGCGGTGATGCGTGCGGTCAATTCCGACATGTCTAAGGCTACGCCCGAGCAAAGAGCTATTTTTGATGCTGCCGACGGGTATGCCGAATATGAAAAATGTGTGGACATTTCCACCAAAGCCTCCATCAAAGAAATGGTATTGCCGGGTCTATTGGCAATTGCCGTGCCTGTAGCGGTTGGTTTTATTGGTGGTGCTGAAATGTTGGGTGGTCTTCTGGCCGGTGTTACCTCTGCGGGTGTTTTGATGGCGATTTTCCAATCGAATGCCGGTGGTGCCTGGGACAATGCCAAGAAGATGATCGAAGCAGACGGAAGAAAAGGTTCAGACGCTCACAAGGCCGCTGTTGTAGGTGATACTGTTGGGGATCCGTTTAAAGACACCTCAGGACCTTCATTGAACATTCTTTTGAAATTGATGTCGGTCGTAGCCTTGGTAATCGCACCAAGTATTGCTTTGAGCGTTGATAGCGGTATGGCTTCAGCGACAAGTGAAGAAGTTTCTAAAACCATTACTATGGAGGTTGAAAATTCTGCTTTGGCACAGGCAACAGTAGAGTACACTTCAATTGTAAATGGCGAGAAAGTTACCGAGGCAAAAACCTTTACCGGTACTAAAGCACAGGTGGAAGACCAATTGAAAGCTTACGAAGGTGCCACAGTAAATACATCGGGTAAAGAAGTTAAGATTACTGTCGATAAATAATAAGTCATTTTAGAATAGTAAAACCCTCAATCGAGAAGATTGAGGGTTTTTTGTTTGAATCAAGATAAACCCGCTTCTACTGTGAAAAATTTATTGGTAGGCTGTAAGAAACCTTTATCGGTATACCTTGGTGTACCGCTGGTTTCATGGTAGGGAGTAATCGAATGATCCGAGCAGCCTCGTGTTCTAGAACCCGTGATGGCCCAATGTTTTTTATGATGGCGATGCTTCCATCAATCTGAATTTCGAGCATGACAACTACTTTGCCTTGATCATACGATTCTAAGGCAGTCTCAGGATATTGTAAATTGTTGCGTACGTGGTCGGCCATCATTTTGTCAAAACATGCCCGTGTATCTTTTTCATCTTCGCAGCCCGGAAAAACAGGATAGTTTTCTACAAGAGAACAGCCAAGGATGATAGCCTCCTCAGCAGGAAATTGGATTAACAGTATAGAGTCTTCTTCAGTATGGATATCACTTCGTATCGGATCTTTTGTAGCGCTTACCTTGGTTGTTATTTGCGTAACATGTTTTTTTCTATTAGGCCTTCTTCAACCCTAGGGTAGGTATCGGAATAATCACTTTTATAATAGCTTTTCCATTCGAGAGTCAAATAGGTCAGGGTCAATAAAAGTAAAAGTATTGTTGCAAAGAAGATACCGGTATCGCTGTTCAAATCGTTCTTTGGGTTCTTTTTTGGTCGCATACTTAATTAGATAAAATTATAAGCATCGGCCAGCTGGCCGATGCTTATATAATGTGCTGTTATTGCAATTGAAATGTTATCGGCATGCTGAACGGAACCCGAACTGGTCTCCCGCTTTGTTTGCCGGGAGTCATCTTGGGTAGCCTGTCAATAATTCGAAGTGCTTCTTTTTCTAGGTTCGCGTCAGGTCCCCTCATTTTAACCTCTCCAATGGAACCATCTTTTTGGATAGTGAAAAGAACATTGACTCTTCCTTGAACACCCATTTCTTGCGAAATATCAGGATAACGTAATGTTTTTTTGATATGCTTTGTAATCATCCTTTTGAAACATGCTAGTTTATCCGATTCATTTTCGCACCCAGGAAAGATAGGCACTACCTCCACTGCTGAAATAGGAATTGGGAGATCTTCTTCAACTTCTTCGTAATTTACTTCACTAACTTTAATGATTCCATGGTTTTGATCTGTTTCGGTTGATCCCATATCGGTTTCAATAATTTGGGGATCATCGGGAGCTATCTCGATAACTGGTGGAGCAACCGGTGGTGGTGGTGGCGGAGGTTTTTTCCATTGTATTAGGGGTGCTACATCGATTGGTTCGGGCTCAATTGGCTGACCTATTTTTTGAAAGTCATTTTCATAGAACGATTTCCACTCCAGGGCAACATAAGTTAATGCCATTACAAGAAATAGCCCGATGGCAAAATAGACACCACTGTTTCGGGTCAGGTCATTTTGTGCATTTTTTTTTGGTATCATATGAAATTGATTAAATAAAACCATCGGCGTACTGGCCGATGGTTTTATATGCCTTGTTATTGCAATTGAAATGTTATCGGGATGCTGAACGGAACCCGAACTGGATTACCACGTTGTTTGCCAGGTGTCATTTTGGGTAATTTATCGATGATTCTGGCCGCCTCGTTTTCTAGGTTTTTGTTAGGACCCCTCATTCGTACATTGCCAATGCTGCCATCTTTCTGAATTTCGAACATGATATTTACCTTTCCTTGAATACCCATTTCCTTTTCAAGTTCAGGATATCGGAAGTTCTTTATGATGTGTTTTTGCATCATTTTATTGAAGCACGCTCTTTTGTCAGCTTCGTTTTCACAGCCGGGAAAGACAGGTACGTCCTCTATTACCGAAAAAGGAATAGATAGATCTGGGTCGATTTTTGCAACTTCAATATCTTCAACCTTGGCTATTTCGGTATCTTGATTAGGATCTACCGCATCTATTACGGACTCTATTATTTCCTCATGGTCAGGTACAATTTCTATAACCGGAGGAACCACCAGGGGTGCTGGTTTGGGTTTTTCAATATTGAAAAGTTCAATTTCCTCAATTAATTCTTCCTCTATATTCATCGTAAATTGATAATCTACAGTGTCATAGAACGATTTCCACTCCAAGGCGGCATAAGTTAATGCCATGACAAGGAATAGCCCAATGGCAAAATAGATACCACTGTTTTGGGTCAGGTCTTTTTTCGGATTTTTTTTAAGTTCCATTTTTTTTGATTTTTGGCCTTCATGTAATGTAGGCCGGTTGAACATAATGCTATAAGCGTCGGTAGTTTTTAGAAATTGGCGATCGTGGTTTATAAGGTTGAAGATAGAGGCATTGGATCCTTTAAAAAACATGCAATGAGTGAACGCTGCTTTCGAATGAGTGAAAGAAGCCTTTTGCCTAGCCAAATTCTTGGTGTCAACGTTTTTTAGTGCTGGTGGTGCTCGTAAACAAACCTATTTTCTATATTTGATATATGGCATTCTTCGGTAAAAAGGACCAACTTCAGATCATCAACTTTCAGAGTTACGGTACTGATACACATTTGTACGTTCGCGGCCGGGCCCTTGAAGATGAAAACATCGATTTGGAGCAAAAGGGTTTCTTTCAATTGCTTTTTAACAGCATCAAGCGCTTTGAGACCGACGAGGTAGGTAATGCCAAGTTGAGATTGACCTTACCTGATGGAAGGATGTATTATACCCACACCGATTCGGAGGGGTATTACAAGTTCGATATTCAGATTCATGGGTTGGGCAAGTTTGCCAATTCTGAGGGGTGGCTAGCATTCGATATCTCTTTTGATGATCCCCAACTGAACCTCAAAACCAACAATGCGAACCGATTTCCGGGAGAGATTTTGCTACCGACGGCGGAGGCCGAATTTGGCGTGGCCAGTGATATCGATGATACCATTTTGCACACCGGGGTAGTGTCATGGCTCAAGTGGCAGGTAGTCGTAAACACTTTTTTCAAGACGGCCGCCAAACGAATACCGTTGGAAGGTGCGGCTGAATTCTACCATTTGTTGCATAGGGGCGGTTCGGGTTCGAACGCCAACCCAATTTTTTATGTTAGTCATAGCCCTTGGAACCTCTATCGGTACCTTGATTTCTTTTTAAGGAAGAACAACTTCCCCAAAGGGCCCATACTACTGCGTAGCATGTCGAGTTTTCGAAATCGAAAAGCTGAAAAACCGCAAAAGCACCATGAAATTTTGAATATTCTCCAAACGTACCCTGAGCTTAAATTTATTCTTATCGGTGATAGCGGAGAACATGATGCCGATATTTATCTAGAAATAGTTGAAACCCATCCTCACCGTATCCTGGCCATTTACCTACGGAGTGTAAGGCATGAAAAAAAGATGTTGCGTATACGCCATCTATTCAAAGATTATAGCCGAATACCGGTACTTTTGGTAGAAAGCAGCGAACAGGCGATCGCCCACGCAAAGGCTAACAGGTTTATCTAAGCTCGAACAAGCCATTAATCTCGGCATCTATTTTGTTGATGACATGGCCCAAATCTTCAGGGTTGTCAACAAAATCAAGGCTATCAACATCAATGATCAACAGATTTCCTTTTTTATAACTTTGAACCCATGCCTCGTAGCGTTCGTTCAATCGGCTCAGATAATCGATTGAAATCGAATTTTCATAATCTCGCCCGCGTTTATGTATTTGACTTACCAAATTTGGTATTGAACTCCTCAGATAAATTAATAGATCGGGCGGCTGCACCAAACTTTCCATTAATTCGAACAAGCTTGAATAATTGGTAAAATCACGGTTTGTCATAAGTCCCATAGCATGAAGGTTGGGTGCGAAGATGTAAGCATCCTCATAAATCGTGCGGTCTTGAATGATGTTCTTGCCTGATTCTCGTATCTTCAAGATTTGGCGATACCGATGGTTCAGGAAATAGATTTGTAGGTTGAAGCTCCAACGTTCCATCTGGGTGTAGAAATCGTCGAGATAAGGATTATCGACTACATCTTCGAAGTGGGCCTCCCATTTGTAATGTTTTGAAAGTAACTTTGTCAAGGTGGTTTTTCCCGCACCGATATTTCCTGCAACTGCGATATGCATATTGAAAGTCTATTTTTTGGTTAGCTGATCCTTTTAGGGGAATGCCACACAATATACGAAGTATACGGGGTTTGCGAAAGAATAGTTGTTGAAATGCAGCGATAATTTCTTGAACTACACGGTATTGACAAATTCTTTGTAAATGACCCTTCCTAACAAAACAATTTTCATATTTTTGTTGCTCGAACAAGAGGAAGGATTTGACTGATTGCAACCTCGTAAAAAATGCTAAAGCAGTTGATACTAAGTTTTTAGTTTCATACTTCTCTTAGCAGCTTCAGCAGTCTTAACTCGGTATTTTACAGTTATGTCATATTTATTTACATCGGAATCTGTTAGTGAGGGGCATCCTGACAAAGTAGCGGACCAGATCAGTGATGCACTTTTAGATAATTTCTTGGCCTTCGACCCTGAGAGTAAGGTAGCCTGTGAGACCTTGGTTACAACAGGGCAGGTAGTACTTGCGGGTGAAGTTAAGAGTGATACGTATTTAGATGTTCAGAATATCGCCCGTGAGGTCATCAATAAAATCGGTTATACGAAAGGCGAGTATCAATTCAGTGGTGATTCTTGTGGTGTAATTTCTTTGATTCACGAACAATCGCAAGACATCAATCAAGGCGTAGATCGCGGTACCAAGGAAGAACAGGGGGCCGGCGATCAGGGTATGATGTTCGGGTATGCGACCAAGGAGACTGGCAATTATATGCCTTTGGCATTAGATATATCGCATCGAATTCTCAGGGTTTTGGCCGATTTAAGAAGAGAGGGTAGCCAAATAACCTACCTAAGACCAGACGCAAAATCACAGGTGACCATTGAATATTCAAATGACAATGTTCCGCAGCGCATCGATACCATTGTAGTATCAACACAGCATGACCCATTCGATTCGGACGATGACAAAATGTTGGCCAAGATAAAATCTGATATGGTTTCCATCTTGATTCCAAGGGTGAAAGCACAATTGCCAGTAAAAATACAGGCTCTTTTTGACGGTCAGATTACCTACCATATCAACCCTACGGGCAAATTCGTAATTGGCGGCCCGCACGGGGATACAGGTTTAACCGGTAGAAAAATAATAGTGGATACTTATGGCGGCAAGGGGGCCCATGGCGGCGGAGCCTTTAGTGGTAAAGATCCGAGCAAGGTGGATCGCAGTGCGGCCTATGCGGCCAGACATGCTGCGAAAAACCTGGTGGCGGCCGGTATTGCCGACGAAATTCTGGTTCAGGTTAGTTACGCTATAGGTGTCGTAAAACCAACATCGATTTTCGTAGATACCTACGGTACGGCCAACATCGATCTGACCGATGGGGAAATCGCCGAAAAAGTAGCCGACCTTTTCGATATGCGTCCGTTCGCGATCGAAAATCGGTTGAAACTACGAAATCCTATTTATTTGGAAACTGCCGCTTACGGACATATGGGCAAAGACCCAAAAATAGTGACCAAGGTCTTCGAATCACCCTATAATGGGCGGATCGTGAAAGAAGTAGAACTGTTCACATGGGAGAAACTTGACATGGTAGACACCGTAAAAAAGGCGTTTAATCTGTGATTTTTCGCTAGGTTCAAAAATTATTTTCACAATTGTTAGGATACTTAAACATTTCGACTCTATATTTGCGACACTTAAAAGTTCAAACACGTATTGAATAGTTATCAAGAAAGGTGGAGGGAATAGACCCTTTGAAACCTTAGCAACCCTTTGTGGCTTTTGCCAAACAAATGAAACAAAGAAGGTGCTAAATTCTACCAAAGTGCTAAATTCGGTTCAGCATCTGCGGCAGATAACGAAAATCAGATTACCAATAGTAATCTTTCGCTTTCTTATAACTTTTTGATTTTACCTAGCCGCAGCGTTGGCCTGCTAGGGTTTGGCTTTTTTAAAAATTTTTTCGTGCCCCGGGCAGATCAAGGGGCCTAACCTTAAAAAAACAAAATCATGAGTACACAAAAATTAGCTACGAACGCGCTACATGCCGGGCATGACACAACACAAACTGGTGGTACAAGGGCGGTGCCTATTTATCAAACTACCTCGTACGTCTTTAACGATACGGATCATGCGGCACGCCTATTCTCATTGGGTGAATTAGGGTTCATCTACACCCGCCTCAACAATCCAACCAACCAAATATTGCAAGAAAGACTTGCAGCCGTTGAAGGCGGCATTGGGGCCGTTGTTTTTGCCTCAGGAGCGGCTGCTATCTCAACAGGGTTGTTAACCCTTTTAAAGACAGGTGACCATATTGTGGCATCTAGCAGTTTGTATGGGGGAACTTTTAATTTGTTGAACGTTACCTTGCCCAGATTGGGTATCACGACTACTTTTGTGGATGCTTCAAACCCTAGCGCTTTCAAGGATGCCGTGCAAGAAAATACCAGGGCTTTCTTTGTTGAGTCTTTGGGGAATCCGAAATTGGATGTGCTTGACTTAAAGGCCATTTCAAAGGAAGCAAAAGCGGCAAAAGTACCCTTTATAGTAGATAATACAGTAGCAACCCCAGCCTTGTTAAACCCAATTGAGCATGGTGCAAACCTGGTCATCCATTCATTGACCAAATATATTGGCGGGCAAGGAACCTCTTTAGGTGGAGCCATAATAGATGCCGGTACGTTCGATTGGACCAATGGTAAATTTCCTGAATTTACAGAGCCATCAGCAGGATACCATGGTTTGGTCTATAGCGAGGCCTTAGGTGCGGCGGCCTTTACCTTTAAACTGATATTGGAGGGTTTGCGTGATTTTGGGGGGGCATTAAGTCCGTTTAATGCGTTTCAAATTATTCAAGGCCTTGAGACCTTGACGGTACGCATAAAACAACACAGCGCCAATGCCCTTGAACTGGCAAAATGGCTTCAGGGTAGAAACGAGGTGGCATGGGTGAACTACCCGGGCTTAAAGGATAATCAGTATTACCAACTGGCAAAAGAGTACTTGCCCAATGGCCAAAGTGGCTTGGTTACCTTTGGTATCAGGGGTGGTTTCGAAGCTGCAAAAAAAGTTACCGATGCTACTAAAATATTCTCTTTGTTGGCCAATATTGGCGATACAAAATCATTGATCATTCATCCGGCAAGTACAACGCACCAGCAGTTAACTAAAGAACAACAGGCCAGCGCGGGAGTATCAGAAGATCTCATAAGACTTTCTATTGGTTTAGAGGATATTGAGGATCTCAAGGCCGATTTGGAACAGGCGTTCGCAACGGTAGATAAATCTGTTTTTGCCTAAATTATCTAGGGCCCCTAAGGTATGCAAAAACTTGGGGGTCTTTTATCGACAATAGTATGCTCCATCACCTAAAAATAGCAAATTACACCACCTTAAGTGGGGTAACCCAAAATATTGAACTATCCTATCAAATTTTCGGCAGAGAGCTGCATTCGGCGCCAATTGTTCTGGTCAACCATGCCCTGACAGGTAATTCTAACGTTACCGGAAAAGATGGCTGGTGGTCTGCACTTATCGGAGACGGAAAATGTATCGATACGAATAGGTATACAGTGCTCTCCTTCAACATTCCAGGAAACGGCTATGATAGTTTCGTTATTGATAACTATAAAGATTTTGTTGCAGGGGATATAGCCAAGATTTTCTTGTTGGGACTAGACCAGTTACAAATCTCAAAGTTGTTCGCCATAATCGGAGGTTCACTTGGAGGCGGAATCGCATGGGAGATGGCCGCCTTGAACCCGAAGTTGACAGAACATTTAATTCCGGTAGCATCAGATTGGAAATCAACTGATTGGCTTATAGCAAATTGCCAGATTCAAGAACAGTTCCTGGTCAATTCGAAACAACCGGTGCATGATGCGCGTATGCACGCTATGTTGACCTACCGTACCCCAGAATCATTTAAAGAACGTTTTCAACGCAGTACCAATGAAGAATTAAAGGTTTTCAATGTCGAAAGCTGGCTCATGCACCACGGTGTCAAATTGCAGGAACGCTTTCAGCTTTCCGCCTATAAGTTGATGAACCAGTTACTAAGAACCATTGATATTACCCGGTACGGCGACCAAGCTTTTTTGGGTGTTCAGAACAGCGAGACGAACATCCATATTATAGGGGTAGATTCGGATCTATTTTTTACAGCACAAGAAAATAAGGATACCTTCAAACAATTGGCACAGGCGAAAAGTAACGTGACCTATGGTGAAGTACAGTCTTTGCATGGCCATGACGCGTTTTTGATAGAGTTCGACCAAATGCAAAAATTATTGAGCGGAATTTTCAATACCAATGGAAAAGTACGTAAACCCAAAATATTGAAATTCGGTGGTAAATCGCTAAGTAATGGCGAGGGCCTTGCTAGGGTTCTGGACATCATTACCTCCAAGGTGAAGAATGGTGAGAACATCGCGGTAGTACTTTCGGCCAGGGAAAAAGCTACCGATCAGTTAGAACGGATATTGGAAAATGCGGCCATGGGCAAGAACTATTCCAAAGAATTCGATGCTTTTGAAAAGTACCAAAAACACACGTTCTCAAATGTAAATTTTGGGGCAGAATTGAATGCCCTTGCCAAACTTTTCGAGGGAGTTTCTCTATTGGGCGATTATAGTGCCAAGATCAAAGATGAAGTGTTGGCCTATGGCGAATTGATTTCTACCAAGTTGGTGACCAAATTGCTGATCGGTAAAGATGTCAACGCGGTATTGTGGGATACCAGGGAACTGATAAAAACCGATGCCACATTTGGCGATGCGAAGGTTCTGGAACACGAATCAAAGGAGAATATTCTAAAGAAGTTCGCAGCGCTTCCTGAAGGGTCGGTTGCCGTGATTACGGGTTTTATCGCTTCTACCTTGGCAGGTGAAACAACAACCTTGGGCAGAAACGGCAGCAACTACTCAGCCGCTCTTCTGGCCAATTTTTTAGATGCCGAAGAACTACAGAACTACACCCATGTTGACGGGATATTCACAGCAAACCCAGATTACGTTCCTGAAGCCAAAAGACTCGCTAACCTATCTTATGCGGAAGCAAATGAACTTGCCAATTTCGGGGCAACGATCTTACATGCCAAAACGATCATCCCGTTGATAGAGAAGAATATTCCCTTGCGGATTTTAAATACCTTCAATGATGATAACGAAGGTACCTTGATCAGTGCAAAGTCAAGTAAAGAAGGCATAAAGTCGTTATCGGTTATTGAAGATGTTTCGATGATAAACCTTGAGGGTAGGGGGTTACTGGGCAAAGTGGGCATCGACGCCCGTATCTTCAAAACCTTGGAAGAGAACAATATCAGCGTTAGTATAATTTCTCAAGGCTCTTCTGAAAGGGGTATTGGTCTTGTGGTCAAAAGGAATAAGGCCCAATTGGCCAAAAATGCCCTGAACAAAGAATTCAGCAACGATTTTAGGTCTAAGGATATCAATATGATTACAGTGGTCGATGAGGTGTCGGTCATTTCTATTGTGGGGCAAGACTTGAGTACATTTCACAAACCTTACAACGCATTGATTAAAAACCAGATCGTTCCATTGCTTTTTAATAATACCGTTTCGGGCAAGAACGTGAGTCTGGTGGTTAAGACATCAGATTTGAACAAGGCACTGAACGTGATGCACGGTCAGATTTTCGGGATAAGCAAAAAAGTAAACCTGGCGCTCTTCGGGCATGGTAATGTTGGGGGAACATTAATCGACCAGATTCTAAAATCTTCAGATACCATTGCCAAACGCAAGGGAATTGATTTGAACGTATTTGCGATAGCGAATTCCCGAAAAATCCTTTTGAACAAAAACGGAATTACCAAAGGATGGAAGGCTGCCATAGCATCTAAAGGTAGAGCATATGAACTTAAAGATGTCTTTGACTTTGCAAAGGATAATCATTTGGAGAACCTGATCGTGGTCGATAATACCGCAAACGAAGATTTCGTGGCGAACTACTTCGAGTTCGTAGAAAACGGCTTCGATTTAGTATCCTCGAACAAGATAGCCAATACCCTTGGCTTCGACTATTACCAATTATTACGTGAAGAACTCGCGAAGAACCAAAAGCAGTACCTGTATGAAACCAATGTGGGCGCAGGTTTACCACTGATAGATACCATAAAGCTATTGCACCTTTCAGGCGAGAACATTACACGTATAAAAGGGGTGTTCTCTGGAAGTCTAAGTTATATTTTCAATACTTTTTCAGAAGTTGATGCGCCGTTTTCCAGTATCTTAAAGGATGCCATACGGCAAGGCTTTACCGAGCCGGACCCAAGAGAAGATCTTTCAGGCAACGATGTGGGAAGAAAACTATTGATTTTGGCGCGCGAACTTGAGTTAAGCAACGAGTTGTCAGATGTAAAGATACAAAATCTAATTCCAGAGCAATTACAGGAAGGAACGGTAGCCAATTTTCTAAATCACTTGGAAATTCTCGATGATAAGTTCAACGCGATCAAGAAGAACCAAAAACCCAATCATGTACTCAGATATGTGGGCGATCTGTATGGTGACCTACAGAAGGAGAAAGGCGAACTGGAAGTGAAACTAATCTCAGTACCTAAAGAAAGTGCCCTGGGGCAAGTAAGGGGATCTGATTCGATCATCGAGATTTATACCGAGTCGTACGGTAAAAACCCGTTAGTGATTCAAGGGGCGGGGGCGGGCGCCGCGGTCACGGCCAGAGGAGTTTTTGGTGATATCTTGAGAATTGCCGAGAAAGGTTGATTTTGGGCCACTTCAAATTCCTTAAGGAGAGGTAGTAGTCTAGAATGTAGCATAATCGTTTAATACCATAGGCTGATCCAAGGTTCGGCCAAGTAATGTTGACATATGAAAAATAAGTTCGAAACAGATGCCATTAGAACGCAGTCAGAACGTACCCAGAACCTGGAACATTCGGTTCCTTTATATTTAACTTCAAGTTTCGTCTTTGAGGATGCGGAAGATATGCGCGCTTCGTTCGCAGAGGAAAAGGAGCGGAATATTTATTCAAGGTATTCGAATCCGAATTCTTCTGAATTTATTCAAAAAGTCTGCCAGATGGAAGGTGCTGAAGACGGCTTCTCCTTCGCTTCTGGTATGGCAGCCGTCTTTTCAACTTTTGCGGCCCTATTGGAGAGTGGTGACCATATAGTATCAGCTCGGAATATTTTTGGATCTACCCATAGTTTGTTCACCGGCTTTTTCCCGAAATGGAACATAGGGCACAGTTATTTTAGAATCGATGATTTGGCAGGTATCGAGAAACTCATCACACCAAAGACCAAACTTATCTATGCCGAATCGCCCACCAACCCCAGTGTTGATGTACTCGATCTGGAGGCATTGGGAAATATTGCAAAAAAGCACAAGTTGCTCATGATAATCGATAATTGTTTCGCAACGCCCTATTTACAGCAACCCATAAAATACGGGGCCGATCTGGTGATCCATTCGGGCACTAAATTGATGGACGGCCAGGGTAGGGTGCTTGCCGGTATCACAGTTGGCAGTAAAGAATTGATCGAGAAAATTTATAGATTTTCAAGAATTACCGGCCCCACGTTGTCACCTTTCAACGCATGGGTATTGTCGAAAAGTTTGGAGACCTTGGCAGTGCGGGTTGACCGTCATTGCGACAATGCGTTAAAGGTAGCCGAGTTTTTAGAGAATCATCCTAGGGTCAATTGGGTAAAATACCCCTTCTTAAAATCACATCCTCAATTTGAGGTTGCCAAAAAACAGATGAAGGCAGGGGGTTGTGTAGTGGCCTTTGAAATCAAGGGTGGCCTGCATGCTGGTCAGCAGTTCTTCGATGCTATAAAATTATTGTCCCTTTCGGCCAATCTGGGCGATTCTAGAAGTATTGTAACCCACCCGGCCTCCACTACGCATAGTAAATTAACGGCGGACGAAAGGGCGGAAACCGGCATTACAGATGGCATGGTGCGCATATCGGTCGGGTTGGAGCACGTAGACGATATTATTGCCGATATTCGGCAGGCGCTTGCCTAGCACGGCTTCATTTTCAATGTCGGCTCAGCTGCTGACAAGTACGCACAGCAAGCTCTTTTTCGCTATCTTAGCGGCATGCTCTCGAAAAAGACAAAATACGGTTTAAAGGCACTCGCCTTTTTAGCTTCGCAGCATGGTAATGCCCCGGTTCAAATAGCGGCAATTGCCAAGCAGGAGAACATTTCTCAAAAGTTCCTGGAGAGTATTTTGTTGTCTCTTCGTAAAACTGGCTTTCTTGGTTCTAAAAAAGGAAAGGGCGGGGGTTATTACCTGATAAAAGCCCCAAAGGAAATCTTGATGACCGATATTATGCGGGTTTTAGAAGGGCCCATTGCCATGGTGCCCTGCGTAAGTTTAAACTTCTATGAAAAGTGTGATGATTGTCCCGATGAGAGAACATGTTCCGTAAATAAATTGATGCTGAAGGTCAGGGACGCCAATTTGGCGGTTTACCGAAACAACACCTTGGCAGACTTGGCATTGTGATCATTTTGAGGTTAAAGTATGCCTAGGCTTCCATGGCCGATTTCGTCCGGTTTTTAAAAAGGGCTTCCTTAAAAGTAAATGCATTACTAAATTCTTGTCCAATTGTCCATTTGATTTGAAAAATTGCAACGAAATATGGACAAAATTATTAATCTATTAAATCTATAGATTAAATTATTTTTTTCAACCTTTTTAACATTTGCTTCCAAAAAATGAAGTATTTTTGTTTATCCTATTAAACCGATAGGATAATATTTAAAATTTGGTTTACATGATAACGGATCAGGTCATACTTAACAACAAAGCGTCAAAAACAACCTATAAAGAAGATCGTGCCTCTGAAAAACCTTGGCGTAGTGTAGTAAAAGCCATAAGTTGGAGGGTCATTGGAACCTTAGATACCGTGCTCATTTCATGGCTCATAACCGGTAAGCCTACGTTGGCCATTGCTATTGGTGCGGTTGAACTTTTTACCAAAATGATCCTATATTATTTTCATGAACGTATTTGGAACCGTATCCAATGGGGGCGCTAAAACATAAGAGTATGGTTTTTAATGAAACGATTATAAAAGAACATAACGATAGGTTCAAATACGCCTCTCCTGACGAGATTGTGGGTTGGGCCATTACACACGCCAATAAACCGGTAGTGACCACCAATTTCCGTCCGTACGAAGTGGCAATTTTGTATGCGGTTACCCATGTGGAAAAAGGTATACCCATAATTTGGTGCGATACCGGCTATAACACTCCGTATACGTACAAACATGCCGAAGATTTGATCGCGCGGTTGCATTTGAACGTGGACCTTTATGTTCCAAAAAAGACCGCAGCGCACCGCGATGCCGTTATGGGCATACCGCAGATTACCGATCCCGCCCATGCCGATTTTACCGAACAGGTCAAACTTGAACCTTTTCGCCGTGCCATGGCCGTGCATCGGCCCGATGTTTGGTTCACCAACCTAAGAAAAGGACAAACCGCCCTGCGCGATTCCCTTGATATTTTGAGTATGGGCAAAGATGGGGTGTTGAAGGTGTCGCCCTTTTACCATTGGTCAGACGCGCAGCTCGATGCCTATTTGACCCAACTGGGCCTGCCCAATGAACACCGGTATTTTGATCCGACCAAGGTTCTCGAAAACCGCGAATGTGGGCTGCACACCTAATGCAACGCATTTATAAAAGTAAAAAAGTGAAGTATGGGGCTTAAAGGCCCAATTTGATAAATTGAACTGTACATGATAGCCGAAACCAACATATTGCAAGACACCTCACACATCAACCCGCTTGAAAACGAGGCCATCTATATTTTTCGCGAGGTAGCGGCGCAGTTTGAAAAGCCCGTACTCTTGTTCTCGGGCGGAAAAGATTCGATCACCTTGGTGCGCTTGGCACAAAAAGCGTTTTGGCCGGCGAAAATTCCCTTTCCGCTAATGCATATCGATACGGGCCACAATTTTCCGGAGACCATTGAATTTAGGGATAAGTTGGTAAACGAACTAGGGCTCGAGTTGATCGTGCGCAATGTTCAAGATTCCATTGACCAAGGCAAGGTCAAAGAAGAATCGGGCAAGTATTCAAGCCGAAATGCATTGCAGACCACCACGTTGTTGGATGCCATTGAAGAATTCAAGTTCGATGCCTGTATTGGCGGGGCCAGGCGCGATGAAGAGAAGGCACGGGCAAAAGAGCGCATTTTTTCGGTTCGTGACGATTTCGGCCAGTGGGACGAGAAAAACCAGCGGCCTGAATTGTTCGATATGCTCAACGGCCAAATCGAATTGGGCCAGAACGTGCGCGTTTTTCCCATTTCGAACTGGACGGAGTTGGATGTTTGGTCGTATATCGAAAAAGAAAAAATTGAAATCCCATCCATCTATTTTGCTCATAAACGCAAGGTATTCGTGCGCGATGGCTTGATTTGGTCACATTCCGAATTTGTATACCAAGAAGAAGACGAGGCGGTACTTGAACTTATGGTCAGGTTCCGCACAGTGGGCGATATGAGCTGTACCGCGGCCGTTTTGTCAGAGGCCAGCGATATTGGATCTGTAGTGCAGGAAATACGCGATTCGAGCATTTCTGAAAGGGGCGCCAGGATCGATGACAAACGCTCTGAGGCCGCCATGGAAAAAAGAAAGCAACAGGGGTATTTTTAAAAATCGGCCGTATCGCCAAATGGGGCTACATCAAAATACGGCTACATAAAATCGATAACCAATGAACGATATCCAAAGTTTGGAAAAAATTGAAAAAATTATCCCATCCGCAACCGTGAAAGGGGCGTTGCGCAGCTTGAAAATAGCCACTGCCGGTAGCGTTGACGATGGTAAGAGCACCTTGATCGGCAGGTTGTTGTACGATACAAAATCGCTGACCAGCGATAAACTTGAAGCCATTGAAAAGACCAGTAAACAAAAAGGGTACGATTACCTCGATTTTTCCTTGGCGACCGACGGTTTGGTGGCCGAACGTGAACAGGGCATTACCATTGATGTGGCCCATATCTATTTTTCTACCGCGAACAAGAGTTATATCATTGCCGATACCCCTGGGCACGTTGAATATACCCGCAATATGGTTACGGGCGCATCTACCTCGCAAGCGGCCATTATTTTGATCGATGCCCGTAAAGGGGTCATCGAGCAAACCAACCGCCACTTTTTCATCAATAATTTATTAAGGGTCAAAGAGGTTATCGTCGCGATCAATAAAATGGATCTCGTGGGTTTTTCAGAGGAAAGGTATACGGCCATTAAGAACGATTTTTCAATATTAATGGCCAAGCGTGATTATGAAGAACAACGGATCACCTTCATACCTGTAAGTGCACTCAAGGGCGATAACGTGGTCAACGGATCGCAGCATATGCCGTGGTACACCGGTGAAACCTTGTTACAACATTTAGAGGGCTTAGACATGGCCGCCGTATCCAACGTAGGCACGCCCCGGTTTCCCGTACAATATGTAATTCGCCCAAAAACCGAGGAATTCCATGATTTTAGGGGTTTTGCGGGTAAAGTCTATGGGGGTGAACTGAGCGTTGGCGACGAAGTTGTGGCGCTCCCGTCTATGACTACTTCGAAAATCAAGGAAATATATTTCCATAATAAAAAATACCAAACGGCCTCGCGGCGCTCATCAGTGACCATTACTTTAGAAGATGAGATCAACGTAAGCAGGGGCGATATGTTGGTAAAGGTTGGCGATTTGCCCACTATTGATAAACAGTTTACGGCAACCATCGCGTGGATGGATTCGCGAAAATTGATACCTGGCAACAAATATGTGGTACAACACGGCGTGAACAAGGTTTTGGCCAAGGTTGAAACGCTGCACCATAAGATCAAGCCCGATTATTCGGGTATCGATACCCATGTGGACCAAGGCCTCGGCATGAACGATATTGCGCAGGTGACCTTTAAATTGAACAAGCCTATTTATTTCGACAAGTTCAAAGATCATAGGACCAACGGGTCGTTCATAATGATCGATACCCAATCGAACAGTACGGTGGGTGCCGGGTTCATCAATTGAAAATGGTACGGGGGTGAAACGGGCGTTCCTATTTTGTTACGAAGTGGTGTTACGTTTAATCCTATCAAATCCATAGGAAAAATATAAATAAAAATGCTTGCCGCCCATGCAAGTGTTCCTTTTAAAAGAGGTTAGACGGGAAAAATAGTATGCAAAGTTTCAGAACAGAAATCGAAAATCAGGTCGTTGAGAAAGACATCCTTGAACTAGAGCGCAAGATTTTTGAGTTCAAGGAAGGCAAGTTAGATGAAGAGAAATTCCGTAGCCTTCGTTTGGCACGCGGGGTTTATGGGCAGCGGCAACCTGGTGTTCAGATGGTTCGTATTAAACTTCCTTACGGAAAAGTGACTTCTAACCAACTCAGGCGAATTTGTGACGTCTCCGACGAATATTCTACCGGCAGGTTACACATTACCACCCGTCAAGATATTCAAATTCACTATGTAGACCTAGATCGCACACCCGAATTGTGGGCACAGTTAGAAAAAGATGAGGTCACCCTGCGTGAGGCCTGCGGCAATACCGTTCGAAACGTTACGGCAAGCGAAACAGCGGGTATCGATATGGACGAACCTTTTGATGTTTCGCCCTATGCGCATGCCGTTTTTGAATATTTTTTAAGGAACCCCATAGGGCAGGAAATGGGGCGCAAGTTCAAAGTCTCGTTTTCTTGTAGTGATGCCGATACCGGACTTTCATACATGCACGACCTAGGTTTTATCGCCAAAATAAAGGATGGTGTCAAGGGTTTTAAGGTCATGCTCGGTGGTGGTTTGGGATCACAGCCCCGCCATGCCGATGAGTTGTACACTTTTCTTCCCTCCGATAAGATCATACCACTTATGGAAGGTGTTGTCAGGGTTTTTGATCGCTACGGTGAACGAAAGAGCAGGGCAAAGGCGCGTATGAAATTCTTGTTGAAGGATGAAGGTCTTGACGGCTTCAAACATTTATTGGAAGCGGAGCAAAAAGCCGTCGCACATAAAACTTTTGCCATTGATGCATCGGCCTACCCAAAGATAAATGCCTCTAAGAACCCGGTTCCAAAGGTGCTAATTTCAAACAGGGAAGCTTTTGAAAAATGGAAATCGACCAATATTGTTCCCCAAAAACAGGCTGGTTTTGTCGCCATCGGTATCAAGGTACTACTTGGCGATTTCTATACCGACAAAGCTCGGTTATTGGCAGATTTGGTTCAAAATTATGCTGCCGGAGAATTGCGACTTTCTCTTCGCCAGAACATTCTCATCCCCTTTGTGAAGGAAGAATCAATTGCTTTTTTCTACACTGAACTACAGAAACTTGGTTTTGCCGAAGCTGGCTACAACAAAGCCCTGGACATCACCGCTTGTCCTGGTACGGATACCTGTAATCTCGGAATCGCCAGCAGCACGGGCATCGGACAAGAGCTCGAAAGGGTGATTAAAACTGAATATCCGCAGTACATAAGTAACGCCGATGTAGTGATCAAGATCAGTGGATGCATGAATGCCTGTGGGCAGCACAATATGGCCAATATCGGCTTTCAGGGCATGAGCGTCAGAACGAAGGATAAATTGGTCGCGCCCGCCCTACAGGTTTTACTTGGGGGAGGTAATGACGGTAACGGAAGGGGGCGATTTGCTGATAAGGTGGTAAAAGTGCCCAGTAAAAGGGGGCCGGAAGCCTTGCGTTTGATTTTGAACGATTTCGACGCCAATGGAAATGGCAGGTCTTTTCCCGATTATTATGCCGAAAAGGGGCAAATGTATTTTTACGAATTTCTAAAACCCTTGACCGAGGTAGAAAATCTGACCCAAGAAGATTTTATCGACTGGGGAAATACGGAGCGTTACGAACAGGCGATCGGGGTTGGTGAATGTGCGGGAGTGGTCATCGATCTGATCGCGACACTCCTGTTCGAGAGCGAAGAAAAAATACAACATGCACAAGAAACCTTGAATGATCAAAAATGGGCGGCCAGTATCTATTATTCGTATTCGTCAATGGTGAACACCGCGAAGGCATTGCTGACCGCTGAGAATACCAAAACCAATACGCATATCAGTATCATCGAAGATTTTGATGAAATTTTTGTCGCCTCCGGGAAAATCGATTTGGGAAAGAACTTTCAGGAGCTTGTACTTCAATTGAATAAGAATGAGCCCACAGCGGGTTTTGCAAGAACCTATTTGGTCGATGCCATGGGCTTTCTTAAAAAAGTGGAAACGTATAGAAAATTAGAGTTGTCAAATGTTTAAACTTCCTAAACTAACCGTAGTAGGTGCAGGACCGGGGGATGTCGAATTGATAACACTTCGCGGACTAAGGGCCCTCCAAAACGCCGATGTTGTGCTCTACGATGCTTTGGCCACTACTGAATTGTTGGAATTTGCGCCCCAAGCAGAACATATTTTCGTGGGTAAACGCAAAGGATGTTATGCCTACCAGCAAGAGCAAATCAATGAACTTATTGTAAGTAGGGCAAAATCTCATGGTCATGTGGTGCGATTAAAGGGAGGTGACCCCTTTGTCTTTGGAAGGGGGGCGGAGGAAATGGAGTACGCCGCTCTTCACGGATTGGAAGTTGCCGTTGTTCCAGGAATTTCTTCGGCCCTTTCGGTACCGGGGTTGCAAAACATTCCGGTGACCAAAAGGGGTGCTGCAGAAAGTTTTTGGGTGATTACCGCCACAACAAAAGATCACGGGCTATCTAAAGACATTGCCTTGGCGGCAAGGTCGAGTGCCACCGTCGTGATTTTAATGGGAATGTCTAAACTTCCCCAAATCATTGCACTTTTCAAGAAACAAGGTAAGTCGAAGACCCCTATAGCGATTATCCAGAACGGTACCCTCAAGAATGAAAAAATAGGAGTAGGAACAATAGAAACAATTTCGAACGAAGTTGAAAGGCAACAATTATCAAATCCCGCGATAATCATCATCGGAGCTGTGGTTGAACATCGCCGAACAATTGCCCAAATTGGCCAAAAATTTGCCGAACTAACTGTACCGGTCTGATGATGGAACGCAACAACCTCTACCCCGTTTTCTTAAAGACCGCCAACCTTCACATACTGATCGTTGGTGGTGGAAACGTTGCCGAGGAGAAATTGAACTTTTTGACCAAATCTAGCCCTGATGCTAAGATTACAATGGTTTCGCCCATGTTTCGCGAGGGCACTACGGCCTTGGCCAAAGCGTATAATGTTGAATTAATCGCCGAACGGTACCAGCAGAAATACCTGTATGGTAAACATATGGTAATTGCTACTACCGATGTTCCGGAAGTGAATGTACAGGTTTATAATGACTGTAGGGCATTGGATAAGTTGGTAAACGTAGCCGACAATCCGCCCTATTGTGACTTCTATATGGGCGGAATCGTTACTAAGGGAAATGTTAAGATTGCGATTTCCACCAATGGAAAATCGCCGACAACGGCCAAACGCCTTCGCGAATTTTTTGAAGACGTTATTCCTGAGGATATTAGCAAAATGGTTCAAAATTTAAATGATTATAGAAAAACCATAAAAGGCGATTTTGAGCACAAAGTGAAAGAAATGAACAGTATTACAAGTTCTTTGGTCACCAAGGACAAATTAAAAAGTTAAAAAATAAGGGACACCATTTAAATTTCAATCTTGATCCTAAGCCCTCCCTCCATCGAAATTTGCTTGCCGACGTGACGGGAAAAGGAATAGATCGCTTCGGCTTGAAAAGTTGGGGCGAAGGATAGGGAAACAAATGTTAATCGAATCGCCTATTATTCGGGCGGAACACTAAAATACAAATCGATGATAAGAACAGACATACTAATTATAGGAGCAGGCCCAACAGGTCTTTTCACCGTGTTCGAAGCGGGCCTATTAAAACTAAAGTGTCATTTAATCGACGCCTTGCCACAACCTGGCGGACAATGTGCTGAAATCTATCCGAAGAAGCCCATTTACGATATTCCGGCCTTCACTGAAATTTTGGCAGGGGACCTGGTAAGCAATCTACTGGACCAAATTAAACCCTTTGAACCAGGTTTTACCTTGGGCGAACGGGCCGAGACCTTGCACAGGCAAGATGATGGTTCATATATAGTGACCACCAACAAAGGTACACGGCATCAAGCCCCGGTAGTGGTTATTGCAGGTGGACTGGGGTCCTTCGAGCCTAAAAAACCCCTCCTTGAAAACATCGTTGATTTTGAAGATAAGGGGGTCGCCTATATCATAAAGGACCCCGAGGTCTATAGGGATAAGAAAGTGGTTATCGCTGGCGGAGGTGACTCCGCTTTAGATTGGGCCATTTTCTTGACCCAAGTAGCTGCCGAGGTATCACTGGTACACCGCAGGAACGAGTTCAGGGGCGCCCTTGATTCTGTCGAAAAAGCAGCTGAACTTGCCAAATTGGGAAAAATTAAACTGTACACCGAGGCCGAGGTCGTAAAACTCTATGGAGATGAGCAATTAGAAGCCGTGGTCATCAAACACAACAACGTAGAAAAAGGAGAAACCTATTTGGAGGTCGATGCCTTTATACCCCTGTTCGGACTTTCCCCTAAACTAGGGCCTATCGGCGATTGGGGACTCGAAATTGAAAAAAATGCCATTAAGGTCAATAATGCCAAAGATTATCAGACCAATATTCCTGGGGTATTCGCCATCGGCGATGTAAACACCTATGAAGGTAAATTGAAATTGATTCTTTCAGGGTTTCATGAAGCGGCGGTAATGTGTCAATATGCCTATCAAATAATCAATCCGGGTAAGCGCTATGTAATGAAATATACCACCGTTGGCGGTGTGGAAGGCTTTGATGGCTCAAAGAAAGAAGCCAAGAAAGAGGTTGTTCAGAGCATTGCCTGATAGCGTTTATTTTGTGCATCAAACCCCTTCGAGCTCAAAAATCAAAGGGGTTCGTTTCATGGCTGAATGGTAAAAAACAGAGGTATAATTTGCTTTTATTGGGGCTGTGACGTTTCTTTGCACCCAGTTCATGAATACATTGAAAATAGTTATCAAGAAAGGTGGAGGGATTAGACCCATTGAAGCCTTAGCAACCCTTAGCGAATACTGATGCCAATCAGGCCCTAAGAAGGTGCTACGTTCTATCCGCAGGTTGGCGGGCAGATAACACAGAGATTGACCTTAGGTCTGTGCTTTCCCTTACTTGATACCCTTGTGAAACCAATTCTTTGAATTTAGGTATTATTCGTTATGGCAGACATTAAAGAAATTTTAAAGGATCGTATTCTAGTTTTGGACGGCGCAATGGGTACCATGTTGCAGCGTTATAAATTTACCGAGGAAGACTTTCGGGGCGAACGGTTCAAAGATTGGGCCTATCCGTTGCAGGGTAACAATGACCTGTTATCATTGACCCAACCAGACGCCATTGCCGATGTTCACCGTCAATATTTTGCCGCTGGGGCCGATATCGTCGAAACCAATACATTTTCTGGCACCACCATAGCCATGGCCGATTATCATATGGAAGATCTGGTCTACGAACTCAACTACGAATCGGCGCGGATAGCAAAGAATGTGGCGAACGAGTTCACCGAAAAGGAACCCAAAAAACCCCGTTTCGTAGCGGGAAGTATAGGTCCGACCAATAAAACCGCAAGTATGTCACCCGACGTGAACGACCCCGGCTATAGGGCCGTTTCTTTTGATGAACTACGGGTGGCCTATAAACAACAAGTAGAGGCCTTGTTAGATGGCGGCGTAGATGTACTGCTGGTAGAAACCATTTTTGACACCCTTAATGCCAAAGCTGCACTTTTTGCCATTGAAGAGGTAAAGGAAGAACGAAATATCAATGTACCGATTATGGTCAGTGGAACCATTACCGATGCATCGGGCAGAACCTTATCAGGGCAGACAGCCGAGGCATTCTTGATTTCCATTTCCCATATTCCAATCTTGTCGGTAGGTTTTAATTGTGCTTTGGGCGCCAGTCAACTGGTGCCGCATTTAGAGGTCTTGTCCGCTAAAAGTGACTATGCCGTTTCTGCCCATCCCAATGCAGGTTTGCCAAATGCCTTTGGTGCCTACGATGAAACCCCAGAACAAATGGCGGAACAGAT
Source organism: Flavobacteriaceae bacterium (assembly GCA_050330515.1). GTDB lineage: Bacteria > Bacteroidota > Bacteroidia > Flavobacteriales > Flavobacteriaceae > Maribacter_C. The sequence continues at coordinate 6,870 of JBHJNU010000109.1, read as the reverse complement.
AGAAGAATATGTTGAGAAGGGCCTTGTCAATATCGTTGGTGGCTGCTGTGGTACAACGCCCGAGCATATTAAGGCTATTTCAGATGTCGTTGCTAAATTTAAACCTAGAGGTTTACGGGGCCATTGATTCAAGTTATCTAGGGATAGCAGAGTCTAGAGCTAAAAAGGAAAGAATTAGTAGCGGTAAGAAAGTGAATAATTGATTTGTCAATTAGTTTAAAAGTGATAGAAATTAGATGAGTAAAAGGTCTGAAATACCGACAACCAATCAAGAACCCTCAACTAGATACCTCAAATTAAGTGGTCTAGAACCCCTTGTGGTCACTCCGGAAACCAATTTCATAAACGTTGGCGAACGCACCAATGTGGCTGGGTCTAAAGTGTTTCTTCGGTTAATTAAGGAGGAGAAATTTGAGGAAGCCCTTGATGTTGCCCGAGAACAGGTAGAAGGTGGCGCACAGATCATAGACATCAATATGGATGACGGACTAATCGACGGTAAAAAGGCCATGGTCAAGTTTTTGAACCTTGTCATTGCCGAACCTGATATTGCACGCGTTCCCATTATGATAGATAGTTCTAAATGGGAGATCATTGAGGCCGGTTTGCAAGTGGTGCAGGGCAAATGTGTGGTCAACTCGATCAGTTTAAAGGAAGGCGAGGAACAATTCATCCATCACGCTAAATTGATAAAACGCTATGGCGCGGCGGTCATCGTAATGGCCTTCGATGAGGTCGGGCAAGCCGATAATTATGAAAGACGTTTAGAAATATCGAAACGTTCGTACGATATTCTGGTCAAAAAAGTAGGTTTTGCCCCAGAGGATATCATTTTCGATCTGAATATTTTTCCCGTTGCTACGGGAATGGACGAGCATAAATTGAATGCACTGGATTTTATCCGAGCCACTAAATGGGTACGTGAAAATCTTCCCTTTGCAAGCGTCAGCGGCGGGGTAAGTAATGTATCCTTTTCCTTTAGGGGAAACAACCCTGTAAGGGAGGCAATGCATTCCGTATTTCTATACCATGCGATTAAGGCGGGCATGAATATGGGCATTGTAAACCCGAGCATGTTAGAGGTATACGATGATATTCCTAAAGATTTATTGGAACGTGTTGAAGACGTTGTTTTAAATAGGAGGGACGATGCAACAGAACGGCTTTTAGATTTTGCCGAATCGGTGGTAGGAAAGGCGAAAGAGAGTAAAATTGACCTATCATGGCGTGATGAGCCCTTACAAGATAGAATCACACGGGCCTTGGTGAAAGGTATTGACCAATATATTGTAGAGGATGTAGAAGAGGCAAGGCAGGCTGCGAGAAAACCCATTGACGTGATCGAGGGCCATTTAATGACGGGTATGAACGTAGTGGGCGATTTATTCGGTAGTGGAAAAATGTTTCTACCTCAAGTCGTGAAATCGGCTAGGGTCATGAAAAGGGCCGTGGCCCATTTATTGCCCTATATCGAAGAAGAAAAACTCTTGAACCCCCAGGTAGGTGACACCGACAATGCCGGAAAAATATTAATGGCAACGGTCAAAGGTGACGTTCACGACATCGGTAAAAATATAGTCAGCGTGGTTTTGGCCTGTAACAACTATGAGATCATTGATTTAGGGGTAATGGTGCCACCAGAAAAAATTATCGCTGCGGCAATTGAACACCAGGTTGATATCATCGGCTTGAGCGGTTTAATTACCCCATCACTAGATGAAATGGTGCATTTGGCGAAAGAAATGGAGCGGAAGAATTTTAAGATTCCCCTGTTGATCGGGGGCGCTACCACCAGTAAAGCGCATACCGCGGTAAAAATAGACCCGCAGTACAGTGAAGCCGTTGTTCACGTAAACGATGCTTCTAGGGCCGTGACCGTGGTGGGCGATTTGCTCCAAAAAGAAACTTCTTCGAACTACAAGAAAAAAATTAAGGATGAATACGACGTTTTTAGGGACAAGTTTTTAAATCGGTCATCGGGTAAAGTTTATAAAACGATTGCTGAGGCGCGTAAAAACAAGTTCAAAATTGATTGGGATAAAAGCGAGATAGTTAAGCCCAAGAACCTAGGCGTTCAGGTCATTGAAGAGCAAGATTTAAATGTGCTGGTGCCCTTTATCGACTGGACACCTTTTTTCAGAAGTTGGGAGTTGCATGGCAGGTATCCCGACATCCTCAATGACGATGTTGTCGGTGTGCAGGCCACGGACCTTTTTGCCGATGCCCAGAAAATGTTAAAGCAACTTATTGATAAAAAGCAGCTTAAGGCAAAAGGCGTGTTTGGCCTCTTCCCAGCTAATTCTATAAATGATGATGACATCGTTGTAGGTCCGATATCGGCTGTCGAAAACAGCGAAGCGGTTAGTGCACCGCTTGTCGTGGCGCAATCTAAACGTACATTCATCTTCCGTACCCTTCGCCAACAACTACAACGAAAAGAAGGTGTAGCAGATTTTGCCCTGGCCGATTTTATTGCACCAAAAGAAATAGGCAAACAAGATTATATGGGCTGCTTTTGTGTTAGTACCGGTTTCGGCACCTCTGAATTGGCCCTGGAACATGAAAAGAATCTTGATGATTACAGTTCTATAATGATAAAGGCATTGTCCGATCGGTTGGCAGAGGCTTTTGCAGAATACCTACATAAAGAGGTCAGAACCAAGCATTGGGGCTATGCGGCAAATGAAACCTTGAGCAATGAAGATTTGATCAATGAATCGTACAAAGGTATTCGACCAGCACCAGGGTATCCTGCCTGTCCGGATCACTTAGAGAAATTGACCATTTGGGAGATTCTTGATGTAGAGGCGAAAATAGGGGTTACCCTAACCGAGAGTTTGGCCATGTGGCCGGCGGCTTCCGTCTCTGGGTATTATTTTGCAAATCCTGAAGCGAAATACTTTGGTCTGGGAAAAATAAAGGAAGATCAAGTTGAAGATTTTGCCAAAAGAAAAAATATTACAAAAGAAGAGGCTACTAAATGGTTGGCGCCAAATATTGCCGATGATTAAATAAAAGTGGGTTATAGTCGGCGAAAAGTTAAGGGTAAAAGTACCAAAACAAGAAGTCGACCAGCAACCGTTAACGATAAAAAAGAATGAAAGTTACAGATCACATTAAAGCGGCGAACGGAAACACCTTGTTTTCCTTTGAGATCATACCACCGGTCAAGGGTAGGAATATTCAAGAATTATATAACAACATTGACCCCTTAATGGAATTCGCCCCCCCCTTTATTGATGTGACCACCTCTAGGGAAGAGTATGTGTACATTGACAGAGACGGGTTACTCGATAAAAAATTGACCCGTATGCGACCTGGTACCGTTGGCATATGTGCATCCATCAAACATAAGTATAATGTTGATACGGTTCCCCATGTACTCTGCGGCGGTTTTACCAAAGAGGAGACCGAATACCTTCTGGTCGACTGCCATTATCTTGGCATCGATAATGTGATGGCGCTGCGGGGTGATGCCATGCGTGAAGAAAAGTATTTTGAGGCGACAAAGGGCGGTCATCATTACTCGCTCGGTCTGGTTAAGCAGATACATGATTTGAACTGCGGAAAGTACCTTCACGAAGTTATAGAAACCGATGATTGCGCCGACTTTTGTATCGGTGTGGCAGGCTATCCTGAAAAACACCTAGAAGCACCCTCTTTAAAATCAGATTTAAAAAGGTTGAAGGAAAAAGTAGATGCCGGTGCTGATTACGTGGTGACCCAAATGTTCTTTGACAATCAAAAATATTTTGAGTTCGTTGATGCTGCCAGGGCAATTGGTATTGACGTACCTATTATTCCGGGAATAAAACCTATTGCCGTTAAGAAACACTTACAGTTATTACCGCAGGTTTTCCGCATAGACCTGCCACAAGACCTTATCGATGCGGTTGACGATTGTAAGGACAACAAGGCGGTGCGCCAAGTAGGTGTAGAATGGGCCATTCAACAATCTAAAGAGCTTAGGGAGGCTGGCGTGCCAGTACTACATTATTATTCCATGGGAAAGTCGGATAATATCAGGGAAATTGCAAAAGGTGTATTTTGAGGTTTTTGTAACCCTGTTTTCGCATTTCATCTGTATGTTACCCAAACTTAGACCAATCCCATAGGGTGCTATTTTCATGACTCTTGCGCCTTGTATTTCGTGCTTCCTGTACCATATTTGAAATTTCGTAACTACCTTTGCTTTCCATGAACCCAAAAGTCCTTTTTTGCTTGCTTCTTACGGTCATGGTCGGTTTCAGCCAAGAAGATTTGGAAAAGACCAGGTACACTTTTGATGCCAGTGCCTTTTACGGGTCGATTTATCTTCATAATCCTGATATTTCTCATTTGATTACCGAGCATCCATCGGGCGTAATATTAGGGTACAACCGTAAAACCTTCGGGAAGGAAGATTGGGAGCAGGGTTATAATTATCCCGATTTAGGGGCATCCTTCATTTACCAAGATATGGTCAACCCGGACTTGGGTAAGAATTTCGGACTTTATGCGCATTTCAATTTCTATTTCTTCAAGCGAAATCTACAGTTCAGAATAGGTCAGGGGGTGGCCTATACGACCAATCCCTATGATAAGAACTTCAATTTCCGTAACAACGCCTATGGTTCACATTTGTTGAGTTCTACCTTTCTGATGTTCAATTTTCATAAAGAAAATGTATTCAGAAACCTGGGATTTAAGGCGGGGGTATCGATGATCCATTATTCCAACGCCAACTTTAAGGCGCCCAATACGTCTACCAATTCCATCGTTTTAAATGCGGGCCTGGTGTATTCGATAAACCGTGATGACACGGAAGAATATATCAAGGGCGAAAGGCAAAAAGTGACCGAACCCGTGCGCTACAACCTTGTTCTTAGGTCAGGCCTGAACGAGAGCGATGTTATCGATTCGGGTCAATACGGATTTTTCATCCTATCTGGATATGCTGATAAAAGGGTAGGAAGAAAAAGTGCCCTACAGGTGGGCACCGATGTTTTTTTCTCCAATTTTTTAAAGGAATTGATTCGCTTTCAATCTATTTCCTTTCCTGAAAATAATGTAGCCGCCGACACCGATTATCGGCGGGTCGGGGTTTTCATAGGTCACGAACTTTTTATTAATAGGTTGAGCCTTACCTCGCAATTGGGCTATTACGTGTATTATCCTTTCGATTTTGAGGGAAGAATATATAACAGATTGGGAATGAAACGCTATTTTGGTGACAAATGGTTCGGTGAGATCTCTTTGAAATCGCATGGGGCCGCAGCCGAAGCCGTTGAGTTCGGCGTAGGTATTAGATGGTGAAGTGGCGGTTATAACAGGTTGTTGTTTTCCGTTAGGAGGTTCATTTTATAGTTCAAGTTCAATGCAAGAGATGGAAGGTTTACATATTGGCATTTGCCTTCTGAGGAAGGTCAGGGCTACATTTCCCAAAATTGGAAAAGTACTCGTTGTCACTTTGTTTGGTGTAACAGTAAACTCGTGTAACACCGATGCTGCCCCTGATTGCTTGCAAAGTGCGGGCAACTTGGTGCGAGACGAAGTTTCGATTTCTGATTTTACCAAGATAACGGTATTTGAAAATATTAGCCTTGTTCTAAAACAAGGTGAGCAAACCAAGGTGACCGTAGAAACCGGTGAATTTCTTCTGAACGAGGTTTCGGCAACGGTTGAAGGTGATCGATTGGTATTGCGAGATACCAACGATTGCAACTATTTTAGGGATTATGGAAGCACTACGGTATTCGTAACCGCCCCGAACATTGTTGAAATACGAAGTAGCACGGGTTGGCCTATTCGAAGTGACGGTGTTTTAAGCTATCCGTCCTTGACTTTGTTATCTGAGAGTTTTGTAAACCCGGAAAGTGAGACAACGGATGGGGCATTTGATCTTGAAGTAGCCAACGAGAATTTGAACCTTGTAGTGAACGGTATCTCTTACTTCAAGTTAAGGGGTACGACAGGAAGCCTAAACCTCACCATCGCCGCCGGAGATTCTAGAATCGAGGCCCAGGGGTTGATTGCCAATACGGTTGGGCTTAACCATAGGGGAAGCAATGATATGTTGATCAACCCACAACAATCGCTTTCGGGAGTGATACGCGGCACGGGCGATGTGGTTAGTTTTACCCGGCCCGATGTGGTCGATGTTGAGGTGCTGTTTAATGGACGCTTGTTTTTCAGAGAGTAGTAAAGACTTCTGCATCTTAGCGAAACGCAAGGCCTCACAAAAACAAAAAATTGAGCTGATGTGAACCCAATTCTCAAATACCTGAACAACTTTTTCGCTACAAAACGGATCTTGGGCGAAAACACCCAATTGGCCGGTTTGGCCGAAGTAGATGCATTGTTATCCGCCTTGGTCGATGAAAGGAAACTACCGGGCCTTTCGATTACGGTGCTGAAGGAAGGAAAAGCGGTACTACAAAAAGGGTATGGTTACGCCGATTTGGAAAAGAGGACCCGCATAGAACCACAAACAACAATCTTTAGAATTGCCAGCGTTTCAAAGCCGATTGCCGCTACCGCATTGGCGCACATGGTCACCGAAGGAAAAATAGGGTTAGACGCTTCCTTTTATCACTATGTGCCCTATTACCCGAAGAAAAAATGGGATTTTACGATTCGGCAACTTGCGGGCCATACAGCAGGAATACGGGGTTACCAAGGCATGGAATACGGCTTGAACAAACCCTTATCTATCAAAGAAGGTATTGAAATTTTTAAGGATGACGCCCTTCTGTTCGAGCCCGGAACCGACTATTTTTATAATAGTTTTGACTGGGTGCTCATTTCCTTGGCCATACAAGAGGCAAGCGGAATGCCGTTTGAAGATTATGTACATGAAAAGGTTTTGGCTCCGCTAGGTATGACCGCTAC
>JBHJNU010000108.1:0-10623 GCA_050330515.1 Flavobacteriaceae bacterium | reverse complement strand
TTTTATCATAGCTAAAAGATATTCCCCTCCTGGGAGGGGCTAGGGGTGGGTTTTTGTTTTGAAATTATTTTATTCTTTGCCCTTATACTTTTCGAACCAAGCCAATATACTTGCTATTTTGGCAACCAGATCACTAGGCCTGTTCGCGATACCATGACTCGCGCCCGGTATACGTACCATTGCTGTTTCCACCCCTTCTAATTTCAGGGCGGTATAGAATTGTTCAGATTCGGCTATAGGGGTTCTATAATCTTCTTCACCGGTCAACAACATGGTGGGGGTTGTGATATTTGCTACATACGATAAAGGGGAACGCCTAAAGTAGTTCTCAGGATCTTCCCACGGTTTTTTACCGAACCAATATTTCGCGAAAAATGCAGGCGAGTCGGCATACAACACAAAGCTCGTCCAGTTAATAACGGGTTTTGCTACAACGGCTGCTTTAAATCGGTCTGTCTTGCCAACGATCCAAGCGGTCAAAACACCGCCACCACTGCCACCGGTGACGAAAAGATTATCGGTATCTATGTATCCTTTTTCGATAACGGCATCGACCCCGCTCATTAAATCGTCATAATCATGGTTGGGGTAGTCATGGTGGATCAGGTTTCCGAATTCTGCACCGTAACTGGTACTTCCTCTTGGGTTGCTGTATAAAACTACATAGCCGGCTGCCGCAAATGCTTGTATTTCGGCACTATATACAGCACCGTAACTTTGAAACGGTCCGCCATGAATTTCAAGAATGAACGGATATTTTTTTGAAGGGTCAAAATTGGGAGGCATAACCACCCAACCTTGGATCTTGCGTTGGTCAAAAGAAGATTCCCACCAGATTTCTTCCACATTACCTAAATTTCGAAAAGAAAACAAATCATCATTTACAAAGGTCAACCGCTTTGAACCTTTTTTATCGGCCACCGCCAAATCGGACGGGTGTTCGGTATCGCCAAGGGTATAAGCAAATTTTCCGTCTGCAGAAACACTATAATATGCGGCATTGTAAGGTCTCCCAAGTGAAAGCCCGCCCAGGCCTTCTACCAATGTGGTAACTTTTCCATCTAAAGTAATATGCCCGATCTTGGTATCGCCCTTATCATCATATTGAAAATAAAGTCCCTTACCATCAGCGGCCCATTGTGCATTCGCAATATCCCTATCAAAACCTCTAGATGCTAATCTGCTGCTGGTGCCATCTGTGTCCATCACATATAAATCGGTGATCTGGTAGCCTTGAAATGTATCATCATTGCCGGTATAGGCAATCATTTTGCCATCTGGCGAAAGTCTAGGTGAATCATCTGGACCATAACGGGTGGTCAATGTGGTGATGGTCCCTGTACTTAATTTTAAAGCATAGATTTCGCTATTGGCCGGTTCAAAAGCCTCATCAGGATTAAAATTTGCCGAGAAATACAAGGTCTGGCCATCTTTGGACCAAACGGGTGCGCCATGGTCGAATTTACTAGTGGTCAATTGTTTTGGGGTGCCGCCATCGACAGAAAGCGTGAACAGCTGGTCGTTTCCGCCTTTTAAATACCCTTGGCCGTCACCCCGGTAGTTCAGTTTATCGATATAGGTAGGGGGGGTGTTCCATTGGGCACCTTCAGGTTTGGCGGGCATTTTTACGATCGATTCTTCGGCTTCGGGAACAAACATGGTAAAGGCCAAATAACGATCGTCAAATGACCACGTAACCGCCCCCGGAACTTTGGGTGTATTGGTTAACGGCACCGTTTCCTTAGTATCCATCCACATCATGTACAATTTCATCTTTTCATCGGCCTTGTTCGATTTGAAAATGATTTTTTTTCCATCATGTGACCATCTTGGGTAAAAATCGTTTTGATTGCCCGTTGTCAAAGGTCGGTTTTGGGTGCCATCATAATTAACCATCCACAGATTAGACAGGTTTTTATCCGTCATAATATCGGTGAAGTTGCGCACATAAATTATTTTAGTACCGTCTGGTGATATTTGGGGATCTGAAATGAACTCCATACTAAAGATGTCGGTCAGTTCTAGGTTCGATTTTATTTGTGCTGTAATTGGCACAAGTGCAAGGAAAAATAGGATGTTACTAAAAAAAGTTTTCATGTCGGGTTTGGTAATTATCATTATTGGTTGCGTTAAAGTTGGCATTCATAAAATATCGCCAAGAACCTATCAGGTTATTCCACTTTCGTAAAAATCGCCCCAAAATCCAGGGCCTTAATTGTTCCGTCATTATTCATGTCAAAACGGATCTGTAAATTTTTAGGCCAAGACGGATTCTTGTTGGTCATAAACGTATCATAGTGCCAATGACTAAGGTGGTAGTACAGATAGTCATTAAAATTTACTTTCAGAACAGTGTCGGCTAGGGTGACCGTGGCCTTGCCCAACATTTTATTGGTATAGGTACCTGTATAAGCCTCAAGCGGTAAGCTGGGACTCGTATTTTTCGCACGTTTATCAATGAGCTCCGTTTGAGAGACAAGAGCCTCTTTCTTAAACCCATGGTATAGGTTAAAGACCTCTGTGTGCCAATCGCGAGCATCAACGTCAAAAGCATAGAGATCGATCGCTTTTAGCATAATGGCATGGCGTAGTTCGGCATGGTCTAAGTTGGCAAAAACATAAACGGCCAGATTTTTATCATGAACTACCCCTGCGATCGCGATAAGTCCGTCAAGGCTGCCCGTATGAAAATCAAGCTTACTGCCCCTGTAGTCTTGCTGAAACCATCCAAGGCCGTAGGTGTTCCAATTGGGTTTGGTAAGGGCTGTCGTAGGATACATACCGCCTTGATTCTGCAAGGCATGCGGCATGAAGAGGTACTTGAACGTTTCGGGTTTTACCAGGGTATCATTTTTGAACACCCCATCATTCACCAGAAAGGTAAGGTAGTTACCGATATCTTTCGGTGACGACCAAAGCATACCTGCGGCACCGATCTGGTCTGCAAACGAATGCCCGACCCGTACGATACCATCTTCAGGACTATCCCAATACGGAGTTACATAATTGCCTGCCGTTCGAATACCACTTGCCTTCGCCTGGGTTCGGGTCATTTGCAGGGGTGTAAAAACCCGCTCGTTGACAAAAGCTGTCCAAGGTTTACCACTTACGGCTTCAATGACCTCGCCTGCTGCGGCATACATAATGTTTTGATAGATAAAACCACCCCTTAACGGATACACTTTTTCGGCATATTGAAAATTGTTCAAGGTTTGTCTCGTTGAGGTGCTGTCGATGGTCCAAAGCGCATCGGCATTGCCTATGCCCAGATTATGCGTCAAAAGGTCCTTTACCCTGGCATCGGCAGTGATATAATGGTCTGATAATTTAAAATAGGGGAGGTGATCAATAACCTTGTCGTCCCAATTCAGTTTACCCTCGTCAACCAACATGCCCATTGATAGGGCTATAATGGCCTTGGTGGTTGAGGCCATGGCGAAAAGGGTGTTCTCGTTAACCGGTTCTTTGGTTTCCAGGTTTTTTACCCCGTAGGTCTTTTGAAACACGACCTCACCGTCTTTTACCACGATGGTCGCCAAGCCAGGAACCTTCCAATCTTTCATACCCTGAACGATCATGGCGTCAAGTTTTTTGTGGTTGGCTTTTTGTTGGGCAGAAACTGTTAGGCAACCACATCCAATCAAAAAAAACAGTACGATTAACTTTCTCATTTGGTACGTTTAACGATTTAATTATTTCCTTTCCATCCCGGTCCGCGTACCACCCTGCCGGGTGTGGCGCCGGTATGTTCGCCATCTTTCAAAACTTGTTCGCCATTTACATAGACGTGCTTCATTCCAGTCGCAAATTGCAATGGTTTGTCGAAGGTGGCATTATCTTGAATGGTATTCGGGTCAAAAATGGCCAAATCCGCAAAATAGCCAGTTTTAAGGGCACCCCGTTTTTTAATTTTTAAATTGGAAGCCGGTAAGCTGGTGAGTTTATATATGGCTTCTTCCAGTGGAATTACTTTTTCGTCGCGTACATATTTACCCAAAAGGCGTGCTACGTTGCCATAAGCTCGCGGGTGATTACTTGTTTCAAGAAACACGCCCTCGGGAGCGGAAGAATCGGCATCGGAGCCAAAACTCATGTAGGGGAGGGTAAGCTGTTTTTTTACATTTTCCTCGGACATTAAGAAATAAACCGTTCCAACGCGACTGCCATCTTGAACGACTAAGTCCATTGCTGTTTCTTCCGGAGATGTATTTCGCATTTTTGCGACTTCGGCCAATGATTTTCCGGTCAAGTATTTTAAGCTGTCATTTTTAAAACCGATAAGCAAGACTTTATCATTAGAACCAGTTGCCAATAGTAGGTTTTCCCATTCATCTGTAGGAGTGGTCATCTCTTGGGCCACCTTCTTTCTGATTGCAGGGTCTTGCAAACGCTCCGCCCATTTAGCATACCCACCTTCCTGCACCCAAGGTGGCATGGAGGCATCCAAGCCTGTTGCTCCTGCCGTGTAGGTATACATATCGGTTGTGATGTGTAGGCCGGCGGCTCTTGCCGAATCAATTTTCGAGACAACAGCATCGAATTTGTTCCAATTCTCCTTGCCGGCCATTTTTAGATGGTATACTTCCGCTCGAATTTTAGAGGCATCGGCAATCTGGATCAATTCGTCCAAACTTTCCAAAAGTTGATTGCCCTCGCTCCGCATGTGCGAAATGTACATGCCACCATAATCGGAGGCCACTTTACACAATGCTATCAATTCTTGGGTATCGGCATAAAAGCCAGGAGCATAGATGAGCGAAGAACCTATGCCCATGGCCCCTTCTTCCATTGCTGTTCTAACCATTGCTTTCATGGTCTCCATTTCGGTCTCGGTCGGAGGTCTATCTTCAAAACCCACCGTATTAATTCGCAAGGTTGTGGCACCTACAAAAGAGGCTACATTGGGAGCAACACCTTTCTTCTCAAGAAATTCTAAATATTCACCTAAGGTATTCCAGGTAACGTCATACTGAATGGCTCCATCGCCCATGTCTTTAATGGCCTTTTTTGAATCTTTTGTCAAAGGCCCCATGGACCAACCTTCACCGAAGACTTCTAGTGTAACGCCTTGTCTTATATCGCTTTGCGATTTTCCGTCGGCTATCAAAGATTCATTTGCCCAGCTGAGCATGTTGATGAAGCCAGGGGCAATGGTCAGCCCGGTGGCATCTATTTCTTGTAGGCCTTTGGCGTTTTCCAGGTTTCCGATTGCGGCAATGGTGTCTCCATTTATGGCAATATCACCTATATACGATGGTTGGCCAGAGCCATCTACAAGCTGGCCGTTCTTGATCAGGATATCATAGGTCACTGGCTGGGTGCACGAGGTAATGGATAGCATTAGAAATGTACAGGCAAGAGAACAAAGAGTTTTCATAGGATGGTTGGTTGGATTTCAACTAAAAATAGTAAATAAATCTCCGATAAGGCATTTGGTGGCTGATATTTGATGGGAAACGTTTACTCTTTTTGAAAAAATAAAGCAATGTAGTTCTTAACATTGATTTTTCTTCCAGCACTTTTTATAAGGAAGATGGGTATAGGTCGCCAAGTTTGCTTCTCGAAATGTGCTGTACAAAGTGATAACAACTAAGCGTCCATGCCGCTTGCAAATGAACCCATTAACGTCCCGAGCATTCTAGATTGACTAAACATGTGTACCCTAATTTTTACTTTGGGGAAAGCGCTGGATAGGGTTTTTGATCAAAAGCATTTTTTGGGCGGTTCCAGATAGTTTTTCGGTTAGAAAACATCGTTTCCTTCGTTGCGACCTGGTTTTAACAATCTAATTTTCCTTGCTCATTTTTCTTCAGGTTATTAAGCTGCTGAACTGATCCGACTATTTAAGCGGTTAAAAAACAAGTACTACCTCCCCAAAACCGCATTGAGTTGCGTAAGCGCATTGATCTCGGTATTCAAGAACCCCAAATAACCGGACACTTCAATCTTCTCACCTTTTTTAGAAGCCGATATGTCGAGTTTTTCGAAATTTTCTAACGGGAACGGAGACCACGAAATTTTGTAGTGTTGCAGTTTTTGAAAATCAATTTCAAGACGGGCAAAATATTCAGAAGTACCTTGAATTTGGGAGTTAGAGAATGTACTGTTGCTGAGCACCAACCTCTCGGCAGAGGGTGAAAAAACCCCAAGGTCTAAATACGGACTCAGATTGCGGTTCAATTTTGTGCCGCTCAAGGCATTGTTGCCTTTTAAATAGCGCATCAGCTTATCCGCATCGGAGTCAATGGTAATTTCTACTGACGGCACCTTGCTTTCTTGAACGGTGGGCAGCGCCACTTTTTCAAAATCGTCATCATATTCGTAAGTAATAACACTGTCTTGTTGCACTACAGGTTTACCCACTTGGATCCCTATGCCACCTTTAAAATGGCGAATCAGGCTATCGGCTTCAAGGTTAAACTTTATTTTTGGCAAAAACGTGTTCAGGTTCGCACCCTTTTTCACCTTCCCCATAGAATAAAACGTCAAGGCACTTTCAGGGTCGAATTGTGGCGCATTTACCTTTTCTTGCACTTCCCAATCCGCATGGATTGGAAGGTTGCCTTGCATTTTGATTTCACCATTCCCAAAATGAAACGTGATGTTCTTTTGATCTTGGATGAAGGTCAAATGGTTTTTTGAAGATTTTAGCCGGGCCAAGAGGGTGTCTTCCTTTTGTATAAATTGGTTTTCAAAAAACACTTGCTCAGCCAATTTTTGGTCAGGGTTTTTAATGAAATAGGTGATTACCGCCAATTTGTGGTTAAACAAGACTTGTATGTGTTGGTTATCGCTGTGGCCAACGGTATATTTTTGGTGTTGCGTGAAGGCCGTTAACTTCAAATGGTGTGAAACGAACGCTTTAAAATGGGAAGAATCAGCAAGTGGGAGTCGTGTAAAAATTGCGTTCGGCTGCCCTTTCACACCATATGCAAAGATATTTGCCGGCAGTCTGAACCCACGTTTCAACCCATCTTTTTCATTGTCCGATGAAACTTTAGATCCCTCAAGGTAATAGGAAGGGTACCCCAAAGCGTTCAAGGCCATATCTTTCAAGAGTCCATCAACCTGTAATTTTATGGCCCAAGAGGTATTAATGGGCAACGCATTTTGGTACGAACTATAGTTTCTGTACCAAAAAAACAAGGTCAATAAAAAGAGCAGTAGAAGAAAGATCCCTACTGCCCTTTTGATCATTTTGCGCATTTTTTCAACACTAAAATTGCTATTTCGCCAAGTTTTTGAAAAGATCGATGATATACACCAAGGCATTTTTACTTCCTTCAGGCACACCCATCACCATTTCAGAATGCAGGTTGTTGTCTTTCATTTTGTTGGAAGTTATTGAAATTTCCGTACCGTATTTTTGAAAATATTCCAAGAAGCCCATTTCCCGTTCCAAACCATCAATAGTGGACATTTGTTGCGCCAAGTTTTTTCCGTTGAGATAGGCCGAGAAATTACCTTGTGTCATTTTTTTCTTGGTGGCCGAAGATAGTTTGGCATCGAAGGTACCTGAACCGATCTTTTGCATCTCGCCGGCCGAGGTTCCCAAAAAGAAAATGCCGTCTTTGAACAGAAAATATAACGGTATGCCCAATTCATTATCGCTTATTTTTACACGGTAATACCCGTTTTCTTGTGCCACCATATCTTTTCGGATCAAAAATGAAGTCAGTTTGTTGGTGAACGAAACGTTATCGGAAGAGGCCATGTACAAGAAATCAGGTAGGGTTTCCATCTTGGTTTTTTGTATTTCTGTGCTATTGTAGTCTTCGTCATAACTATAATCGGTATAGGTAACTTCTTTTTGGCCAATACCGGTCAGCACAAAGGCCATATCGCCTTTGATCAATTCGCCAATGGCTTCCTCATCGATAATGATACCGATCAGATCGGTTACCAAGGCAACATCTTCAGGTTTAGCGGTTTCGCCAAAGTAGTACGATAGGTTTTCGGCGGTCATTTTGGGCATTTCTTCGAGCGCATTCTTCGTGCTGAAGTTATAAGTTATATAGGCCAGCATGCGGTCTTCATTGAGGTACTTCAAGAACTTTTTGTTCAATTTCTGGTCCAGGATCCTAGTGTACCGGGCCCCGAAACTGCTTTCAAGGTTGGCATCGTAGGTAATCTTGGCTTCTTCTTTTTCAAGGAACAAATTGGTCGAGAAATCGCCCATGGTATTCAAGTGGCCATTTTTAAACGGGTTATACCCGGCGCCCAACGCGCTGTATGCGCTTGTATATAGACTGGAGAGCATGAAAAGTTCGTTACTGACCCAAAAATTGGCCACACTGTTCGCCTTGATCTGTTTGGCATAGTTGGGCCTTGTTTTGATCGATCGCGAAGCTGGGGCCATGGTGGCGTCGATATTGGCCAAAAGCCATCTGTTTTTGAGGGTCTCCTTTTCTAGGTAATAGTCTTTGTACGAATCTGCATCATAATCATAGGCATAAGGATCGATCGCCATTTTTAGGTCATTGCCCCTAATGGTCGCCTTATCAAGTAATTCAGCGGCGCGCTCTTGATCGGTTTTTTGCTTAAATAGAGTCATGTTCGGGGCGACATAGCCCATTTTTTTGTTCAAATAGGTCATTACGCTAAGCGAATCGTAGGCGTAAACACTATCCATTTCAGTAATTTGCAACTTAATTTGAGGCAATACTTGGGTTAAGGAGTCGAGTTGTTTGGTATTGTTTGTTTGGGCGGCAACTTTTAAACTTTCAACAAAGTAGTAATGGCTCGTGGTATATTCTTGAAGTTTGTAGTTGCTAAAATAGGGAATATCATATAGACCCGGCTCTACCGCGGTACTTGCGGCAATTTCGGCGGCATCTTCAACGACCCATTCAGCAGCTTCCGCAGCGGCTACCGCCTCGGTAGTAATGGTCTCGTCAATAATGAAATCGGCCTCGGTTAGCCGTGCCGAGTCGATCAAAGCGATGGCTTTGGCCCTTACGGCTTCATCGGTAAAATATACAAAGCCTTCTGTGACAAAGCGCGTTTTGTTTTCGAGCATTCTTACCATGATATTGATATCGGCCCGGGTAAGGGTTTCCATGGCTTTGGCGGCCTCGGTAATATTGCGTGCCTTTAGGGCAAGCGAATCAAGCGTAGACGCATCATCGGTATAGGCATATGACCTGACCTCCTCCGCCAATTGAAAATAGTCTTCCAAATAGGTTTTCAGCCCCTGCGCGTGTAACGCGGGGATATCGTAGTTGTAATACTCGTATTCATACTTATATTCATCGAAATAGGTATCTTCAAGGGGTTTTGCGAACCCAAAAAATTCAGCCCCTGATTTCACTTTTCTTTCGCTAACGGGCTCTCCCATTGTTTTTAATTCTTCCTCAAGGGCCGTAAAATCGTAATCGGTGAAATAGGTGTCTATGTAATCGCCATCGGTAATAGTGAGTAAATTGGCATTCCAGGCCATAATGCCCCCATTTTCCATCCAAGCGTACTTGAAGTTTGCTTGTTGGGTGGCGGCCACCGAATCGATCCGTAACATTTCTTCAATGAATTGGGTCGATGTCAACGGAAACACGGTGGTGTAGTACGTTATGCTGTCGTTCTGCCTTGAATAAAAATAGACTTCTTTTTGGGTGTCAAGACCTAGTTCGTTCAAGGTATTGATTTTTCTACCCAACTTTTTAGACAGGTTTTCAAGAACCTCTTGCCCTTTCTCGGTAAGGTCAAGTTCATCAACGGTGATCGAATTCAACAGGCTCTTGGTACTGATACTGCCCACCATAGTGGCATCATAAGGCACATAATCAACCGTGTTTTGGGCGTTTACCGCCATAATGTTCAAGAATAAGGTGAAAAATACCAGTTTTTTCATATGTTCAATAAAAGATTAGTAGGATTGTTCAAGGGTTATTTCAATTGTATTTTGTTAGACAGACTTTTGGTGCCGTTTATGAATTCTAATGCGGATAAGCGCAAAAGGATGGCTTTTTTTGATTTGGAAAGGTTGGCATGTGTATTGCTGAACGAACCAATTTCTTGATCGAAACGATAAATAGAGGTATAGGAAGCCTCATCGAATACTTTCTTATCGGCTTCTTTGAGGGCTGCATAATTGGTTTTGGCCAATTTGCCATGGTCAAACTTACGTTCAAAAGTTTTTGAACCGGACTGGTAGGCGAACTTAGAGGTTATTTGCGGCAAGTTGTTCTGTTTAATGAGCTCTTCGGCCAGGCGGTTCATAGCATCGATCGAGGTGAAATTGCAGCGCACCGAAAAAATGTAATTGGCAAAATCGGCCTTGTGCGACACATTACTGATCCCGTTTTCGTTCTTCAAAAAATCTTCGGTGTTCTTGATGGCCAAAAGAATATCGTCTTTGCTAGGTACTTTGTGGCCGTTAACACTATCCAATAACATCAACGAAGCGATCTTGGTCTTACTCTTGCTTAAATTCAAGGTAAGTACAAATTCACCCGTACCATCGGCATTCATGGTAATCTCATCAACAAGGTCAAAGCAAGAACTCAATAGGGTAAGGCACAACGTGGCGAACAACACCAACCTTTTCGGTAATAGCGTAAACAACATATTTATGGTTCTTATAGGGGCATTAACGCTTTTAAAAAATTAAAATTGCGTCCACTGGCA
>JBHJNU010000107.1:0-37714 GCA_050330515.1 Flavobacteriaceae bacterium | reverse complement strand
GTCAGGAATAGTGCCCGCAATCGCCCCGTACAACATGGCCTTGTTGCCTACTTTCTTTCCAAGAACGGCCTCCCCTACTGCCGCCCCCAGAACTATTTGAGTTAATGAATCCATCCGTTAGTACAACCAGTAAAGGTAGATCAATTTACCATTCGGCGATCAACGAGCGCTTTTTTAACCGCCATTGCTTACCATCGCCCACAAGTCGGTTAAGCGTAGTACTTAGCCCGAATGGCAATTCAAAGTACTTGATGTTGTACAGAACGGTATCTGCCGGTTTCAGGTATATCCTCATCTTCTGTGGCTACGAAGTCTTGAAAAATAGTCTTCATTGGCAATCACGACTATGTCGGTATTTGATTCTTGACGCACTGTCTTCCTTGCAATTGACCCGGTTAAAACCAGTGCAGAAACATCAAGCTTCGATTCTTGGACTTCTACGAAGTTGAAAAGCTACTCTTTGAAGAAGGATGTTCTTTGCTGTAGCCCCTGTTCACGGACTACTATCACCACTACCTGATCTACCGAATTGGGTTGACCAAACCATGCCGCTATAGTTTCTCGGGATCCAGGGTAATATATTTGACCGTTTTCCGATTCCAGGTATAGACGAGATGCACCAGCCCGGAAGCGTCTTGAATAACGGTAGGATAGGAATACTCCTCCCCTTCGCGATCCGTATGCTCTCGAATGGGTTCGAGGTCGAGTACGTGTTTCCAATCATCACCGTCATTGGATAGGGCAATACTTAAAGGCACCCTATCGCCCCAATTTTTAGTGGTTGGGTTATATATAAGCAGTTGTCGGCCGTCTTTTAAGGTGACACCATCAATTCCCGAATTGGGGTTAGGCAGTTTACTGGCCGTCATTTTGCTCCATGTTTTACCACTATCTTCCGACCAGTTTTGAGCGACAACATTGTTCTTGGTTCTACTGAGCAATTGTAGTTTTCCCTTTCCATAGTTTAAGATCACGGGTTGAATGGCACCGAACTCACCTGGGTCGTTCAACGCCTCGGTTTTTGACCAGGTCTTGCCCAGGTCATCGCTCCGTTCCAAATGAATGGTCCAAAGTCCTGATAGGGTTTCATTACTCGAAGGCGACAAAAGCGAACCGTTTTCGAGTTGGATCGGCTGATTTTTTATAGGCCCTAGAATACCTTCAGCAAGTGCTACCGGCGCCGACCACGACTTACCGTCATCAATGGAGGTCATATACATGCCCCACCACTCTTGAGGGCTCGGCCCCACTTTATAGAACAAATGTAGGGGTCCGCCCGTAGGTCTGAAAAGTACGGGGTTCCAACAGGCATAACGCGAACCGTTTTCTTGAACCCCGTTTACTACCTCAACGGGTTTGGACCAAGAGCCATTCTGTTTTCTTGAAACCCAGATGCCGACGTCTATATTCTTTTCCTTGGTGCCCGCGAACCAAGAAGCAATAACAACGTCGTCGCTGATCTCTACGGTAGAGGCGTGGCATTCAGGGGTTGGGGCATCCTCTAGCGAAAAAATGAATTCTTGGGTTACTATCGCGGGGTGTTCCAACGGTAGAACATGGGGCAAGCTTCCTTCCTGAGCAATGGTTTGCAGGCCCATGGCCAAAAAGACAAATGCAAAAAGTGGTTGGTTCATATCCTTTATTTTAAGTTTAACAGCGGTTGTTTAAGTAAAACTCTTTCGATATTGTGATGGGGTCTTGCCCATGACACTTTTAAAATAGTAGTTAAAATTGGCTACGTTATTGTACCCGCTCTCAAAGCAGATCTGTGTGATCTGTTTGTCAGACTCTGCCAACAGTTTGGCGGCAATACCCACACGAACACGTTTTACATATTCCATAAAATTAAGATCGGTCTTTTTCTTGAAAAATCGACAGAACGACCCAGGCGCCATGTTAAGCACGGCCGCGGCACTTTCTAACTGAATACCTTCGTGAATATTTTGAAAAACATACTCGTATACCTTATTGATCTTTTCGAGATTTTTCGTGAACGCCAAGGCCTGGTATACCGGATTTGACAATGTTTCACGTTCTTTGATCTGCAGTAACAAATTGAAAACCTTCAAGAGTTCGATATAATAATGTAACCCTTCCAACTGGGTCATTCTTTCTAAGGTTTTCTCAATTTTACCGAAATCTTCTATCTTGAACCTTAACCCGATGTGCGACTGTTTTAAAAGCGCACATACCTTTTCGAGTTCGGGCATCTTAAAAAAATCGGACCCCATAATCTCTTCTGAAAAATGGGTAACGATGCAAGATGGGGGCATGCTCTTCTCCGTTTGCGCGACCTCCCAACAATGAGGAAGTTCAGGGCCCAATAACACCAGGTCGCCCCTTTCAAATCTCGATATATTATCCCCCACAATTCTTCTCCCCTCACCAGAAGCGATAAAATTAAGTTCGAAATTTTTATGCGAATGAATGGTGTCGACCGACTTTAAGGGCAACCTTCTGGTAATAAAGGAGTGCTTATTGGGTACATGTATTTTTTCGAAGACAAATTCCATTAGCACCTATTTTAACTACAATCATTGAATATACAAAATATCCCTATAAATAAGGTTAAAATATGATGCATTTGACGCAAAATTGTGGTGGTTTCATGCCTATTTATCACAGACATTTGATACTATGAACCTACCCCTTAAAGGAATCATCCCGCCCATGATCACCCCACTTTTAGAAGATGGCGGGTTAGATCTGGCCGGTTTGGCCAAATTGGTCGAGTATATCTTGGCCGGGGGTGTGCACGGACTTTTTTTGTTGGGCACTACCGGTGAGGGTACAAGTCTGTCGCATAGACTACGAAAAGAATTGGTCACCGAAACCTGTCTTTTGGTCAAAAAACGCGTTCCGGTACTGGTGTGCATTACCGATACCTCTTTTGAGGAATCGGTAGAATTAGCCCACCATTCGGCAAGAGCAGGTGCTGACATTTTGGTTGTGGCGGCACCCTATTATCTGCCTATTTCGCAAAGTGGCATGCAAGATTATTTGGAGCTTCTAGTCCCCTCGTTGCCACTACCCTTTTTTCTGTACAATATGCCCAGTTGTACCAAAATAGATTTTTCTATCGAAACGGTTGCAAAGGCCAAAGCCTTGGGCGCCTTGGGCATAAAAGATAGTTCGGGCAATATGGCATATATGAACCAATTAATCGAAGCCTTCGGTTTCGACCCGAAATTTTCCATTATCACGGGCTCAGAGGGCTATCTACATGAAACCATTTTAAAAGGTGGCCATGGCGCCGTTACCGGTGGTGCGAATTTCTTCCCCCGGGTATTCGTTGCACTATATGAAGCTTCTGTAGAAGGTGATTTGGTTAAAATTGCGTTACTTCGTGAAACTATCGTTCAAATAGACAATACCATTTACGCTTTGGGTGAAAACATAACGAAATATATACAGGGAATCAAATGTGCGGTCGCCGTATTGGGCATTTGTGACGATTTCACCGCACCGCCCATCAGGCGGTTCAACACACAGCAACGTGCTCAAATAAAAACCTATATGGAGGCGTTCTTAAGCAACAATGAATTTACCCAAATCAAGTGAACTACCAGCTCGGCACGATCGACCTAGGTATCCTATTGGCCTATTGCCTCATTCTTGTGGGCATGGGCTTTTACTTTTTCAAGAAAAGTAAATCGTCTGAGCAGTTCATGATCGCCGGCAAGAGCATTCCCGCTTGGGCCGCAGGTATTGCCGTAATGAGCACTTATACGAGCAGTATTTCCTATATCGCCGTACCCGGAAAAGCTTTCGATGACAATTGGCACCCTTTGATTTTTGCCTTGACCGCCATACCGGTGACCTGGTTCGTAACCACCTACGTAATTCCACATTACCGGAAGCATAAAATAGTATCCGTATATAGCTATTTGGAAGGGGAAATAGGAAGTTGGGGTCGGCTGTACGCCGCCCTTTCGTTTCTGTTGTTCATGGTCGGAAGGGTAGCGGTAATCCTCTACCTGTCATCATTGTTATTGACTTCGTTCGTGAGCACCGATATCGGCACGGTCATCGTACTGGTCGGCATCGTTACCATCATCTATACACTCATGGGAGGTATGGAGGCCGTGATCTGGACGGATGTCATGCAATCGGCCATCATGATCAGCGGAATTCTTTTTGTGGGCTTCGTGCTAACCTCTGAAATATTCGCCCAGCCAGAAAATCTGGTTCAAAAAGCCTTGACCCATCAAAAGTTCAGTTTAGGGGATTCTAATTTTTCCTTCGGAAGCCGCACCATTTGGGTCATGATCATTTATGGGATTACCGAAAATGTCCGCAACCTAATCGCCGATCAAAACTATACCCAAAAATACACTTCCGTGGCGACCGAGATGGAGGCCAAAAAATCGGTTTGGATCGCCATGCTCATCTATTTGCCCCTAACGGCCATTTTTCTCTATATCGGTACGGCACTTTTTTCATTTTACGGCGGTGAAAGCCATATTTTGAACGAAGCGATTACCAAGGGAGATGAAGTCTTTCCGTTTTTTATAGCCACCGAACTTCCTGTCGGAATCAAAGGCCTGATGATCGCCGCGATCATGGCCGCCTCCATGAGCACGGTAGATTCGGCTTTGAACAGCTCGGCCACGGTACTGTTCATCGATTTCTACAGGAAGTATTTCAACCCTGATTCCTCCGAAAAAAATAGCCTTCGATTTCTACGTTTTTCAACGGTAATCTGGGGCATTTTAGGAGTTGCGTTCGCCCTGCTGATGATCAAGGCAAAAAGCGCCCTCGATGTATGGTGGCAGATCTCCGGTATCTTTGGCGGTGGAATTCTTGGGCTTTTCTTGTTGGCCATCTACAAGATAAAAATCACCAAACTTCAGGGAATACTCTCGGTAGCATGCAGTATTCTTGTCATCATCTGGGGTACTTTTTTGAGAGACCTACCAGAAAGGTTCGCATGGCTTCAATGTACGCTCGACCCTATACTCATTGGCGCGGCATCGACCGCGGCACTTATCGCACTTGCCCTACTTTTTATGCTATGGAACAAACGGATAAATAACGGGAACGGTTAATTCACAATACCCATTTTCTTCAATAAAAAGGAAGCGTTCATATTTTGACAAATGCCATTTTTGAACTTGTAGTCGAAATGCAGCTCGTCATCTATTATCTCGGCATCAAAATAGTAGTTCTTTATCTGCGGAAGTTCTTTTGCCGCTTCGCAAAGACTTAGGTCATGGGTGGCGATGATTCCCGTAGCACTTGAACCTACCAGTTTTTCTACAAACTTTCTGCTCCCCTTGGCCTTATCGGTACTGTTCGTGCCTTTTAAGATTTCGTCAAGAACAATGAAATAACGATCTTTTTGAATCTCGTCTACAATGAACTTCAAACGCTTCAACTCAGAAAAGAAATACGATTCGTCATCGGTGAGCGAATCGGTGGTGCGCATGCTGGTAATCAATTTTATGGGACTGTAACTAACTTCTTTCGCACAAACCGGAAGCCCCATATTGGCCATTACAATCTGTAAAGAAACTGTTCTCAAGAAGGTACTTTTCCCTGCCATATTCGCCCCGGTAACGATAAAAAATTGCTCGTTATCAATTTGAAAATCGTTCAGGACGCTTTTCTCTGGTTGCAATAACGGATGACCAGCTTCTTTTGACCTCAGTACTCTACCTTCATCCATAACCACCGGAAATGCATACCCTGGATGATTGAAGGCAAAGTTGCCAAGACTGTTGAACGCATCGAAAAAAGCAACGGTATTGAACCAGCTTTCTACCGATTCGCCATACTCGGCTATCCATTTTTCAATGCCCTGGCTTGTTGCCAGTGCCCTTAAAAAAAGTCCGTTGCCCACCATGAGGTAAAAGATGTTGTTGTTCTGGTCAAGAGCGTTGAGAAGATCTGAAAAAGCCCTGAGAACGGAAGATGTTTTTTTGCCCTTACTAATAATTTCCCCTTTCTTTTCCTTCAATAAGACCGAATTAAAAGCGACCTCTTCAATACTGGTCAACAATTTATTGTACTGTGAAAAAGTAGACTGTATTTTACCTGCGGCGGCGCCCAGTTTCGTTATCTTTTTCATGTAGGTTCCTGAAACAACGAATCCTAATAGAAACCACAGTAAAAAAATAGCCCCCGATAGTAAGCCCAGAAAATAGAGTACTGCCAAGACCACAGAAACTAACGAGAATGCCCTAGGCAACCACGTCATTATTTTCGGTACGAACGGCTTATAATTGGCAAGCCATTTTAATATAGACGCGGTATCCGTTGTTGTATTGGTCAGTGAAGCTACCGCCGAAAAATCTTGCCGCCATTCGGGCATTTTCGAAAGTTCTTGAATTGCGCCCTGTTTTTCGAGAATGTTTTCGATGCCATTCTCCTTGAGCATAAAGGCCAACCTATCACTACCCTGTAGCAAGGCCGTTCTGTTGCTATATTGATAAAAAGAGCCCCTACCGAAAAGGTCGATATCTTGGCTGAAAAAGTGAAGCGGATCTTTGTATTCGTTTCCTTCGGGAAGGTGTTGGTAGTTTCGGTTCAACACCTCGATCTCGATCTGGTTGATCTTTACAAGGGCGTTAAATTTATCCCTTTCATAGTGCATATCGGTATGGCGTGAAACCAAGAACAAGAAAAGTGCGGTACCCATAATTACGATTGCCAACACCGCCCTCGTATTTCCGAAAAATAGGTAGATCGCCACTACGGTACCAATAAAAACCACCAAGCGCAACATACTCGAGACGAACAACTGCCCTTTGATATAGGACAGTCGCTCATTAAAGTCGTCGACCCGACCTTGATAAAAAGCCAACAAAGATTGCATTCTAGAATTTCAGAATTTCGGGGGTAAAGGTATCGATTCCGTTTTTAATGAAGTGCATCGAACTCGGCCCTAAGTTTCTTGGTAAATTTAGAGACCACCAGGTCATACGAATGGTCGACGAGTTCTATAAGCAATTTTGGTGGCACCATTTCAAGAATAATCGTGTTCCAATGTACCTTGTTCATATGCCAGGCTTCCCGTATGCCTCCATCAAATTCTTCGCGCAATTGTACCGCCCTTTCAGGATCGCATTTCAGATTTACCTGTGAAGGTACCCTTTCGAGTCCGGAGACCGCGAACATCTTACCCATCACCTTAAAAACCAAGGTGTGCTCATCAAAGGGGAATTCTTCGGTAACCCCTTTTTTAGAAATACAATAGTGCCTGAAGGTTTCTATGTTCATTCCGTTTTATCTTTAAGGCAGCAAGATGTTTACCGAAGGCCAATAAAATCTTAGTTTCGCAATGGTACTGTCACCCATACCGTTTTCGGTTACCGTTTCGGTATGTAGACCGCCAAGGCTTTTATAAAAACCCATGGCCCTGGTGTTTTGTTGCAATACCCAAAGGTACATGCCCCCGGTCAATTGGCGGGCCACTATAGCCTGTGCCAATGAACCGATGAGGGCGGTTCCAAAGCCCCTGCCCTTCATGTCGGGCAGTACATGCAAATTATCGAGCAAGGTGCCATATTGCCCACTTTCGTTAAAATAGGCGCACATGAAAGCTACGATAGTACCTTCGATCCTTACTATTCTTATGAACTGATCGGCTGCCGGTCTGTTGAACCTTTCAGACCAAACCTGCGTTCGATCCTGAAGCACCTTATTGTCTAAGAAATCATCGCTCAATGCACCACGATAATGAATTTGCCAACTTTTGGCATGTAGTGATGCGATTGCGTCGACATCAGAAATAGTGGGCTCGGTAATCAAGGTCTGGCGATTAAATACCTTTAGAATCGTAAACGATCACCTTCGTCCACAGCTTACTTGACTCCTCGATAAAAAGTTTGTGTGGCGCTTCATCTTGATACCCTTGTTGGGCCTCTGCAGATTCGAAGGTAAGGATCAATGAATAGGTGAATGAGCCATCAACCACTGCTCTACTTGCGGCAGGCGGTATACCGATGAAATTAGTTTTGGCATACGCTGAATGGTCTAAAAACTTTTTCAGGGAAGTCTCAAAAGCCAATCTATCATCTTGGCTATCAGGATTCTCAAGCCAAAAATAAACAACATGGGCAAAATTGGGATCGAATTCTTTCATGGGCGTATCAGTTTGGCAAAAGCCGGCTATGGTGAAGGTTAAAAGTACTAAAGTGCTGATTGCTTTTCTCATTCGAAGGTGATTTTTTTTAGTTGTTCTCAATTAATTTTTTTTCGGTTTCTTCAATTTCAAGCGCGGAATAATCGAGTTTCCAACCTATGGTCTCCACAATTTTCTCGATCAGAAGAACACTTTGCAGGGCCTCTTTCCGAGCGGTTTCCATGAGTCCGCTTTCAGGTATTTTATCTTCAATATGCTTTTTGGCTTCTTGGTTCAATGTAGTGAGATCATCGGGTTTGAACGAATTGAATAGTCCGTTCTGAATATCATAGAATTCAAGTTCGGGTTGTATGGATAAGATCTCGGGCTGCGGAAAACTGGTCAATATGATTCGTTTTTTATCCGTATCCGAATGCATCCGTATTTTTTTCAGGTCATACCCAATATGCGCCTTGGCATTGATAACGATCAAGGCTTTCTTTTTACTACTGACCAAACTCAGAAAACGCTCTTTGGTGTTCTCGTACTTATAGATCTCCGCGAAATCGCCCTCCACGGTGATCAGCTTGCAAACACTCTTAATCTGCTGCAACAAAACTGTAGATTGATGCGTAGTAAGTTCTTTTCCCCGCTTTTTCTGAAAAAAAGTATACGCCCAATAGGTCGCGATGGCGCCTAGGACAAGGCCTAGAAAGGTATCGAAGATTTCAGTCATTGTGCTTTCCTATTTCGCCCAAGTGGGTAAACTTGAACCCTTTGTCATATTTTAAACCGTACCCCATTACCCTATCCATAGCGGCATGTGAAAATAGTATAATTCCGGTCAGCATTACGATCGTACTTGAAAGATAAATTCCCAGAAGGTAGGCCGCAATGGCCAAGCCCTTGTGGTGAAAAGCGTTATATATAAGCGCCCCGGCCCTATTGCCAAAAAGATAGCCTAACATTCCGATATCAGGTGTAAAGATCAATATCAAAAACCACCACCATTGAAAGGGCAATTGGTTAAAAAGGTAAATACCAAAGAAGAACATGAACAATTCCTCAATTTTCAGCATCGTTCCCATCAATCCTCTATTTTATAGAGAACGGGCCTCGAAGGACTTGCGTCATTCTCAAAAGGGGCGACCTGTAAATTCAAAAAATAGGCGCCATCCTTTATCGAATTAGGCACAAATATGAACTCGGTAATGGTCGCACCGTATCTTATTTTTCCGCTCGTATTCCAAAAGGCATTGTGCGCTAACAAGGCTCCACCATCCTTTTCTTTATCAAGCGAAGGTAGGTCGATCAACACATGTTTGATGCCGCTTTCGACCAAGAACTCGGCTGCCTGCTCTAAAAGATAAGGCGGATTGGTATTGGAATACTGCTTGCCGAGCTTATCTTTTGTATTCGGCAGGGTACGTATTACGAGGGCTTCCCGCCTTTTGTCACCTAAGGCGTACTGTAATTGCTTGCGCGAAACTACGAAATCATCTTGGTATTTTTCGGGCGCTATGGTTATCACTTCTGCCATAAAGAAAAACCGTTTCAGACTTTGATTTATAGAATGGAAATCTTCCGTGATGTGCCCCACACATTCCGTATGCGTACCATGGGCATGGGGGTTGAACCAAATATCATTGAAATTGGTAGCCGACCCTTGCGCAACGCTGCCTACAAATTCGCCCTCTTTGTGAGGTTCGATTCGCGGGTGCTCGATATACCAAGCATTCACATTGGACGCCTCGCCCTTCATCGGAATTGAAATGTCCAGTGGTTTCGATAAATCGATGAAGTGGTTATTTATTTTTGCTTTCAATTTGAACTTATTGTTATTGCACTAGGTTAAATTCGCTTTCAATATTCATGCCCTTTTCATGTTGTGGCTAAGCGGTATTGCTAGTGTTCTTTTGAAATACCGGTTTCATTTCGCTAAACGCGTTTATTGGCTGTCGCCGTAAAAAATCTCATTTCAATATAACCATAAAAAGATCGGCCGCAATGCCATCGGCCAAAAATCGCCCTTTTCTGGTGGTCAAGAGCTTGTCGCCATCAATGAACAAGAGGTTTTCCTGTACATATTTATCGGCCTGTTGCAGCAGGTACCTATGGTAGTTTACACCGAATTCATCGCGTATTCTTTCTAAAGAAACACCCCAAATTGTGCGCAGGCCGGTCATTACATATTCATTATATTTATCCGTTTTTGATAAAACCTCTATTTCCATGGGTAAAACATTTGATTCAATAGAGGCTATGTATTTTGAGTTGTTACTGCTATTCCATGCACGACGGTTACCATCATACGAGTGTGCCGACGGGCCTATACCGATATACTTTTTCCCCTGCCAGTACGCCGTATTGTTCCTTGAAAAATAGCCAGGTTTACCAAAATTGGATATCTCATAACTCACATAACCATTGGCCTCCATACTATCCAACAGTATATTGAAATGATCCTGCGCCACTTGATCATCCATAGGTTCAATAATTCCCTTTTTGATGAAACTCGCAAGGGCGGTTTTTGGCTCAACGGTAAGGGCATAGCTTGAAATATGTGGAATGTGATACGAAAGGGCTTTTTCAATATTGGCTAGCCATCGGTCATTGCCCATCTTCGGCATTCCATAGATCAAGTCAATAGAAATATTCTCAAAATACCTAGTCGCTTGTTGAATGCACACTTCAGCGTCATGGGCACTATGTGCTCGGTTCATCAGTTTCAGGTCTTCTTCGAAAAAGGATTGTATTCCGATGCTCAAGCGGTTTATTCGACCTTCTGAAAATTGCACAATTCGATCATTGGTTAAATCATCAGGGTTGGCTTCGAGGGTAATTTCGGCATGGTCGCTAACTGCGTAACTGGAATAGACCGTGGTAATGATTTGCTCAATTTCTTGTACTTCTAGAACAGATGGCGTTCCTCCGCCAAAGTAGATCGTTTCGACCAGCTCTTCTTTGAATTCGTCTTTGCGAAGTTCTAGCTCCTTTTTAAGCGCAGCAATCATCACGTCCTTTTTTTTCATCGAAGTTGAAAAATGGAAGTCGCAATAATGGCAAGCTTGTTTGCAGAACGGTATGTGAATGTAAATGCCTGACATAGCTTTGCAATGTACAATAATCAATGACCAATAATCAATGGAGAATTATCAATTAACCTAGAACAAGAATGATTTTACAATAATGCCGTATTTTATTTTGAGGTATCTATTCTTGTGGTCTTTAGTATAGAAAACATAATTTTAGAAAGTTCATCGGCCTCAGAAAGCAATATTTTTGCCTCAGCATGGGATACATAATCGGAATCTTTCAACAGTTGTATCCAATATTTGGTTTCAAGACTTTCTTTATAAGCGATTGATATTTTTGCCGAAAAATCGGCTTTGGAAATGGCGCCGTTAGCTTCTGCTACGTTTGCCCCAATTGAAGTTCCTGACCTTAAAAGTTGCCTTGACAAAACATATTCCTTTTCTTGGCGGATTATATTTTTATATAATGCCACAATTTTCAAGGCAAAGGTGTACGACTTTGTGGCCAAAGGATTGTTCTCAATTAACATAGTTTACTTGAATTAAATAAATTCATTAAAAGAGCCAGAATTTAGCGGATATCAAAAATCAGCAGTTGTATAATCTACTTTTTTAAAATTTAGCCCCCTAGTAATTAGTAAATGTTATTGCTAAGTGCTGATTGCTCATTGTTCATTGCTCATTGTTCATTGTTCATTGCTCATTGTTTATTGATTTTATTCCCATTCTGCTTTACAAAAGCATCCCAACCGGTATAACTTATGCCTACCTCAACGCGACCTTCATTATAGAAGTGGCAGACCGCGGCCGCTAGCCCGTCGGTGCTATCTAAATTTTCGGGCAATGATTTTAGCCCCAATAAGCTTTGCAGCATTTTGGCAACCTGTTCTTTGCTGGCGTTTCCGTTACCCGTAATCGCCATTTTTATCTTTTTCGGAAGGTACTCGGTAATGGGTATTTGCCTTGAAAGTCCGGCAGCCATGGCCACGCCTTGGGCACGGCCCAATTTGAGCATAGACTGTACGTTCTTACCGAAGAATGGGGCCTCGATAGCAATTTCATCGGGATGGTAGGTATCGATGAGTTCGATCGTACGCTCGAAAATAAGTTTCAGTTTGGTATAAGGGTCCTTGTACTTGCTCAGAAGTAGTTCGTTCATTTGAAGGAACTCCATTTTTTTTCCGGTTACCTTAATAAGTCCGAAACCCATAATCGTTGTTCCGGGATCAATACCTAATATGATTTTTTCGTTCGACAAAATTTGTTGGGCGTTGTTATTTGGCTGTTATTATAACTCGTTGCTTTTCAATAAAATGGGAATTCTGAACTTGGCTTTGACCGGAATGCCACGTTTCAATGCCGGAGCCAAAGTGCCAATATTTTTTAGTCCTTGACCAATTATACTGTCGAATTCGGGCATCTGCCTGTCAATTTCAGGGTCTTTCACAATGGCCGAAATACTGATCCTTCCATCTTTATCAACCAAGAAATCTACCTGCACGGTAGGATCTATTTCTGAATCGAAAACAAATTCGAAGTCGTTTAGTGTACTGGTCAGGTGAGCCAACAACTCATTTTCAAAACATTCGCGCTGGCCTGTTTTGGTCAAGGTTTCGTCACAATTCTCGAAAAGGGGATAATTGTCAACGTCGTTCCAATCGATTTCAAGCAGTTCTTTATTGATCATTTCCTGTGTCTTTTTGTCCTTTGATGTGAAAAGATCACATGAGGTCATAAGACATAGAAAGATTACTATATAAAGACGTTCCATTGCCATTGAATTCTTGGCGGAAATTACGATTTTTTAAGGACTTACCACGCAGTAGCTAACGAAGTAAAAGCATAATCATTACCTAGGAATACGTCAAAAACACCTTCTTCAATTGCCCTTGAAATGAATCTCTTCCTTCAATTCGGAAATTCGTCTTTGGGCCATCTCAGAAAAAAAAGTTTTGTCGGTTCCGAATTTCGTGATGAAATTCTCATAATTCGCCAGCTTCATTTTGGGGTCTTTAAAAAGCTGATCGGCTAAGGCACAGATCTGATAAAAGATGGTGAAATCAGTCGGTTCTTCTTCGTACGCCAATTTATAGTACTTGAATGCTGAATTTAGATCTTCGCGTTCACGGGCGATAATGGCCAAGCTGAGGTATTCACGTTTAAAATTGGGTTGTTGTACCTCAATCGACCTATTAAGGTAGAATTTGGCACTATCCATCTGCTGGTCTTTTATGAACACATTGGCCAAATTGAAATAGGGGTCGGCATTGGTGTCATCGATTTTTATTAGGGTATGGTAGGTGCTTTTCGCCTTTTCAAATTGCCAGGTCTTAAAATAACAGGTAGCAAGTTTATCGTAAATATGTTCTTTTTTCTCGCCTAATTCGAGCAGCCGTTCGAACAATGGCAGCGCTTTATCGTACTCATCGTTATTGAAAAGCGCAAGGGCCTTTAAATTGATCAGTGATACATCATTTTCATAAAATCTTAGCCCTTTGTCTATGTATCGAAGGGCTTCGTTTTTTTCTTGCATGATCACAAAATACTTGCCCAAACGAAAAAGGCTCTTCAAATGGGTACTATCAACTGCTACCGCATTTTTATAGGCAACGAGGCTGCCCGCTATTTGATCCAACTCTCGTAGCGCCTCACCCTGATAATAAAGATATTCGGGGTTGTTACCATCATCTGACACCAATAGGGTAAACACCTTTCGCGCTTCGTCATAGCGCTTTAGTTTATGGTAGAGTTTGCCCAGTTCAAAGCGCGAAATTTGTAAGGTGGCGTCTGTATTCACCAAGCCTTCATATTGTATGATCGCCTTATCGTAGTTACCGATCACATTATATGCCCTTGCAATCTGTAAATTCGACTTTTGGTCACCGACCTCTGAATACTTGTTAATTGCCCTGATGAAGTTTCCGGTCATATAAAGGCTATCCGCAACGGCCGAAGCCGAGGCCTGTTTGCCGGTGGGCGGTGATTGTGCCGTAACCTTAAATACGGTATATACTAGAATGCCAAAAACTATTCGCTTCAACTCTTTCTCTTTGTCTTTACTTCAATGACTCCATTTTTACCCTTGCTACCGTATGTCACTATTGCAGTTTCATTCTTTAAAACATTAATTGAGTTTATTTCATCAGGATCTATTTTTTCTAGTTCTTTACGGGTAGATTCTTTTCCGTCGATGACAACATGGGGATAGGGGTCCATTGGGGATAATGGTGTTTTTTGATTAACATTCGTTTCGCCCATTAACTTAAATGTAACTGGTATCGAATAGGGTACGTTCACCTTTTTTCCATCATGGCTACCAGATTCCATCTTAGGCAAACGCGAAATAATCCTCACTACCTCATCTTCGAGTAATTTGTCCGGTCCCCGTTTCGCAACACTTGCGATGTTACCATCCGTATCGATTAAAAATTGAACATTCACCCGCCCTTGAATTCCTTTTACTTGTGCCTCTTCTGGATAAATGAAGTTTTTGGCGATGTGTTTTTGCATCATCGCATTGAAGCATGCGCGCTTGTCTACTTCATTCTCGCAACCTGGAAATACTGGCACCTTCTCAACTTGAGCAAAAGGAACGGCATTTTCATATTCAATATCCGATAGGTTTCCTTCCGAATCGAATTTGGCGCCATTACTTGAAAAATTGCTAAAACCGGCTTGCTCCAACTTAAAACTGATGGGTATGGAAAATGGCACACGCACTATCTCTCCGTTCTGTTTGCCTGGCTGCATTTTGGGTAAACGTTGAATTATTCGTGCAACTTCTTTTTCCAGCAAGGTATCAGGCCCCCTCATTCTTAAATTTTGGATGGAGCCATCTTCCGCAATGATGAACATTGTGTTCACTCTACCTTGAATACCCATTTCTTGGGCTTTTTGAGGATATCTAAAATTCTTGCTTATATGTTCTTGCATCATTTTATGGAAACAGGCACGCTTATCCGTTTCGTCTTCACAACCAGGAAAAATGGGCACTTCATCAATTTGACCGAAGGAAATCATGGTGCCATCCGCATCTTTCATGACTAGCGTTCCCTTTCCTTTCGAAGTTCCTTGGATAAACATTGTTCCGTAAATTTTTTCAACATGGTCTTCGAATTTTATGAACGAACCATTATGTGATGCTTCATAAAATATCGATGATGCCTCATCTTTCAACACATAATTCCAATCTCCTCCTTTGTCCGACAGACTTTTAAGGGTTAAAAAGAGTTTCTCGTCATCGGCCTTTGACATATTGTTAATATCATTGACCACCATAACGCTTTCTATTTCTTCCTCTCTTTCTTTGGATTCATCCAAATCACAAGAAGTATAAAATAGCATTCCGATCAAAATTGGAATTAGCAAAAAATACTTTAGTTTAAATACTTGTTTTGATTTTTCTTTGGTTAACATGACTATCCGTTTTTTGATTAATGATGATTTAAAAAATTGATTGATGAAGGAGATATTTTGGGTCTGAAAAACTTCGGACAGCAACAATTGGTACTGTTCTTTTTTATGCGATTTGGCCACTTGGGCATCGGCGATGAACTCGTGCAGTTCTGAAATACGGTTTTGATACAGGTACACCATAGGGTCGAACCACCCTACGATCCGCATCAGTTCAAAAAATAATAGGTCGTACGAATGTTTTTGGCGGATATGCACCAACTCATGCCGCACAATACTTTGGTGCTCTTTCCCCACTACTTGATCCCCCAAGAAAATGGCCTTGAAGAAGGAAAAAGCGGCATTGCTGTTGGCGATCACATATTGGGTAAAATCACGGAAAACCTGTTTTTTTCCATTTCTTTTTAGCGCTTCGATCTGATAAAGTTTGTAGGCGAAGACAAGGGACGCCAAGAACATGCCGAGGTATACTAGCAAATAGGGCCATGACAACTGCCCATCGGAAGCAGGCGCCTGCTTAACCACCAACGGGGCCTGGTCCAAATACCATAAATACTCCGGATACCCTTGAAAAACGGTTGGCATATTGGCCTTCATCGCCTCTATTTTTACCCAGGGAATGATTAGGGACAAAACGAAGGTGCAAATAAGATAAAACCGGTTCCACTGAAAAAAAGTCTCCCGTTTTAAGAATAGGTCGTAGATGATGAGGAACACCAATTGAAAGGCGATACACTCTAGAATGTACTGTATCATTTTTCATCTTTTTTAATGTCGTTCATGATGGCTTCCAGTTCAGAAAGGCTCATATCGTTCTTTTTCATGAAAAAAGAGACCATACTTTTGAAGGAGCCCTGAAAATACCCATCGACCAGTTTATTGATACTTTGGTTGCTATAGTCTGATTTTCCGACTTTTGGAAAGTACAGGTAGCCCTTACCTTCTTGTTCATGGTCAACAAAACCCTTACTCTCTAAAATTCGAACGATGGTAGAGACCGTATTGTAAGCGGGTTTAGGTTCGGGCAACGCATCAATGATCGCCGCTACATTGCACTTCTCTAAATGCCATACTACTTGCATTACCTCTTCCTCTGCTTTTGTCAATTGTTTCATGAACCTATTTTTTGGTATTTTCCTTTCAACTAATTTCTTAGTTCAAATATAACTAAATATTTAGTTCAAACTAATTTTTTAGTTAAATAATTCAGTGCCCCACTGCGGTAAGCGTTTTAAAAAGCACCTTAAAGCCCTTTGAACAGCGCACGATACTTAGAAATTATGTAACAAAAACACCCTATCTTAGTCTAATAGCAAAAGTTAAAATATGGATATCGCTTTACTCATCGCAGGTTTTATTTTAATGCTCATTGGCATTCTTGGTAGCTTTCTACCCATATTACCTGGCCCGCCGATCAGTTGGATCGGCTTGCTCCTACTTTATTTCACCAATGCAGTAGCCGATAATTGGTGGATGTTGGGTATTACAGGTGCCATCGCGCTGGTGGTTTTTGCCTTGGATTACATAATTCCTGCCATTGGCACCAAAAAATTCGGCGGCACAAAGGCCGGTATGATCGGCACTACTATCGGACTCGTTGTTGGCCTTATTGCCCCAATACCAGGGGGAATTATCGTCGGCCCTTTTATTGGTGCATTTTTAGGGGAACTCTCCAATAAGGCAGACAATAAAACCGCTTTGAAAGCGGCATTTGGTTCTTTTCTTGGTTTTTTAACAGGCACTTTTATGAAATTTGTAGTGTCCGTCATATTCCTTGGCATCTTTGTTAAAACCGCCTGGGAATATAAAGAGGGCTTCTTCACTTGGTAAAGGTCTACTGCATCCACACCACCTTATCGGCGATCGGTTTTCTGGTAACCTCAGGTAGTTCATCATCGTAATTGCCCATATAAAAGAACCCAAGACATTGCTCGCCCTCGTTCATTTCGAAGAACTCGTTCATGTATTTTATCAACGGAGGTGTGCTCCAATAGGCACCGATACCCAGTGCAGTGCAACAGAGCCACATGTTCTGAACGGCCATGGCCACTGCCGAAATCTCTTCCCATTCAGGCAGGCTTTCCTTAAGGTCACGCTGCATACAGATCGCGATCACGGCACCTGCCCTTTTCGGGTTTTCTATTAGCTTTTTAACCTTGAACTCCTTAGGGCTGGTTTCACTTTCCATGTATTTCAATGATAGAAACAGTCCCAATTTATTTTTTGCTTCCCCCTGCAAGACCTTGAACCGCCACGGTTCGGTCTTTTTATGTGTGGGTGCCCAATTGGCTGCTTCCAATATCTTTTCGATATCAGATTTTGCAATGGGTTGGTCATTGTATTGGGCAGGAAACACCGAACGCCTCGTTCTTATCAGGTCAAAGATCATACGCCTCTTTTTATGTTTTCAAATTTAAGGTTTTGTCACTAAAGTACCTCCCGCCAATAGCAAATCGATCGCATGTTTCAGTGCAGGATTGCGATTGTCTTCCTTCCATATAACTGACAGTAAGGCCTGTTGTTTTATTTTTTTCAATTCGATGAACTTTACTTCCATTTGAAAACCATACTGTAACGAGGTGGGCACTATGGCAATCCCCATTTCATTTTCCACCAACTTGAAGATTGTTTGCGCGTGAACCGATTTATGGGAGACTTTGGGCGAAAAACCCGCGTCTTCACAGATGCTCATTACGGTATCATAATAATACGGACTATAATCTTGCGAAAAGAATATGAATTCTTCCCCGGCCAATTGTTTCATGCCCACGAAAGATGACGCATCTAAAACATGGTTTTTTGGCAATACTACCGAAAAAGTATCTTTTTGTATGGTTTGAATACAAATGCCCTTGGGCGCCCGCGCCATTCGCACAAAGCCAATATCAAGCTGGTCTTTCAAAATGGCACTCATCTGGGCATTGTTCGAAAGCTCTTCCAGACTTGTTTTTATTAGGGGGAAATTTTTCTTCAAGCGAAGGAGTAGATCAGGAATCACACTTTGT
Source organism: Flavobacteriaceae bacterium (assembly GCA_050330515.1). GTDB lineage: Bacteria > Bacteroidota > Bacteroidia > Flavobacteriales > Flavobacteriaceae > Maribacter_C. Next base: position 19,196 of record JBHJNU010000107.1, on the reverse strand, counting down.
ATGGCAGAACCTAAAAAACCTATGCGCAACTCCCCAAAATTACCTTTCTCAACTAATTTCAGTTGTTTGGTAGTTACCTCGAGATGGTTCAAAATAAATTCCAGCTCCTCCTTCAAATAACTTCCTGCCGGGGTTAAGGCGACCTTCTTTCTGTTGCGTTCGAAGAGCTTGGTTTCTAAAATACCCTCCATTTGATTGATCTGCCTGCTGAGTCCGGGTTGTGAAATAAATAGCTTTTCCGCTGCTTTACGGTAATGCAACTCCTCGGCCACGGCCAAAAAATAACGAAAATGGCGCAATTCAATCTGATAATTCATAGGTATCACATATTGACATAATTGGTATTGGTAATTATCAAACTTAATCAATAATTTTATCGTACTAAAACGAAGGGCAAAATGACCGTGAACACATTCAAGTTGGGCGAAGATTGGCTTACGGCCGGTATCGCCTTGAAAATCGCTGCCGGTAAAATCAAAATGGAATTAGCCGAGGGTACCCGCAAAAAAATAAGATCCAGTTGGTCAATAGTGCAAACCATAGTAGATAAAGGGCTTCCGGTCTATGGTATCAACACCGGCTTCGGCCCCCTGTGTACCACCAAAATTTCAAAAGAAGAGGTACAACTATTACAGTCGAACATTTTAAAAAGCCATAGCGTGGGCGTTGGGGCGCCCATTGAAACAGCCTTGGCGAAACTCATGATGATCCTGAAGGCGCACGCCTTGGCAAAAGGGTTCTCAGGAATTTCGGAAACGACTTTAGACCGAATCATTTGGCATATTGAAAACGATGCGATTCCTATGGTCCCCTCACAGGGTTCCGTAGGGGCCTCGGGAGATCTGGCACCGCTTTCCCATTTGTTCTTGCCCTTGATCGGGCTGGGCAAAGTGACTTATCAAGGCGTTATGTTTTCAACAGGACGATTGTTCGAAAAAACCGGACTGAAAGCCTTGGAACTTGGCCCTAAAGAAGGCCTTGCCCTTATCAATGGCACCCAGTTCATCGCGGCCCATGCCGTAAAAGTGGTGGAAAAACTACACAGCTGCCTTACGCAGGCCGATATCATCGGGGCCATGATGATCGAGGGCCTACAAGGATCGGTAAAACCATTTTATAATGAACTTCATGCGCTACGCCCCTTTAAAGGAAACGTGCATGTAGCAAAACGGGTAAAGCGTTTGTTGAAAGGCTCTGAGATCATGGAAGACCATATTGATTGCGATCGCGTACAAGACCCCTACTCCTTACGGTGCATTCCGCAAGTGCACGGGGCGTCACGTGCTGCCTGGCTACATTTGAAAGAATTGCTCGAAGTGGAGCTGAATTCGGTTACCGACAACCCTGTGATAATTAATGAGGAATTGACCATCAGTGGTGGCAACTTTCATGGGCAGCCTTTGGCCATGGCCCTTGACTATGCCTGTTTGGCGGCATCGGAAATTGGAAACATCTCAGACCGAAGAATCTATTTGGCCTTGGAAGGCAATAGTCCGGGCGTGCCCAAATTACTGATGAAAGATACCGGGATCAATTCAGGGTACATGATCTTACAATATACCACGGCGGCCTTGGCAAGTGAGAACAAAGGCCTTTGTTTTCCGTCGAGTGCAGACAGTATTCCCACCTCCCTAGGTCAAGAAGACCATGTCAGCATGGGTTCTATCGGTGGTCGAAAAGCATTACAGGTCATTGGCAATGTTGAGAAAATTCTGGCCATCGAATTATTGACCGCGGCTCAGGCGTTCGAGTTCAGAAAGCCGATGAAATCGGGAATATTTCTGGAGGAAATCCATAAAGAAATCCGCAAGAAGGTTGCCTTTGCCGCCAAGGACAGGGTTTTTTCAGACGATATAGAAATTGGTATTCAGATGATCCAAGACAGAACGATCATCAAAGTGATCGAAAAGGTGGAAAAAAAGGAAAAAATCTCGTTGAACACCCAACATTCCCATGAATTTGAAGTATATTGATTTTATGGAAGGATTTCAACTTATAGGCCCGTTCAAACAACTCGTTCCCATGTCAGGGTTGCCGCTTAAGGGCGCCCTATCCGACAGCGAATTGACCATTCTGGAAGATGCGGGCATCTTGATCGAAAATGGAAAGATACATGCCGTTGGCCCTTATGATGGGCTACTATCGGATGCCAGATCAAAAGGCGCCGTCATCATGGAACTCCAAGGTGACCATACCTGCCTTCCTGGCCTGATTGATTCACACACCCATATCTGTTTCGGAGGTTCGCGCGCCAATGACTATGCCATGCGCAACGCCGGCAAAAGCTATTTGGAGATTGCAAAAGCAGGTGGGGGCATCTGGGATACCGTTACCCAGACCAGAAGGGCAACAGCGGAAGAATTGGTGAAGAAAACAGTAAAAAGGGCAAAGCAACATCTAAAGAACGGCACCACTACCATTGAAGTCAAAAGTGGTTACGGCCTTTCGGTCGCAGAAGAGTTAAAAATGCTCCGTGCGATCAAAACGGCAAATAGCCAACTTCAGGTAGACCTGGTAGCCACGTGCTTGGCCGCACATATACTGCCCAAAGATTTTGATGGAAGTGCCGAAGAATACCTCGCTGAAATGAGCACTACCCTTTTTCCTATACTAAAAGTTGAAAAGCTGAGTAACCGCATCGATGCGTTTATTGAGGAAAGCGCATTTTCAGCAGCCCAGATCGCACCCTATTTCTTAAGGGCCCAAGAATTGGGGTTTGACATTACCGTTCATGCGGATCAATTTTCTGCCTCGGGAAGTAAGGTCGCCGTTGATTTCAGCGCTATCAGCGCAGATCATCTAGAGGCCAGCGGTCAAGTAGAAATTGAATTATTGGCGAAAAGCGATGTGATCTCGACCGCATTGCCAGGCGCCTCCTTGGGTTTGGGCTGTTCATTTACGCCCGCCAGAAAGATTCTGGATGCTGGGGGTGCCTTGGCGATCGCCAGTGACCACAACCCCGGTTCGGCACCAATGGGGGATCTGTTAACGCAAGCTGCCATTTTAGGCACCTTCGAAAAGTTGACGAATGCCGAAGTATTAGCCGGAATCACCTACCGGGCCGCCGCGGCACTGAAATTGGAAGATCGGGGTCAGTTAAAAAAAGGGCTTTTAGCCGATTTTATTCTGTTCCACACCAACGATTACAAAGAGATCTTATACAATCAGGGTTCCTTCAAACCCTGTATGGTCTTCAAAAATGGCGAACTTGTTTTTGATAAGCACAACTAATTGAACCTGAACTAATTCAAAATCAAAAATTGTGGATTTTAAAGCATTGGTTTTACAGGGTATCCCTTCAGAACTACCTCCAAAAAAGGCATACCTGCATACGGCCAACCACGCCCCGAAAAGAAAGGACATTCTTACCGTAGAAGAAAAAAAACTGGCCGTTCGCAATGCCTTACGCTATTTTCCACCGGCATGGCATCAAGAACTTGCGAAAGAATTTGCCATTGAACTCACTGAATTCGGTCGCATCTATATGCATCGTTTTAAGCCAGTTTACGCTCTACATGCGCGACCAATAACCGATTACCCTTGTAGAACGGTACACGCGGCCGCTATCATGCTTATGATCCAGAACAACCTGGATCCTGCGGTTGCGCAACACCCAGAAGAGTTGATCACTTATGGGGGTAACGGGGCAGTTTTTCAGAACTGGGCACAGTACCTGTTGACCATGCGTTATTTGGCCATAATGACCGAAGAGCAGACGCTTCACATCTATTCGGGCCATCCGATGGGTTTGTTCCCCTCTTCAAAAGAAGCCCCTCGGGTGGTGGTAACGAACGGAATGATGATCCCCAACTATTCAAAACCCGATGATTGGGAAAAATACAATGCATTGGGCGTAACCCAATACGGACAAATGACGGCGGGATCATACATGTACATCGGTCCTCAAGGTATCGTTCATGGTACCGCGATCACGGTGATGAACGCATTTCGGAAAGTCCTTAAAAAAGGCGAAACACCGGCAGGCAAACTATTTCTGACCGCAGGTTTAGGCGGTATGAGCGGCGCGCAACCAAAAGCGGGCACCATTGCCGGTTGTATAACCATTTGCGCGGAAGTAAACCCCGAAGCGGCGAAAAAAAGACACCGACAAGGTTGGGTAGACGAACTGACCGCCTCTTTGGATGAACTTGTTGGCCGCACAAAAAAAGCCATCGAACAGAAAGAGGTTGTTTCCATCGCCTTCATTGGAAACGTGGTTGAAGTTTGGCAGCGATTTGATAGCGAAGATATCTTCATCCACCTGGGTTCTGACCAAACTTCCTTACACAACCCTTGGGCGGGCGGGTATTATCCTATCGGACTATCATTTGAAGAAGCCAATGAAATGATGAGTGCCGATCCAGCAGTATTCAAGGCAAAAGTTCAGGCTTCGTTGAGACAACAGTCAAACGCCATAAACAAACATACTGCAAAAGGAACCTATTTCTTTGATTATGGAAACGCCTTTTTGCTTGAAGCATCACGCGCGGGTGCCGATGTAATGGCGGCGAACGCTATCGATTTCAAATACCCATCTTATGTTCAGGATATTCTAGGCCCTATGTGCTTTGACTACGGGTTTGGCCCATTCAGATGGGTCTGTACCTCGGGCGATCCTGCCGATTTAAGGAAAACCGATGCTCTTGCGTTGAAGGTAATGGAAGCCATGAAAATGCATGCACCAACGGAAATCGGGCAACAGATGCAAGACAATATCACTTGGATCTCTGAAGCCGAAGAGAACAAATTGGTGGTCGGGTCACAGGCAAGAATACTCTATGCCGATGCCGAAGGAAGGGTTAAAATAGCCGAAGCATTTAACCAAGCGATACGATCGGGTGAAATTTCAGCGCCCGTGGTCTTAGGCAGAGACCATCATGATGTCAGTGGTACCGATTCGCCTTTTCGCGAAACGAGCAATATCTACGATGGCAGCAAATTTACCGCAGATATGGCCATACACAATGTAATTGGCGACAGCTTTCGGGGCGCGACCTGGGTATCGATCCACAATGGTGGCGGGGTAGGCTGGGGCGAAGTGGTCAACGGTGGTTTTGGAATGGTGCTCGACGGCTCGGAAGACGCTTCCCGCAAACTGAAGAACATGCTGTTCTACGATGTCAATAACGGTATCGCAAGAAGAAGTTGGGCACGAAACGAGGAAGCACTGTACGCCATCAGAAGGGAAATGGAGCGCACGCCAGATCTGAAAGTGACCTTGCCCAATTTGGTGGAAGATACTGTATTGACGAACCTTTTCTAATTAACGATGCTATGAACCGGTACAGTGTTGGCCAAACAGAAAATTGGATGGGTAGAAATTCAGGTCAACGGCTTTATCTGCATGAAAAGGTCAGGTGCATCGATATTGAAAAGGAAAAAATAGGGACGATGGCAACTACAACCTTTGCCTTGTTGGGGTATGCCTGCGATGAGGGCGTCCGGCTAAATCAGGGAAGAGTTGGTGCGGCGCTTGGTCCTGCTGCCATTAGAAATCAATTGGGTAGGCTGCCCAACCATCTGTTAGCGGATATTGACCTTATAGATGCCGGAACTTTGGAATTCCATGATGGAAGATTGGAAGACATTCAAACCCATGTTTCAGAAAAAGTTGCATTTCTACTAGAACATAATACGTTCCCGATACTTATCGGCGGGGGGCATGACATCGCCTATGGCCACTATAACGGAATTAAGAAGCATGTACAAAACAGATCCATCGGCATCATCAACTTCGACGCCCACTTTGATCTGCGATCTAACGATAATGGAAACAATTCGGGTACACCGTTCTATCAGATCGCAAAAGATTGTGGCGCTAAAAATATACCCTTCAATTATCTCTGTTTAGGGATCAGGTCAGATGCCAATGACCGAAATCTTTTCGAAACGGCGAACCGCTTAGGCGTCGGGTTTATTGAAAACGGCAAGTTCACCGAACAACACTGGAACGTAGTAGAACAGCAACTTATAAGGTTCATATCTAGGGTTGACCTTATCTACACCACCATAGACCTTGATGGGTTTTCATCGGCCTATGCGCCGGGCGTCAGCGCCCCCTCACCTATGGGGTTTTCTCCTGGGGTGGTCATTGCTGCTTTAGAGTTGATCATCAATTCTAGAAAACTGATTTCTTTGGATGTTGCCGAAATGAACCCTACCTATGACAAGGATCATCAAACAGCCAAATTAGGGGCATCCTTAATTCATTATGTTCTTCATAAAGTGGCAAACTCCGCTACTATCTAAAGTGTGGATGCCAACAACTTTTTGCTCAATAGGCAACCATATTAAGCCTTGCATTGGGTATGCCCTGTCCAGAAACATGTCTATTGTAACGCAACTAGCCATTTGAAGTTATTGTTTCTACAACTTTTAAACTTAAGGTTGCCCTCCCAAACAATTTTCGAAAAACTGAGTAATTTATCGTTACAATTGACAATTCATCGATATAAGTTTACTATTGATCACAAGAGATATATTTTTCATTACATTTTACAAACTAACCAAAACAACGATGAGCAGAACCCTCGACCTGACCAACGTTTCTAAGGCTCAAAAAGCTATAAAAGCATGGGAATTACTACAAGAAGAGCAGCAAAAGTCCACGAAGTATCCTAAACTAAACGAAATCAGCACCAAGATTCGACCTGAACAAGCCGCAGATGAAACCGATGAAGCCAGAAGTTCTTCGCGGGCTTCCTAAACTTCATTAAATTTCACAAAAAAAGCCTCCCTGAATGGAAAGCCTTTCATCGGCTCACGCTCCTTAAGAACAGTGAGACACAACACAACGCGGTAAAGATAAGAAAGCTTTTTGAAATATCGACTCTTAAGGTTGTTAGTAGAACCACTTATTTTTTAACCGGCCCACTGTGGAAAAGTTGGTGTCATTTTAGTTCATCGGTAAATATACCCATTCAAGGTATTCCGACACTTCGTCATTGCAATAAAAAAGGGCAGCGCTGCTAGTTCAACAACCCACCAACCCCGGGGCACTAACCTACCCTGTATTTATAAGGCCCAACCGCCAATTTAGACCGTTACTCCTTAAAATTACCCAAGCCCTTCTATAGCATATTTTCCATAAGGTATGAACATCGCGCCCTAAGAACCGAATTGAATATGTCTGTTTAAATTCTGCTCAACGGATATAAAGGACTCTACTTCGCGAATACCTTTAATAGAAAGGATGTGGTCTTGGTAAACATCACGGTAATGCTTACTGTCTTTGGCATGCAACTTTACGAAAATATCATACTTCCCCGTAGTATGGTGGATCTTTACTACTTCCGGTACCTGCTTCAATTGCTTGATGACCTTTTTGAAAAAACCACTTTCCCTTAAATAGATGCCCAAAAAAACGGTTAGTTCCCAACCCATTTTCATATAATCCAAGTTTAAGGTGGAGCCGTTCACAATACCCAAATCGCGCATTTTCTTCATTCGCATGTGCACCGTACCCGGTGAAATGGTGGCACGGCTGGCTACTTCGGTATATGCCATTTGTGCATCTTCCGACAATAGGCCGAGAATAGTAAAATCTACTTCGTCTAGTTTATGCTTCATGATTCATTTGGTTTGGTTGTACTAGAAAATTGAAATATCTCATTTTTCACTGAGATCTTGTATTTGCATCATTTTTTATAAACGAATACAAGTATTTAGTAAATATAATTCAACGTTTCTTTAAAAACACAGATAATATGATAATAACAATATTCCCAAAATGAGTAAAGAATAATTTATTGGAGCTTAAAATGCACAGTCAATAAAAATGCTTATCCCCACATTTTTAGCGATTCAATAGCTTTTTATTTCTCAAAATTCAAAAGATATCAAATTGCTCGAAATAACTCAAAAAAATGTCATTTCGTTAGCTTTTTAGTCGATTTAAGCTCAAAAATACCATGTCTTGAAGTTTTGCAAATTTTATTTTACTACAAACTCTCCTTAATATTGTCCGTGCTGGAAACCAAATTGAATTTTGGGTTTGGCACAGATAAGTATCCGGAACTTTTCTTTTGCTATTCATGAATCTTTTCTCAATTACATTGTTGAATTGAGGTGGTTGATGAGTGTGACCAATGTTTTAAAATAACCGAAAAACTAGACACTTATGAAGAAAGCTCTCCTACTTTCACTAACATTATTAACATCGGTACTTAGCTTACAGGCTCAAGAAATTACCGTATCAGGTAAAATTTCAGACGCTGATGGGGTATTGCCCGGTGTGAACGTAATGATTAAGGGAACTACCATTGGTAGTATCTCAGATTTTGATGGTAACTACACCATCGATGCCCCTTCGAACGGCACTTTAATTTTCTCCTATCTAGGCTATGCCTCCAAAGAGGTTGCCATTGGCGGCAAAACCACCTTGAACGTTAAAATGGAAATCGCCGCCGAGCAACTGACCGAAACCATTGTGGTGGGCACAAGAGGTCAGGCACGAACCAAATTGGAAACCGCAGCTCCTGTGGATGTTATCAACATCAAGCAACAGCAAATAAACATGCCTCAGTTAGACGTTGCCCAAATGCTGGTAGCTTCGGCACCTTCCTTCCAGGCTGTTCGATCGCAAGGTGGCGACCTTAGTTCATCTGTAGCACCGCCTTCTTTGAGGGGATTGGCTCCAAATCAACTTTTGGTTCTCGTCAATGGAAAGAAACGCCATAGTGGGGCGCAATTGATAGGTACGGCAACCGGAAGTGCAGCCAACTCGGTAGATATGGACTTCATTCCCCTTGATGCCATAGATAGGGTGGAAGTTTTACGTGACGGAGCCTCGGCGCAATATGGATCGGACGCCATTGCGGGGGTCATCAATTTTGTCACCAGAAAAGGAACAAACTTGTTCACTGCCAATTACACCACAGGTTTTTATACGAACTCCAACCCCGATATCAGTGATTCTAACATTAGCGAATCTGATCAAGCTTTGTTAAACGACACAGATGGTGTTGATGGAATTACGCATCAAATCGGGATTAACTACGGTACAAGTTTTGAAAAAGGAGGATATCTGAACGTTTCTGGAATGTATCGTCAAAATGAAGCGGCCATTCGGCCAAACATTAGTGGCGCAACCCCTTATGGAAGCTCTTATTTGAACAATGAAAGAACGGATGTTCGGGGCAATCCAATTATTACCAACCCCGAGTTGTTAGCGGCCCAGTCCGCTGGCAATACCGCGCTTGCATCTGAACTGCAAACCGATGCAGGGCTGTTGGCGGCAAGAGGACTTACCGCCAGGGACATATCTACCTTTGCTGGCTTACCGACCTCTGTACTGGGGGTAGTTTCCTATAGTTTAGAACTACCACTTTCCGAATCTTCTGAAACTAATTTTTACTCTTTTGGGGATTTTGGTTATAAGTCCGGAGATCTTTTCGGTTGTTTCTACCGAAGATCTGCCCAAACAGACCGCTTCAACTTTGATCTCTACCCTAACGGTTTTAGGCCGACTATGATAAATACACAGACCAACATTGGTTTCACCGGTGGCATTGAAGGAAAGTTGGGTGATTGGGACTTTGATTTCAGCAATACCTTTGGCACCAATACCCAAAGGTATGGGCAATTCAATACGTTCAATGCCAGCTTACAATCAGAATCGCCTACACTAATGGACCTGGGTACGCATAAATTCACTCAGAACACCTCTAATTTTGACCTTTCGAAATTCTATCCAGATGTACTATCAGGACTCAACATTGCAGTTGGCGGTGAATTCAGAATAGAAAATTATATCATAGAAAGAGGACAAGAAGAAAGTTATGCAGCAGGTGATGCCGGTCGTTTTACGGCAACAGAGGATAATCAAGCATTAATTGGGCCTGATGGTTTTCCTTTGGAGGATTTGAACGGCAACCCTATAGTTGACGCTAATGGAGCCCCCTTAATATTACCGTTTGCTGGCGTGAGTTCTTTTCCAGTATTACAGTACAGTCCAAATTGCCAATGTTTCAGAGGATTTGCACCAGAAAACGAAGCCAATGCCTTTCGTTCTGTCACAGGTATCTATTTAGATACAGAATTGGATGTTACCGATAAATGGCTCGTTAGTGGGGCACTTCGTACAGAACAATATTCAGATTTTGGAGGTGTATTTACGGGAAAATTTGCCACTCGCTATAAAATTACAGATGATTTGGTAATTAGAGGTTCCGCAAGTAACGGATTTAGAGCTCCTTCCTTACAAGAGCTTAACTATTCCCATACGTTTACCTTCTTTGTTGACCTTCTTCCTTTTGACGGTACACTTTATCCTAACAGTAGTCAGGTGGCAAAAACTATCGGTATTGGTCAGTTACAGGAAGAACGATCTACAAATGTGGCTTTCGGAGTAACGGCCAAACTCTTCAATAAATTGGAGATAAGCGTAGACGCCTTTCAGATAAATATTACCGATCGTTTGTTTGAGACAGGTAACTTCAGCGCAACGGATGCTCCTGCTCTAGAGCCGTTGATCGGTTCCGGTTTGGCAAGTTTTAGAATCAACGGTGGCGACATCAGTACAAAGGGTATCGAATTCGTAGCCAACTATAATGATAGAATTGGTGAAGGAATGCTGAATTTAAACTTCTCCGGATTAGTTTCAGATAGAACCTTTGAAGGCGCCAATATTCCTGACCTGAATACCGCATTGAGCGATGCAGATCTTGAAGCAAAATACATTGACCGTGCTATCATAGGAGCCTACGAGCAAGGTTTGCCTAATACGCAAATGATTGCTTCTGCAACCTACACGTTGGGAAAATGGTCCGGGATGTTAAGGGGTAATTATTTCGGGGAAATCTCTAGAATAGACGACGGTATAGGAACCTTGACCGATGAAAACTTTCCGGGCGCTGGCACACAAGGATTTTCAGATCAAACATTCTCGGCACAGTTAACTTCTGACCTAGGGATAACTTACCAGGCTTCAAAGAATTTAGCCTTTACCCTTACAGGACAGAACATATTCAACAATTACCCCGATTTATACAGGTCGGAGGAAAGAGGGTTTTACTTATACGGTAATGCGCAACAGGGTTCACTTGGTGCTTTTTATTCAGTAAGGGCCACGCTAAGTTTCTAAATTTTCACGAATACTAAAAGTAAAAGACATGATAAAAACATATATAAAAAAGTTAAGTATATTTACTGTAATACTGATTGCGTTCGGTTCATGCGATTTAGAAAGATTGGAGCCGGCCCTAGAAGTTGCTGAAGGTGGCGGAACCTTGGATACCTACACTGCCTACACCATAAATTCTACAGATCCAGACGGCTCCAATGTTTTCGGAAGAATTGTGTTCTGGAAAACGGATTTAGATCAAACCCTGGTGCAGATTTCATTGTACAATACGGTTGATGGCCTTCTTCATCCAGCAGTTATAGTAAATGGGTTGGCAGGTGTTGGAACCACAACCATGATGCCTATAGACGATGTTGATGGAAGTACCGGCGAGTTGTCCACAAACAAGTTTTTTCTCATTCCCGCCACCTCATTTTACGATGGGTTGGTGACACTGGACGCGCACGTTAGTATTTCATTAAGCCCAGAGGATAATACCATCGTAGCTACCGGTGATATCGGTGTCAATGCCGATCCCGTAGAGTCAAACTAGGAACTTTAAAACTTAAATAAATACGCGTATGAAAACAACAGTTAACAGAAGAGATTGGCTCAAAAGAGGTGTTCTCACCGCTGCCGGAGTTATGGCAGCACCCTATTTGGCCCAAGGGGCATTTTCAAACCGAACCATTCGCTTGGATGCTCAGGGCAACCTGCCGTACACTCCATTTTTTAAGGAGTATCTGCCCTACGCCGTTGACAGACCAGTAGAGCTCATGGCGAAATTGAACGCCAATGAAAACCCTTATGGCCCTTCGCCAATGGCCGTTGAAGCTATCGTAAAATATGCCGGAAATGGCAATCGATACGCTTGGAAAGAACTTTACGACCTGATGGATAAAATCGCTGTAAGAGAGGGTGTAAAGCAAGACAACATTATGATGGGCCCAGGTTCATCGGATCTTCTTGAAAAAACGGCAATGGTCTTTTTCCAAAAGGGAGGAAACATCGTTTCTGCAGACCCGGCCTATATGTCACTCATCAAAGTTGCCGAAGCAACAGGGGCTACCTGGAAGGCCATTCCACTTAAAAAAGATTGGTCGCATGACCTTGCGGCAATGGAAGCTGCCATTGATTCCGAAACAAAATTGGTTTATATCTGCAATCCGAACAATCCTACAGGAAGCATGACAGAACATGCCGAATTGTTGGATTTCTGCTCAAGGGTTTCCGCCAAGGTTCCCATTTTTATTGACGAGGCCTATTTGGGCTTCCTAGAAGATGCTGACAAAAAAAGCATGGTCTCCTTGATCGCTGAAGGTAAGAACGTCATCATCGCCAGAACCTTCTCAAAAATTCAAGGCATGGCAGGTATCAGGGTGGGCTATGTAGTAGCGCAACCAGCCACCTTAGAGATCATTCAGGCAGTTACCCGAGGTGGAATGGGTATTTCCCTACCTTCAATACACGGTGCTATGGCCAGTATGGATGACATTGAATTCCAGAACAAATCTAGGGCACTTAACAAAGCATGTCGCGAGTACGTATATGAGAACCTTACGCGACTGGACTTTGAGTACATACCGTCATCTACCAGTTTTATCATCTTCCCAATTGAAATGGAAGGAAAAGGCTTCTTAGAAAAAATGACCGCCCTAGGCGTAGGGGTGCGTGCATTCGATATCATGGGCAAAAACTGGTGCCGAGTCAGTATGGGAACCATGGATGAAATGAAACTGTTTACCGCTGCACTTGAAAAAGTGCTTGTTTAAGTTGATTATTAAGTTCTGAGTTAGCCCAAGAGTTGGATTTCTGGGTGGATTGCCTTGATACATTCGGCATCCAGCTCTTACTGGGCTAACCATTTACGTAAGAATGTTTCTTTTAATACGTTTTTAATACTATGAATTTTGCCCTACAAAAAACACTGGAGCTTTTATTGATTATTCTTCTTGGATTACTTTTACAGAAAAAAGTCGCGAAAAAAGACCTCAATGGGATAAAGACCCTAATATTGAGTGTTGCCCTACCGGCTACTATTTTTGTGGCCTTGCTGAAGATCAAGTTGGATAGTTCCTTACTCATTTTTCCATTTTTGGCGCTCGTGTTCAATTTTGTAATGGCCTTCGCCACAAAATATCTCTTGAACGTATCCATTGCCGACCAAGATGCGCCAAAAAAACGCACCTTGATGATGCTATTGCCTTCGTTGGCACCAGGCCTCTCCTGTTTTCCGTTCATCATCGTCTACCTGGGCGATGAATACCTCGCTTTGGCAGCACTTGCCGATGTGGGCAATAAAATATTCGTTCTAATTCTTCTATACATTTTGGCGATGCACTGGTATCATCTGCGCACCCTTAAAGAAGTAAAGGAATCTATCGGTAAAAAAGTTAAAGGATTGTTGATCGCGTTGATAAACGAACCTATCAATTTGGTGATCATCTTCGCATTGATACTACTTGCATTGGGTCTTAACCTTGCCGCCTTTCCAGAATTCATGGGCAACACCATAACCAGTATGAGCGTAATGATGACGCCATTGGTGTTACTTTTTATAGGAATGGCCGTTCGGGTCAAGTTCAAAGAATTAGGTTTTATTTTTACATTGTTGTTAAGACGGGCGGGCATCACTTTTTTGTTGTCCGCTATTTTTGTTTATATTTTTCCCGCTATTGGTGCCTCGATGATTCTCCTTTTGGTCGTCTTCCCTCAAAGTGCTTGTAGTTTTTGGCCTTTTGCCCACATGAGTGCAGTATCATCATTGGAAGATAAGGACGGCCAGCAAAATCCGACCTTCGATATCGATTTTGCCGTAAACGTACTTGCCTGTTCGTTGCCCTTCTCTACGGTCTTGATCATTTCAATTTTTTCCTTTAGCGAGGTCTTTATAAATCCGCTGTTACTATTGGTCATCGGCGGTTCAATGGTAGTATCATCCTTTGTACCTTTTTTGTTGGGAAGGTTTAAAAAAAACCTCTTCGATAACAGGGTTAAAGAATTTTCGGTCTTAACGAACCTGGCTGCAGATGCAAAGCCCATAGAGAACGAATCGTAAATGAAATTAAATTGATTCAATAGGCCTTATAAAGAGTAATGTGAACCTTTACCGTTAGAGTATAGCCCTATACCCTATTCAATTTGGCCCTATTTTCCTTTACCCGAAATTTGACCATGTCTGAGATTAAGGTCAACGGTATGGGCTTATCCAACGGAAATTGCACAGAACCCTTACCCTTCTTATAATCACAAAGTTCATGCTCAAAAGCAGCATGCCCCGTAGGAGCGGCATAAAAGCCAATATGCTTCTTATAGCCTGCAAAATAGACCAACACGCCATAATACCGGTAGGCGGGCATTCCGTAACTAATACCTTCTTCCGCCTCTGGCGCGGCATCTTTAATGGTTTTTCGAACGTCTTGCAAAATTAATTGAACGTTTTCAGGAAACCCGGCAATGTATTCCCCTACGTGCCGCACTTTTGCCATTGCATTACTTCTTGATAGGGAAAAAGGCCGAAAACTCATTGCTTCGCAGCCAGACCACCAGCCACACGATAACGCCGAAAATAACGGGAGCGAACACCATGGAAATCGGATCTCCATTAATGACATGGGTAGCTACCGCGCCACCGAGCCAAGCGGTCAATAGTGCAGCCCCTAGAACAATCGTCTTTGGAAAAACGTAAAGCAAGGTACTGATCAGCAACACAACACCCAAATACGGCACGGAGGATTCGGCATAGCCCATTTCCTTAGCCCCGGAAACCGCCATTTCTGTTTCTAATAAATTTGTACCCGCCCCCATCAAGAACATTGCAGCAATAATTCCCTACAGAATGTAGGAGGCCCATAAACGACTTTTTGATACTTGCATTTTTGTTTCCATGCTGATTGTTTTATGTTGGTTACCGAATAAAATACATACTGCTTTTCTTGTTTCAACCCACCTTTCAAAATTTGCCAAAATAGCCTACCAAACCATCTCTGCAGGGTTCTGCACAGTTCTTGCTGACCCACACCTATTCTGAAAACTCTCTCTTGTTGGCCTTTTAGGTACTGGGCAGAAAAGGTTACTAATTTTGTTTAACCTGTATTTTGCACAACCTTTTTACAATAAGGGGTATACTAAAAGTATGAAAAATAGCCATACGTACAATTAATGCTACGATTATCGAATAGTAGTCGCGGTTTCAAAGACAAAATGATACTTTTGCACCGGTTAAACTTTTGAAGCAAATGACACTACTTTTGATGGCCGCAGGAAGCGGAAGCCGCTATGGCAAACTTAAACAATTCGATGATCTAGGCCCGAACGGGGAATTTCTTATGGAATTCGCCATGTACGACGCCCTTAAAAACGGTTTTGACCATATTGTGATCATCACCAAAAAGGAATATGTACAACTTGCCGAAGACCATATGAAAGGGAAGCTTCCTTCAAATGTAAAACTAGACGTTCTTGCCCAAGAAATTACCGATCTGCCAGAGGGCGTTGTCTATACGGGTGAACGGCCTAAACCTTGGGGTACGGCACACGCGGTCTGGACAGCCAGAAATGTCATCGATGGTCCGTTTGTGGTCATAAACGCCGACGATTATTATGGTAAATCGGCCTATGAGCATGCGGCCAAGTTCATGAGACAACATCCGTCTGATAATACCTTTGCCCTAGTTGGCTACACCTTGAAGGATACCCTCTCAGATCATGGGCCCGTGTCACGAGGTGTTTGCCAGGTCAATGGTGACCGCTTGGTATCGGTGAACGAGCGACTGAAATTGGAACAGAACGGGGATCATGTGGTGGACCATGATTCCGGAAACAAATATACAGGCGATGAAAATGTAAGCATGAACTTCTGGGTGTGTAAACCATCTATCTTTGAGAAGATAGAAAGCGATTTTAGAGGTTTTCTTGCAGATGACGAATCGGCCAAAAAAGGAGAACTGTACATCCCAAAGATCGTTCAAGACATGCTTCAGGCGGGTGATATTTCAGTAAAAATAGTGCCTTCGGGCGGAGAATGGTTCGGTGTGACCTATGCCAGTGACCGCGAAAACGCCGTGGCCTTCCTTCAAAAAAAGACGATGGAAGGTGATTACGTTTCGCCTTTATGGAATTAACGTTATGGCCACACATTCACAAGACGAACTGAACCGTATCTTAAGCCATTTTGACTTAGCACAAACAAACTTTGGCCTAAGTCCGTTGACGAACGGTTATATCAATGACACCTATTTGGTTTCGGAAGAAAAAATTCCGAAGTACATCTTACAACGGGTCAACCACCTGGTCTTTAAAAATGTAGTGGGCCTAATGGCAAATATCGACCTTGCCCTAAAGCATCTCGATTCGCACGATTATGCAAAGATCGAACTGATTCAAACCAAGATGGGTAGTGCCTATTTGGAAGACCATTCAGGATATTGGAGAATATTCAGCTACATTGAGGATAGTACCGCCTACAATACAACCACATCGCCAGATATTGCATTTGAAGCTGGGCGGATCATAGGGAACTACCATATACTGCTGAAGAAAACCATCATCGACAATTATGTAGACACCATACCCCAGTTTCATAGTCTCCATTTGCGGGAAGGCCAATTTCAAGAGGCCCTCACTAAAGCAGCAGCGCAAAAAGTGTCCATTGCCGCCAGTGCGATCGGTTTCGCCCAAAACATGCTGGGGCAACTCAAAGCCTTGGAAAATAAGAAATTACCTGTGCGCATCTGCCACAATGACACCAAATTGAACAATATTCTATTCTCTAAAAAGACGAACAAGGCCCTGTGCCTGATCGATCTAGATACTATAATGCAAGGTCATTTTCATTTTGATTTTGGCGATGCCATACGTACGATTGCGAACACGGCACCCGAAGATGAACAGGAACATGGTAAGATTACCTTTGAAAAAGACCTTTTCGAAGCATTTGTCAAGGGCCTGGCCGACAACCGACCATTTCTTACTCAAGGTGAGATACAGGCATTACCCTTCGGAGCCGTGCTTATGCCATTTCTTCATGGCATTAGGGCGTTGACCGATTACCTCAACAATAACATTTATTACAAAGTGGCCTACGAGAACCAAAATCTAGACCGTTGTTTAAGCCTTTTCGATTTTACACAAAAGGCGTTCTTGCAGTATAGCTATATGCAGCAGGTAACTACTGCCTTTTTAAAACCGGAATAGAGAGCACTGTTGAACATTGATCCGTACGCGGCATTTCCTGGTTACAATTACGCTTGGTGATCATGATTTCTTGGTACCTGATGGCACATTGATTATTTTTCTGGCCAGATGGTTTCAAAACGTACGCAAACGATGAGCATTTCTTCGGTCGGTTTTTCCCCACTTTCCTGCATGGCGGTCATGAAGAAGTCCCAATGTGCTTTCTTCCATTTTTTTAGCGGATCATTTGCCGTACCCATATCCATTTCCGCATAAGCCTTTGAAATTTTATTAAATGGAACTGTATCGACACTTATGTTTTTGATAATCGCCTGCGCTTTTCCGTCAAAATCGGTTATTATTTGCTTGGCTCCGACCTTTGGCAAGTCAACCTTGTAGTATTTGTACAGCCAATATAAGCCCGATGAAGCTTTCTTTTTTCCGTTCAGCGTCAATTTAGCCAGTCGGTTCGCCTCTTCTCTGTTAGTGTGAAAATAGTCAGCTTCCGGAATATCTTCGTCTTTAAATTCGGGATTTGATTGGATGTACGCATTCCACATTTCAGGAACAGATCGGTCGATACCGTTTTCAGTTTCCGTTTCTGATTTCGTTTCCGTTGAAATACCACTTTTGATTATTGTTTCGTTTTTACATCCCACCAAAATCATAAACAGAATTAGTGTAATCTGCTTCATAGTTTCGTTACTTTTCAAAACAACCACTGAACTAAGGGCAGTATCAAGGCCGTTTATTTGTTGATCGAAAACCTTTCAAATTTATCGTTTTACATGGTTTCATTGGGTTCAAACGCGATGTCTAAACGTTGTACTTTTGCGTATTTCTCCGGTGTAAGGGTGAAGAAGATAGTGATAGCCCCGTTCTCGGCCATGATTTTAAAGCTTCCGCGAAGCTGATTATTGGGATCGATTTGCCCTATGCTTTGAATTGTGCCGGCTTTGAGCACTATTTCCTTCGCCTCTGCCATGCGATGTGCCCTTGATCGATCCAGGTAAAAA
This sequence comes from Flavobacteriaceae bacterium, assembly GCA_050330515.1. Classification (GTDB taxonomy): domain Bacteria; phylum Bacteroidota; class Bacteroidia; order Flavobacteriales; family Flavobacteriaceae; genus Maribacter_C. Next base: position 944 of record JBHJNU010000107.1, on the reverse strand, counting down.
TTCTCCGCCAAAATTTTAGATTCAAGGTCTGCATTCCAATGCTTTGTCATATCCTAAAATACGTTGACCTTTTTTGTTATTAATTAGGTTCTATTTTTCAAATTGGCAAGGCAATTTGTAGTTAGGTTTTTTTAGTTTTTTCTTTCCCAAAAATTAAGTCAAAAAGTGGGATTGAAAAATTGTTATTTGTCAATCCCTGACTTTATTTTTGTACGATTATGGTTTTGGCACTTATCAGGTTGCTCCTCAGCAGAGCCTAACTCCATCCGCACATAATCATTTCAAGTTTAGGAATTTTATTTTGTTTATGCTACTTTTTTTTCTTTTTTATAATTTTTATTTTCTTGTTTATTGTATTGTAAATGAACTTCTTGTGGTTTTTTCAAGTCTAAACTCCAGTGCATTCTGTCGTTATTATATAACTTTACGGCTTGGGCGACCATTTTCCTTGCTATTTCTACCGATTTTATGGTGTTTTTTAATCCAAATTCATACTTCAAAATTCCATTGATTCGCTCAGCAATTGCATTTTCATAAGGGTCATATTGTTGGGTTGTACTCAATATAAAACCTTTGTTTTCAGCAAATTGAGTGTAATCTGGACAGCAATATTGTATGCCTCTATCGGAATGATGAATGATGTTTTTATGATCGAAAATGCAATTTTTATAAGCCATTGCAAGTGCGTTTTTTACCATCGAGACTTTCATGTTATCTTCTAAACTCCATCCCATTATTTTTCTTGAATAGGCATCGGTTACTAGTGCTAAATAGGCGTGTCCTTGGTCTGTTTTTATATAGGTTATGTCGCTCACAAATACTTGTTCACTGTGTGTTATTTTAAAGTCTGTCAACAAGTTAGGCGATTTGAAAAAGAAATGTTTTGAGTCTGTTGTAATGAAAAAACGTTTGGTTTTCTTGATTAACATTCCTCTTGATCTTAA
>JBHJNU010000106.1:0-9359 GCA_050330515.1 Flavobacteriaceae bacterium | reverse complement strand
GTCACTTTGTACCGCTTCGGGATACTTGCAAGTGTTTCCCCCTCTTTTACAGCGTGCGTTGAAAAGTTCTGAGCTATTGCCTTGCATCCTATAAAAACAAACAAAAGCAATACCACAATCTTTTTAAAACCTTGATTCATTTGTTTTGTTTCATATTTGACATCTTTTTACCGCTTGACGGATGTACCTATTCATTCGGATTTTCGTCTTCTGACCCTAAAGCGCTACCCTAATTCCCCTTGAAAAGGTCAATTATATTTAACCTATGATAATTCTCTTTCTAATTTCGAACTTCTACCCTCTTGCCGCATTACCAAAACCTAATTTACTCCCATTCAATGGTCGCAGGGGGTTTTGAACTAATATCATATACGACACGATTCACACCTGGGACTTTATTGATGATATCATTTGATGTTTTTTGCAAAAACTCGTAAGGCAGATTTACCCAATCAGCCGTCATACCATCGGTACTTTCTACGGCCCTTAAAGCTACACATTTTTCGTACGTACGTTCATCGCCCATAACGCCAACACTATTTACCGGTAACAACATCGCGCCTGCCTGCCAGACCTTATCATAAAGTCCCCATTCGCGTAAGCCTTGAATAAAAATATGGTCCACTTCTTGCAAAATGGCTACCTTTTCAGGGGTTATATCACCTAAGATCCGAATCGCCAAACCTGGCCCTGGAAAAGGATGTCTGCCCAAAAGGGCGGGATCTAATCCTAAACTTGCCCCCACCCGACGCACTTCGTCTTTGAACAACATTTTTAAAGGCTCTACCACCTTTAACTTCATAAAATCGGGCAATCCACCCACATTGTGATGACTTTTTATGGTTTGGGAAGGCCCGCCGGTTGCAGAGACCGATTCGATAACATCAGGATAAATGGTACCCTGCGCCAACCATTTGGCACCTTCTACCAGATGAGATTCATCATCAAAAACTTCAATAAATACGCGGCCGATAATCTTTCGTTTTTTTTCGGGGTCACTTTCCCCGGCCAACTCGTCCAAAAAACGTGCCGAAGCGTCAACACCCTTTACATTGAGTCCCATACCCTCGTATTGCTGTAAGACGGACTTAAACTCGTTTTTTCTCAATAGGCCATTGTTCACAAAGATGCATTGTAGATTTTTGCCAATCGCCTTATGCAACAGCACAGCTGCCACAGAAGAATCTACCCCGCCGGAAAGTCCTAGTATTACCTTTTCGTCTCCAATTTTTTCCTTTAACTCTACCAAGGTTGTTTCAACAAAGGCATCGGGGGTCCATGTTTGGGCTACCCCTGCAATGGTGACCAAAAAGTTCTCCAACAATTGTTTTCCGTCGGTGGTATGATACACCTCTGGATGAAATTGAATGGCATAGGTATCCTCACCTTCAAACCTGTAAGCTGCATACTCCACATCATTGGTACTGGCCAACAAGGTCGAATTTTCAGGAAGTTCTTTGATGGTATCGGCATGGCTCATCCATACCTGGCTACCTTTCGATAGCTTATCAAAGAAAGGTTCTCCTTCCTTGATATAGGATAGGTTTGCCCTACCATACTCGCGTGTGTTCGAGGCCTGAACACTACCGCCGTTAAAATGGGCCAAATACTGTGCCCCATAGCAAACGCCCAACAAGGGTATTTTTCCCCTGATCTCAGTGAGATCGGCATGGGCCACATCTTCGCCCCTTACCGATAAGGGAGACCCCGAAAGAATGACGGCCTTGTATTCCGACAAATCTTCAGGAAGCTTATTATACGGTTTTATTTCGGAAAAAATATTCAGTTCTCGAACGCGTCTGCCAATAAGCTGCGTGTACTGTGAACCGAAGTCAAGGATCAGGACTTTGTTTTGCATGGGCAAAAATAGGAAAATCGAAAATTTAGTATAGCCTTCTTAACTGATATTTGTCATCGATTTTTAACAAGTGCCGTATTCGCATAAAAATACCGTTCATATAACCGAGCCAAAAGCAATAGGCGTGACCATTCATTCCACTTTAGAAGATGTAAGGTCAATGGCTCTTTTTCACTTGTTACCACCAAAGTCATGAAAAATGCTGTTCGCTATAGGGTATTAGGAAAAACGATTGCCATTCTGTGTTTCAAGAGCTGATGCCTAAAAAGATAACTTAAATGAAGTACCGCCCTATTCCTTTATCCATCTTTTTGTCATTTTTCTTAATCTAAAATTGGGGGCGCCCCTGCATCGATAAGCATTTTTTCCACCTTGGGCAGTTCCAATTCTAAAAATCGTTTTAACTGCGGCTCAATGGTGGCATACTGCTCTTTCGCCATGGCAAGACTTTCCATCTGCATCTTTGTTGGACCATAACTATTGCCAGAAAAACCTCTTCGGGCAACGCCCAAGCGTTCTTGTATGGTCGGGTCATCTTTCTCACCTATTTCTGTTTTAGACGAATTGCCAAAAAGCGCTCCCTTCAATGTAGAAAGTGTGCTTCGCAAAGAAGCTAGTTCCATTTCAATTGTTCCTGAGGCGGTTTTCGCATAGTTCAGGGTCTTATCAAATGCCCCCATTTTCTTTTCCGCCTTGTTGAAATCATTATGTACCCTATCCATTTTAGTGGTAAAAGCCATTAGCTCTTTGGTATAGGCATCTATTTGAGCTTCCATCGGATTTTCCAATACGTTTTTACGAATGCGTTCAACGGCGAAACTTTGGGCAGTGCCCAATGGGGTGAGTACACCATCCACAGATCTGTACAAACTCACCGAGTAGTCTCCGGGTGGGACCATAATTCCTGCACTACCTCTCCTTCTGCCGCCAGACTCTTCTTGTTGACCGGGCTTCAATGATGTTTGCATGGGCAGCATCAAATTCCAAGCGACTTGCTGATAGCCTTTTTTAAGTGGTCCGTCAATACGGGCAACTACATTTCCGTCGGAATCCGATACCACCAGAACAGCCACTACCTTTGCCTGGTTTTTTTCTGCATCGAGGGCGTCCCAACCAGGAAAGGGTATATCTTGTTCTTTGGTCATCTTTTTCTCTTTGTCCTTTCTAGTTTCTACAAGACTCTTATACTCCTGAGCTAGGTAGTAATTAAAGACTGCGCCGTAGGGTGGGTTCTCCGCCGTAAAATAGTTGCCTCCCTGACTGGCGCTACCACTACGGATCGGGGTATATTGCAATGCCTTTCTCGGCTTGAAAAGCGTACCTTCTTTTTGCAACATTTCTGCAGAGACCTCTCGTAAGGGCGTATAATCATCCAATATGTAAAAGCTTCTTCCGAAAGAGGCACCTATCAAATCGTTCTCCCTTTTTTGGATTGCCAGATCACGGAAAGAAATGGTCGGTAGGCCATTAGAGAATTTGATCCACGTTGTTCCTTGATCGAAAGATACGTAGATGCCGTATTCAGTGGCCAAGAACAAAAGGTTCTTGTTTACGTGATCTTGTACCAAACGCCACACAAGGGTTCCTTTGGGAAGCCCGTTAGTAATCGGCTTCCAATTCTTACCCCCATTGGTGGTCTTATATAGGTATGGGGCATAATCACCGTATTTATGGTTGTCCAAAGCGACATAGGCTATGTTGGTATCATGTAGGTCTGCCTTTATATCATTTACAAAAGCAGTAGCCGGCAAGCCGGGCAAAAGCTTAAAATCAACGCTGCTCCATTGCTGCCCTCCGTTGGTGGTAACTTGTATTCCACCATCATCGGTGCCTGCATAAATAATATTCTCGTCAATCGGAGATTCGGATAAAGAGGTAATGGTATTATAGGTTGACATAGCCAAGACATCCCAAACACCGTCCCAACTTTGTTTTTTGCCCATGATCGGCAGGGCTAGCCGTTCTTGGTTTTTTGTGAGATCGGTCGAAATTGGGGTCCAGCTGTCACCGCGATCATTCGAACGCCAAACCCGCTGTGAGGCGAAGTAGAGCCGTTTGGGATCATGATGGCTAACCAGAATGGGAGAATCCCAGTTGAAACGTTCATAGGGCTCTCCTGGTTTAGATTGCGGACGAATATAAACTGCCTCACCCGTTGTTCTATCTACACGATGAAGGTTGCCCTGTTGCGACTGAGCGTAGACTATGTCTGGATTTCCTGGGGTAGTCGCAGGTTGATGACCATCGCCACCGAGGAGTACGAACCAGTCTTGATTTGCGATACCACGGTCATGGGCGGTTCGTGAAGGTCCGCCTTGTGAGTTGTTATCTTGGGTACCCCCGAAGATGTTGTAGAAAGGAAGCGCATCATCAACAGCCACTTTATAAAATTGTGTTATCGGAAGATTACCAATAAACTTCCACGTTTCTGCACTGTCAAAACTTTCATATATGCCCCCATCAGAACCCATTAACAAATACTCTGGATCACTTGACTTAAAGGTTAAAGAGTGATTGTCGCTATGCTTTTCTTCCTCCTTTAGGGTCGCAAAGGTCTTACCACCATTTTCAGATACCAAAACACGCACATTCATCAAATATATCTTGTCAAAAATATGCGGTGAAGCCACCAATTCTTGATAGTAATGCGGGCCGGTGCCATCGGATACCGTTTCTGACATTTTTTGCCAACTACCGCCTTGGTTTTCAGAACGATATACGGCCCCTTTACGTCTTTCCAATTCTATGGCCGCGTACAGTACATCTGGTTGCATGGGTGAAATGGCCAAACCAATCTTACCCATATTCTCTTTTGGGAGTCCGGTTTTTAATTGGGTCCATCGCTCACCACCATCTTCACTTTTATAAAGCGCTGTACCCGGACCACCACCCAAATATGCCGCAACGGTTCTGTGCCTTTGCCATGATGCAGCGTAAAGCACATCAGGATTTCTAGGATCGATAACCAAATCGGTTACACCTGTCCATTCATCAATGCCTAAAGTCTGTTTCCAAGTCTTACCCCCGTCAATGGTTTTGTAAAGTCCGCGTTCACCACCCGAACTCCACAAGGGGCCTTGTGCGGCGACCCAAACCACGTTCGAATCTTCAGGATGCACAATGATTTTAGAAATATGTTCTGATTTAGGTAGGCCCATCATGGTCCAGCTCTCACCACCGTCACTACTTTTAAATACACCATGACCTATACCAATATGCCTACCGCCATTGTTCTCACCCGTGCCCAACCAAATTATACCACTATTGCTCGGATCAATGGTAACGCAGCCTGTAGCGTAGAAGGCTTCTTTGTCGGTCAAGGGTTTCCAAGTGGTTCCTGAATTAACGGTTTTCCATAGTCCGCCTGAAGATACTGCTGCATACCAAACATTTTCGTTGGATGGGTCGATTGCAATATCAGATAATCTACCCGACATAAACGCAGGACCTACACTTCTAAATTTAAGTCCTGAAAATGTTTTTTCATCCCAAATAGAAGTGGCCGTTTTTTCTTGGGAAAAGCCAGAGAGTTCAAAAAGTAGAAAGGCTAGAAACAGTAGTGTCGTTCTTTTCATTTGTAGCATATTTTGGTTGGTATTTTAGTAAAGGAAACATTGCGGGTTTAAGATAATAAAATCTTATTAATCGGGGATTTCTACCTTATCATCTAGCGACTAATTCTTGCTTTTTTTTCAATAATGAAAAGAAAGGGTCTATTTTTTATCGAAATGATAAGCAAGTACGGCAAAAAAACTACGAAACCCGTATCGTTCATATTACCTTCTACCTTGATAAGGAAGAACATAACTAAGACCTTAGAACATTAGCTTAAAGAAAATCGAACATTCGCGCAAGGCTTAATCGGTGTTTACACTAACCGATCTGCAACTAAGAGTTACATGGTCAATATGGTAATTTTTAGCTTAAATAAAGTGATTTAATATATTGTTTTTCACTTTTTTAAACTCATTCCTACAAATTACAATAATTCCTTTAAGACCTTTTAAAAATTATTCAAATCAAATAAAAATTGTAGGCAATAACGCACATTTATCTTTTCATTAACAGGGTGGCTTTTAAAATTAACTTTACTTGGCCGAATCAAAACCAACCAAAACTTTTCTGTAATGTGACTTTCCAATTGTAACAATCGAACTTGACGAATAACGCTAATCATCTTTTACTATACCGTAAAAAATGTTTGCTATGGAATAATCTGCACTAACCAAAACACTAACCAGTTTGAAAGAAAAAATTTGTTGTACTGTATTTTTTATATGCCTATTTTATGTGGCACACGGAAAAAACAAAACACCTCTTCACTATACGGAAAACTTCAACCCAAAAGAGAAAAAGATACCTGACCTCTCAAAAGCTAACCAACAGGCCCCAGCTAGATATACCATCAGCGGCTATGTCAAAGAAAGTGGTAGCGGTGAAAACCTTTTGGGTGTTTCGATTTACGTGCCCGAACTGAAATTGGGCACGGTCTCGAACGACTACGGGTTCTTCTCATTGACACTTCCCGAAGGCAACCATGAGGTGCTAATTTCCTATATCGGTTTTGCAACCGAAAAAAGACCAATCGACCTCAATGCGGATGTGAGCTGGTCGATTGACTTGACTCCCGCTTCCGAAGCTTTAGATGAAGTTGTGGTCACCTCCGATGAAAAAGTACAGGAGAGCAAAGTGACCCAAATGAGTGCTATGCGATTGAACCCGTTAGATGTACAAGATATTCCTGCATTGCTTGGCGAAAAAGACGTGTTGAAGTCGTTACAGTTACTACCCGGTATTGCCGGTGGCACAGAAGGAAGTTCTGGCTTTTTCGTTCGCGGGGGAACGCCAGATCAAAACCTGATCATTCTCGATGACGCGGTGGTTTATAACTCGAACCATCTCTTCGGGTTCTTTTCTGTTTTCAATGGGGATGCCATAAAGTCCGTCGAGGCATTTAAAGGTGGATTCCCGGCAAGATTCGGTGGCCGACTTTCTTCCGTTATCAAAATCGATATGAAAGATGGTAACAAAGAAAAGCTGTCGGGCAAGTTCAATATTGGCCTGATTTCATCATCGGTATTACTTGAAGGACCTATCAATAAAGGGAAGACCTCTTTTATTGTTAGCGGTCGCCGCACCTATGCCGATGTACTTGCACAGCCTTTTATCTTGGCGCAAACCGATGGAGAAGGCTCAGGCGGGTATTATTTTGCGGATCTTAACTTTAAAGTTCACCATGTCTTCAGCCCAAAAGACAAACTTTATTGGAGCAATTATTACGGTCGCGATAAGTTTTACGCAAAATACGACGATGAATTTTCAAAAGGCGAAAGTAGAATCGGCTGGGGCAACATTACCTCTACCCTGCGATGGAACCATCAATTCGGCAATAAATTATTTGCAAACACCTCTGCCATTTTCAGCAACTATGAATTTATGGTAACCGAGGAAAATGAAACGAAAACAGATTTTAATGACTATGATTTTAAATTCAGGACCAGTTCAGGTATTAACGATTACACCGCAAAAACCGATTTCGACTATTACCCCAATAGTAGGCATAGCATACGCTTCGGAGCGATAGCTACCCGACACAACTTCACCCCACAACGTGTGTTGATCAGAGAATTCGGTAATGAGGTTGATACGGAACAAGAACTTAACTCTTTAGAAACCGCGTTGTACGTAGAAGACGATTGGAAAGTAACCGATAAACTGAGTCTTTCGCCAGGAGCACGCTTGAGCTATTTCAAGTATAACGATCAAGACTACCTTAATTTTGAACCCCGTCTCGCACTTTCATACAACATCAAACCTGATTTGGCCCTTAAAGCGTCATACTCACGTATGAACCAATATATCCATTTACTTTCGAGTTCAGGCATTGGGCTTCCTACCGATCTATGGGTCTCATCGACCGATAAAGTGAGACCCCAACAATCTTCGCAAGTTGCTATTGGTATCGCCAAAGATTTTTTGAATAAAGACTATTCACTTACCGTTGAAGGCTACTATAAGAAAATGGATGATGTTATCGCCTATAAGGAAGGTGCTTCGTTCTTGGCGCTAAGCGACTTGGAGACGGGCAAGAGTACTAATTGGGAAGAAAATATTACTTCTGGTCAAGGTTGGGCCTATGGCTCAGAAGTTTTGTTCAGAAAACAAACAGGTGCACTTACCGGATGGCTGGGGTATACCCTTTCATGGTCTGAACGCCAGTTCGATGAACTTAACCTTGGCAACAAATTCTTCGATCGTTATGACCGCAGGCACGATATTTCAATCGTTGGCATTTACAAACCTCAAGAGCGCATCACTTGGTCGGCAACATGGGTACTATCTACCGGAAACAATTATACCCTACCCAATCTACAGCGATTGAGCGACCAAGGTAATTTAGCAATTCGTAATCTGAATAGGAATAGTTTTTTCGGAGGGTTCGGTTCCATTGAAGATTTCAGCACTGCCCGTAATAATTTTAGGGCCGAGACGAGCCATCGGTTAGACTTGGGGGTGCAGTTTCATAAAAAGCTACGAAAAGACCGCGAACGAACTTGGGGCATCTCGGTATACAATACGTACGCACGCCAGAACCCTTTTGTCTATGTGATCAATGAGACCTATGACGATAAGGGCGACGAAGACTTTACCAATGATACAAGACAAAAAGAACTTACACGCATTTCAGTGCTAATGCTGATCCCATCGTTCAATTATACCTTTAAATTCTAAAAGATGAGAACCTTATACTTATATTTCTTATGCGCTATTATCTTATTGTCGGCTTGCGAAAAAACGGTTGATGCCGATAAACTGCTAGACACAGATGAAAAGGTGTCGATTACAAGCTATATTTCCCCGATTGATACGCTGCTGCGCGTTAAGGTATCAAAGGCTTTGCCAGCAATTGGAACTGTTTTAAGCAGCAATGACAGTTTGAATCGTCAACTGTTTTTAATAAAGGATGCAGTTGTAAACATGTCAGATGGTGAAGGTTCTACCGTTGGTTTTAGCTATTCAGACAACGAAGAAACCTATATCGCCAATGCCGCCGATCTTACCATTTCAGAGGGAAAACAATATTTTTTGACAGTGGAGGCCAACGGTAAAGCGTTCAGTGCAATGTGCACCATTCCGAAACGGGCCCCTGAAATCATTGAAAACGTGCGTATCATTACTGACGAGTTTGAAAATAGTATCGGAGAAATCGACATTACCTTTACCGACATCATTGGTGAGCGTAATTTTTATGTTCTTGGAGCATTTACAGAGGGGAGAACCATTGATGGGGAGTTATTTCAAACCCCTCTATTATCTGAATCGGACGGGTTTCTCACGGATGCGGTTCAAGACGGAATTACCCTAGGAGAAACAGCTAGTACATTTCTTGGCGAGCAAGGTAACCCGCAGCCAAGCGAAGTCACCTTGCAACTTGCACATATTGACGAAACCATTTACCAAAACTTTCAAGCTTCAAACCTTAACCGCGAGAACGATGGCA
>JBHJNU010000105.1:0-21794 GCA_050330515.1 Flavobacteriaceae bacterium | reverse complement strand
CTAGTTCTTTTGCTCAACAAAATCCTTTTTTAAGCGAGTACCGCTTTTTGGCACCCTATTTATCAACTTTTTGCGGCCCCTCTTCTTCACCAACTCAAAGGCGTCATAAAGTGTACCTATTGGCGTGTACGCCCCATATTTTATGGTGTCTTCTGAGACGGTTATTATCTGGAAAAGCTGGGTATATTCACCCCTTCGAACCATCCATTCTTGGTCTTTTGATTCGTACATTTTGGGTCCGCTTACCGAAACCGCGTAAATCGTGCCAGCATCTTTAACAACGGTAAGACCCTTCCCCTGGTTCTCAACATAACCCCGAGCATAAGTATGGTCATGGCCTTGCAGTACCAAATCAACACCATATTTATCTATCAAGGGCTTTAAGGCTTCTCTTAGCTCTTTATTGTCTCTTCCTACGGCTGTTGAATAAATAGGATAGTGCATGGTAATTGTTGTCCATTTCTTTGTATTGGTCCGCAAAACGGAATCAAGCCATTTTATTTGGCCCGTGCGTGCCTCCATACTTTCGTCGAAGGCTTCTGCATCAATAGATATCAATTTCATGTTTTGATAATCAAGGGCATAACACGTTTCCTTCAGATCTTCGGTCGGGCCGTTTTCAGGTAGGGTAAACTGGGGCCTCCATAAGGAAGACAAGACCCCATCGCGATATTCGTGGTTACCCGGTGTCATGATACTGGGCACGGTCGCATGAATAAAACTTCCTGCATAAAACCACTCTCCCCATTCTAAATTCGCATCTCTGTCGTTGACCAAATCACCTGCATGCAACATAAAGTCAACTTCTGGAAATTGCCTGTACGAATTACGAATGACCCGAGACCACATTGATTTAAGGTTGTTTTGTGCATCACCAAAATAAATGAAACTGAACGCTTCTTTCAAATCGGCATGTGCCGTGGTGAATTGAAACCACTCACTCCAACAAGCATCATCTTCCGACCCGTTTCCTACCCTATACACATAGGTTGTATGGGGTTTAAGGTCAGAGACCAAGGCAGAATGATAGGCCGCCCTGACCAACGGTTCTTTGCTGTTGCGGTTTTGAAAGAACTGGGTTCTGGCAGTAACCTTGCGAACTTCCCCCAGTAAAAACTCAGGACCGTCGGTGGCCAGGGCAAGCTGCACCACCCCTGAAGCTATTTGCTGATCTGTTCTCCAATTGACAGCGAAACTGTGGGCGGGGTCAATGGTCAGGTTCGTTATGATACGATCCGGGGTCTTGGACGGGAAAACCAATTTATGTGCAGCCACCGAATCGTGTTCGCTGTAATGAGTATGCCCTTCATGCCGCGTTGCTATTGTAGTTTGGGCGTTTAACTGAAAATTTAAGCACAAGGTAACGATTAAGATAAGTGTATATTTTTCAACCATGATTCGATTTATTTGTCTTCAAATCTATTTTATGTTGGTTAGAAAAAAAACTATTTTATGACATATTAATGTTAAGTCATCGCACAAGCAATTTGTCTTTCTATCTTTGAAGGGTACAGATCCATACCGCCATGCTACCCATACCTATGTTATTAAAAAAGGGAGTTTACCAAAATAACTGTTGAAAATTAGGGCTATGTACTCAAAACCTTCAACCGAACTCACTTTGGGTCTTCCATCAAAAGGTCGTTTATTAAGGATAACTATAAAATCGTTATCGACCACATTCTCCAAAGCATACATCGCCTCTACCTTTTCAATGGTAACATTTTAAAGAGTTACATTTCTAATTGGCGATGTAGCATAACCTTGTGCCAAAATACCAAATTGTCCAACATTTTAAATGATTATTCTCTAAGTTGATAGGTGCTATTCTGGGGCAACTCACCTGTCTGATTCGCGGAGGTGCCTTAGCGCCTATTCAATTTTAAGATATATTCACTAACCTGCCCTTATTGTTTGCATCGCCGACCAAAACCCTGTTTATGACCTAAATGTGCAGATAATCTTGTTGCCCACGAACTACCAAGAAAATTAGCAGCTTGAGAATACCCCGTAACGAACCCCTTTTGGTTAACTTGTGCACTTGGCTAGCTTGACGGCTCAACTTTCTTCTGCCACATTTTGCTAAAGATAAGGAACAAGCTGCCGCAAAGTAACCACGCTGGCAGGGTTACAAAAGACAGGAAGATATCGAATTGAATCGAAACCCAATAAAATAGCCCGAAACTTATAGCCCAAGCCATTAATACGGCACTGTTGAACTTGATCCCCGCCACTTCGGCATAATTTTGCTGAATACCCACCTTTTTGTGAAAGAAGTGTTCAAAAACAATGATTGCTCCTATTGGCGCCAAAATAAAACCGTAAAGCGCCACAAAACTTAATAGTTTCATCGCGAAGGCAGGAAAAAGACCTGCCACGGTGGCAACGGTACCCGCCAAAATCGTGACCCAAAAGGTGGAGAGTTTCGGTAAAATCGCCTGAAATGCCAATCCGGCCCTGTAGATAGTCGGGTTGGCCGTAGTCCATCCGGCCAGTAGTACTACAAGTGCCCCAAAATATCCGATAGCCTCGTAGGCCAAGGGGCCTGGAGCAACGGGAGGGGCCTCGCCGTTAGACAAGAAAGCTTGCGCCTCGGGAGTTTTTATGTATACCGCATAGAGAAGTGCCGCCGCTATCCAGGCCATATAGTGACCAACATACATTCCTGCCGCGGTCATCCAACCTGCACTAGCTTTTTTCGCAAAACGAAACACGGATAGATCCGACATACCGATATGCATTGCCGCATTGGCGAACCAAGACCAGATGACCACATGCGAAAAAGTGTATTTGATCTGCCCGGGAAAGGGCTCTGAACCTTCCCCCCAAATATTCCAAAAATCAGAAAAACTATGCACCCCTAGCTGTTGAACCGCAACGATTCCGCAGGCCAAAAAGCCAAAAACGATAAGTGGTGACATTACATTGGCAGCCTTTGAAACCATATCATAGCCCTTAGAGGCGACCAATGAAATAATAATGCCGATGGCCAAGACTATCAATACCCATGTGATTCCGTTGGGCATAGTATCCGTTAATTTGGGCATTTCCATATCGAACGGTATTCCTACCGCCGTTGCCGAAACGGTTATCATGGCTCCGGCCAAAAAACAGAAAAGCACGCCATTGGCCAGGTTATAGGTGACCACCAGGTTCTTACCACATATTTTTTCCAACTGATAGTACAGGGTAAGGCGATATTTTACGGCGATCTCGGCAGTTAGAAAACGCCAACTTAGTACCGCCAGTAAATTACCCAGCAACAACCCGATAATAAGGTCAAATGCACTGACCCCCGCAGTCAAAAATAATGGTCCGATCACAAATTCAGTGCCAGCCGCATGTTCACCGGCATACATACCCAAAAAGCTTTTCCAACTTTTTAATTTTGATTTTGGCACCGGTGTTCTTTCAAATTCACCCCCTGCTATTTCCTCAATTTCTTCCTCTATATTCAACTGGCTCATTTTGGTTGGTTGTTAGATTTAAACTTCATTTTGATCGAACTGTACTGTCCGCGTTTTTTCGGCATAGATGCTTTGCAACACTTTGGGCCTTCCATAACACTTTAAATTACTATGGCATTAAACCAGTTGCCAGAAGATTATGCCGTTTTTTGACAATCAGAAGGTGTAAAAAAATGTGATGACCCCGATTTGTTCGTATTCGTCGCATTCAAATTTAAAGGAATGGGTTGTGCTTGCTATCCTGTACTGTTCTGCAAACCATATCAAATCAGTTCCCATAAAATCAACACCCCAAATATTGCCATTTGCCTCTAAACGATAGGGAAGGCGTATTGGCATGGCATCATCGGCTTACCTTTGAAAAACAAAAAAACAACAAGGTCTTTTGATCCAAGAAAATGAATGCTCTAAAATTCCCCCTGTGGAGTATGAATTAGAAAGTTACGCCTAATTTTCAATTTTTAGTTGGAAGGCGCTATCATTTATCTCGAAGTCAAAACGCTTCTGCATTAGAATAAGCTCGGCACCTGCCAAAAGTACCGGACCATAGCCATGGGCCGCAAATACATGAATTGGTCTATGATAGTAAAATGCCGGATCGAAACCCATACCGGTACCAACACAGGTACCTTCTACCTGACCTTTTTCATTGATTTTGGTAGAAACGGCATTCCATCCCAAAACCACTATGGGGGCATAGGATAGTGCATCTATATAACCTCTGTTTATGGCACGCGCTATCGAATAGGTATAAATTGCTGTTGCAGAAGTTTCTAAATAGGTATCGTTACGGTCGATCAATTGATGCCAGAACCCCGTACCATCTTGATATTTTGCCAAACCTCTAATGTGATCTTTAAGTTGCTTTAAAACCAAACTATAACCTTCGTGTTCTTTTGGTAGTACTTCTAAAAGTTCTACCAAGGTCATAACGGCCCAACCGTTCGCCCTTGCCCAATAATACTGCGGATGTTCTTCCATAGCTTGCACCCAACCGTGCATGTACAGTCCTTTTTCCCTATCGAACATCCGACCTGAAAATTGGGTTACTTGTTTTACGGCGTCATCAAAGTATTTCTTCTCTCCTGTCAACGCTCCCATCTGTGCCAAAGCGGGTACACTCATGAACAAATCATCAAGCCATAGTGTATTGGGTTGGGGTCGGTTTCTTGCCAACGTACCGTCTTCAAGACGAAATTGCCCGGCGCTGATATAATCAATGAAATTATCGATCAATGGTCTAATTTCGGCTTCAAGACCTTCCCTTTCCGCTTTTATCATTGCTGCACATAGGGCCCCTGCATCATCAAGTGCTTTCGGGGTCAGCACGGTATGAATAGGTGATGGCCTTTCAGCGCTCTCTTTGCGTTGTTCGCTATAAAAAGGAGCCAAATCGGCGATTAATTTCAACCTTTTATTGGTGTAATCCGCATATTTTCCATCACCTGTGGCTTCGGTCGCCAAGAGCATCGCCGCGTAGGTTACGCCCCATTCATAACTGGTCAAACGAAATGCACCTTTGGCGAAAATACTATGTTCATCTAACTTTTTTAAATCGTCTATGGGTAAATTGGTTTTACTATTTATTAGATAGGCCGGGGTGTTTTCATCCAAAAAAGCAAATACCTTCTCTAAAGCGTTGGTAATCTCGGCAGTGCTTTGAAGTCCGTACGGGGTTGTATACGCCGGTTGCAATAAATGCAAAGGTGTGGTGACATCATTTGTTAGTTCCTGTGCACTTAAATCAATTGATACAAGCAGATAAATCGTAAGGAAAGGGCAATACCCATACAAGAAATTTTTAAAACTAGCGTGAAAAGACATAGTGAGTTCCTTTTATAAAATTGGTAATTTACTAATATACGCTAAAGCTAATCGGTATGATCAAAAGGTGTATCCTGCACAATGCTGTGTGATGTTCGCGAATAATTTCAGCACAGCACAGGATGGGGCACCAAAGCTTTTTTCATATTTTTTGCCCTTTAAATAAGTTCAAAGCCGAAAAATAATGATACAAAAAGTTAAGTCCGTAATTTTTATGGTCTTAATGATAGTCTTCCCGCAGGGGTATTCTCAAGCAAAACAGTCTGCATGGCCCATGATGAGGCCAAATTTTAAACCATGGCCCCAACCTTGGTGGATGGGAAGTGCCGCAGATTCTGCAAGCATTAAATCTTCGCTTATCTCTTTGGCAAATAAAGGCACCATACCTTGCGACGCTAGGTTTTGGAGGCCCATGCCTTCAGTATTTTTAAACGAAATATCATTAACCCCCTTAACATTGATCACTTATGATTAACAATAGGTTTTCCCTTTTTAACTGTTTGCTACTGGTGCTTTTCCTTTGTTGCCGGCCGAGTGCCGGGCAAACCATTCATCGCGACTCGGTATTGTCAAAAATGAAATTGGCCAACTCGTATTTCATGAAAAAATGGCCCGATGTGGGTAAAACTATTATCACGAATAAAGAGCGTCCCAGTAATATTTGGCCCCGCGGCGTATATTATGAGGGCTTGATGGCCTTGCACAGTATATATCCAAAAGAAGCATTTTACGACTATGCCCTTTCTTGGGCCGAATTTCACCAATGGAGTTTTCGATACGGCACTGCCAATAGAAATGCTGATGATTATTGTGCCGCACAAACCTATATTGACTTATATAATCTTAGTCCTGACCCAATAAAACTTAAGAACACCAAAGCGACCCTGAATATGTTACTGAACACACCGCAAGTCGATGATTGGTCATGGGTTGATGCCATACAAATGGGTATGCCCGTTTTCGCCAAGTTAGGGGTGTTGGAGAATGATGCCCGTTATTTTGAAAAAATGCACGCCATGTACATGTACACCAGAAACAAACATGGCGATAAGGGTCTTTACAATGCGGCGGATGGTCTCTGGTGGCGCGATGCCGATTTCGACTCACCCTATAAAGAACCAAACGGAGAGGATTGTTATTGGAGTCGCGGTAACGGCTGGGTTATTGGCGCCTTGGCCAAGGTCTTATCCATACTACCGGAAAGTGCACCGCATCATGCTCAATATGTTCAAGATTTACGCGCAATGTCAGAAGCCCTGTTGCCGATTCAACGAGAAGATGGTTTTTGGAACGTGAGTTTACACGACCCCAATAATTATGGTGGCAAGGAATTATCGGGCACGGCACTATTTACCTATGCTATGGCGTTTGGGGTCAATAACGGTATTTTGGATGACGAAAAATTCATGCCTGTAATTAAAAAAGCTTGGAATGCGATGGTAGCCGATTCCCTTCACGATAATGGCTTTTTAGGCTTTGTACAATCAACGGGGAAAGAACCCAAAGAGGGTCAACCGCTTTCGTATGATAAAACTCCCGATTTCGAAGATTTTGGCCTTGGATGCTTTTTATTGGCCGGTAGTGAGGTATACAAATTAAACACCAATTCAAAATAGAACGCTTAAATTGTCCTTCAAGGTTCAATCGACCCATGGTTATCCTATATTTAACGAGAGTTAGATCCAAACAATTAACGGTCCTATTTTAAAATGGCACGAAAATTTAGCTTTTTATTGGTTTTTTCCCTTGGTCTACTATCAGGTATCTGTCAAACACCAGTAGGGTATGACCTATGGTTGGCATACCGCCCGATTGAGGATAAGATGGTTTTTGACAACTATACGAATATCACAAAATCAATCTATTTTCCTGTAGATAGCGATATTCTAAAATCTGCCCATAGTGAACTTCTTCTTGGATTGGGGCGAATGCTGAATACTGATATGAAGCGTACGGAAGTATGGAATAGCACTACCACGCTGCTTATCGCTAAAAAAGATCAATTGGATCCAACGATCCGTACCGCTCTAACCAAAGAAATATCGCAGGTAGCAACAGAGGGATTTATAATCAAATCTATTTCCGTAGAAGATAAAAAGCTTTTGGTGATTACCGCAATTGATGATGTAGGTATTCTTTACGGGGTGTTCAGGTTACTGCGATTAATGCAAAGTCACGAAAAATTAGACTACGCCGCACATAGTGACTCCCCAAAAATTGCCTTGAGAATGCTCAACCATTGGGACAATCTTGACCGCACGGTGGAAAGAGGATATGCAGGGTTTTCATTATGGAACTGGCAAAAACTACCGCAGTACATTGATCAACGCTATATCGATTATGCACGTGCAAATGCTTCTATCGGTATCAACGCTGTATCACTGACAAATGTGAATGCCAATGCCCTGATTTTGACACCGATGTACTTAGAAAAGGTAGAAGCCCTTGCAAATGTATTTCGACCCTATGGCATTAAAGTATACTTGACCGCACGATTTTCAGCACCCATAGAAATCGGTGGTTTAGAAACTGCCGACCCCTTACATTCTGAAGTCCAAAATTGGTGGAATACTAAGGTCAGTGAAATTTATTCAATAATTCCTGATTTTGGCGGCTTTTTGGTAAAGGCGAACTCCGAAGGGCAACCTGGCCCTCAAAATTATGGCAGAACCCATGTTGATGGTGCCAATATGATGGCCACTGCACTTCAGCCCTACCAGGGCAACGTCATATGGAGGGCTTTTGTTTATTCAGAGCACGATGAAACCGATCGGGCAAAACAAGCCTTTGCCGAATTTGTTCCCTTCGATGGAAAATTTATGGATAATGTTCTCATTCAGACCAAGAACGGCGCGATCGATTTTCAACCCAGGGAACCTTTTCACCCGATGTTCGGGGCCATGCCGAAAACGCCAATGATGATAGAATTCCAAATTACGCAGGAGTACTTGGGATTCAGTACCCACCTGGTCTTCTTGCCCAAACTTTTTGAGGAAGTATTGCGATCAGATACTTATCAGAAAGGTAAAGGTTCAACAGTTGCTGCCGTTACCGATGGAACTTTACATCAAATAAAACATACCGGAATGGCCGGTGTAGCGAATATTGGAACAGACCTCAATTGGACCGGACACCCCTTCGCCCAAGCCAACTGGTACGGATATGGACGCTTGGCCTGGGACCCTTATCTTAGCGCCGATACTATAGCCGATGAATGGTTGCGTGCAACCTATTCCAATAACCCCAAATTTGTTGAACCCGTTAAAGAAATGCTCTTGATCTCTAGAGAGGCGGTTGTAAACTACATGAATCCGCTCGGGCTTCATCATATTTTCGATACTGGCCATCACTATGGCCCGGGACCATGGGTAAGCGAGTTGGGCAGACCGGATTGGAACCCTGTTTATTATCATAAAGCCGATGAAAACGGCATTGGCTTTGACCGTACCCCCAGCGGTAGCAACGCCACCGAGCAATATGCCGAACCACTGAAATCTCTTTTGAACGACCCAAAAACCTGTCCCGAAGAATTTTTACTATGGTTTCACCATTTACCTTGGAACTATACCCTAAACAATGGCCGTACTTTATGGGATGGTCTTGCCTTGAAATATCAAGAAGGTGTTGACCAAGTAGACGAAATGATCACTACTTGGAAAACCATGGAACCCTACATTTCAGCCGCACAACACCAGGAAGTAAGCATGCTTTTACAAATACAGCTGAAGGAGGCCCAATGGTGGCGTGATGCATGCCTCCTATATTTTCAAACCTACTCAAAAAAAGAACTTCCCGAGGGTGTTGGCAAACCAACCCAGACTTTGGAGTATTTTAAATCACTGAAATTTCCTTTTGCCCCAGGTATAAAACCAAAATGGGATTGATCGCACGAATTTCAGAGAGCTATTGAAGCCATTCCCATCTTTTTGCCCAATCGGCAAGAAACGCTTCGCGGTGCTTAGATACAGTTCTGACACCTTGCTGTTCGCCTAAGAACAGTTCAGGTTCTGTGCGGTCACTGTACCAATTTTGACCACACCTATAATCATCTGGGCCCGGTTTACCGGGCCAGGGTACAATACTAACAAATTGACCTGATCGGTTATTAATCTCAGGAATTTCGCTAGATGTGGTATACGCGCAAACTTCAGGTTTTTTGGAGGCGTAGCGAACGCCGTAAATACCGTCACCCAGGTAATAGCCGGGCCATATTTGCTCGCTGATCTCAAGGGTAAAACAAATTGAATCTCTTGCAATCTCAAGCTCAGGCCCTTTGAATCTCCATTCTAATGTTGCATAGGCGGCAACCGTATCGGCAACCGTGGTATTCCCATTAAAAATTCTTCTAGAACTGAAATCGATCGGGGTAAAACTTCCGCCCCAACTTTCACTTAATGGGTCTTCCGGCCTTCCGTTCATTACATAGGTAAGCGAAGGCGAATCGCCCATTTTCAGAACACCCCCATAATAATTTTTAAAAGCCCTGCCCATGGCACCACGATTGTGTATGTAAGTCTCGTAGTAAGCCTTGTTGGTAAAGCCTGCGGGTGACCCCTCATCCATAAACCAGCCCCTGTAGGTGGCATTCGCCTCGATCATCCATAGATCCGAATGATGTTGGGCAATATAGGCATACGCATTGATGCTCCATTTTTTGTTGGGTCCACCGATCCAATATACTTTTATCTTCTCTTTAATTTCAGGGGCATCGTGTAGGGCTTGGGCAAGATCCTCCAACCCTCCCCAGACCAATACCCACAACGGTCTATCGCTTCGTCTTTTAGCGCAGGTCACTATCCATTCAGAACCCTCGGTGGGCTTATCAAAGCCATCAAAGGGCGCCATGGGAATACTGCCCTGTTTGCAGACCTCTCGCAGGGCATCAGGGTTCGGAAACTCAACGGAGCGTTGTTTCAATTGTTCGAAATCTCCTTCATAAAGATCAATCATATCAAAAAGATCCTTTTTTCTACCCGCACCATGTGGTGATGCCACCAGACCTTCTATTTGGAAAAGGTCGGCGTACATGAGTAAATGGATCATAGATTGAAAATCATCGGGATCCGTGCCTCCTATATCCGTGCTTATTAAAATTCTAGGCTTAAGATCCGTAGGTTCAGCGCTTTTGCATCCTAAAAAAATAAATACATAGGCAGCTGTTAAAAAGAACGGAAGGTTATTCTTTCTAAACCACGAACCTACACCAAAAACTGAGATGAGATAGGTATACTTAATATTCATTTACCATTATATTATGATTAGAGCACCTCCGATCTCATTTGGATCAGGCCAGAGAAAATAAGGCTTTGCAAATTTTTTAATGCAACCGAACATTCGATGCGCCGATGCTTTTGTCAAATCGGACAGTGAATTGATCGGTCACTAGAAAGTTAGCAAAAATAATCACGGAACTGTACAAATGACCCGGGTAAATGCCTATTTCATTAAAAACGGACAGGGCTATTCTACGGTTTTGAAATAGGGCCATTGTCAACTTTTAAAAAGCGTAGCGCTGAGGGCCTCCCCTTCTCACTTCCTCACTGGCATAAGCTTCAAATTTTTTGAAATTCTCCCTAAAAGCATTTGATAGTTTAAATGCTGTAGTATAATATTTTTCATCGTTGTTCCAAGTTGTTCTAGGGCTTAATACCTCTGAAGGTACCCCAGGACAAGAGCGTGGTTGCGCCACCCCGAAAACAGAATGAATATGGTAGGTGTCATAAGAGTACAGACCCAGATCCCCATTTAAGGCGGCATTGATCATCGCCCGGGTATATTTAAGCTTCATACGGGTTCCTATGCCGTAGGGGCCGCCCGTCCAGCCCGTATTGACCAACCAGACGTTCACCCCGGCATCTAGCATTTTTTTACTTAACATCTCGGCATATTTGGTAGGATGCAAGGGCATAAACGGAGCTCCGAAACAAGCTGAGAACGATGGTACAGGTTCAACCACCCCGGCCTCGGTACCCGCAACTTTAGCGGTGTAACCAGAGATAAAATGGTATGCCGCTTGGCTAGGTGTCAATTTTGATATCGGAGGAAGCACACCAAAGGCATCCGCTGTCAAAAAGAAGATGTTCTTCGGATTCTTTCCGATAGACGGCCTTTGCACATTGTCAATATGGTAAATAGGATAACTTACCCTAGTATTCTCGGTAATCGAAGTGTCGGCAAAATCAACGGCTCCGTTTTCGTCCAAGATTACGTTTTCCAAAATAGCCCCTTTTTTAATGGCGCCAAAGATCTCGGGTTCGTTTTCAGCGGAAAGGTTGATGACCTTTGCATAACAGCCACCTTCAAAATTGAACACGGAATTCTCATTGTTCCAACCATGTTCGTCATCACCTATCAATTTCCTATTGGAATCGGCCGATAAGGTAGTTTTACCGGTACCCGATAATCCGAAGAAAATGGCGGTATCGCCATCTTTGCCCACATTGGCCGAGCAATGCATGGGTAAGGTATTCTTATCAACAGGTAGTATGAAATTCAGGGCCGAGAAAATTCCTTTTTTAATTTCACCCGTATACCCGGTACCCCCTATCAAGGCAATCTTTCGGGTAAAGTTCAAAATGGCAAAATTATGTTGTCGCGTTCCATCTAATGCGGCATTTGCCATAAAACCAGGAGCATTGATCACGATCCATTCTGGCTCGAAATTTTTCAATTCCTCTGCTGTGGGCCGAATGAACATATTGTAGGCGAACATATTCGACCACGGGTATTCATTGATTACCCGAATATCGGTTCGGTAATTCGCATCGGCACAGGCATAACAATCACGCACATAGAGTTCTTTGTTATTCAAATAGCCGGTTACCTTGTTGTACAAGGCATCAAAACACCCTGGATCAAACGGTATGTTGATGTTGCCCCACCAGACTTTATCGGTCGTGATCTCATCTTTGACAATGAACCTATCCAACGGGGATCTGCCTGTAAACTCGCCGGTGTTGATCGCCAACGCCCCTGAAGCTGCCTCAAGACCCATATTTAAATCTAAAGTAATTTGATGGAGTTCTGCCGAGGTCAATTGATAATGAAAATTCTCATTCTCTATACCGTAGGGGGCTAACGAAATTTTTCTCTTTTGGTGGTGGGTACCGCTCATTTCTAAGAATCTTTAAAATATACCACAAATGTCTTTGTTTTTTTTATAAAAACAATCCATAAACCAATTTTTATTGCGAATTTATCAAAAAAGTGGCCTAGGCATGTGGTCATGCCCGGTTATTGTTCAATATCGAGTGCTTCAAAAGAAACAAGCTCAAAATCGACAAATTTAGGCCTGATTTCCATAGGGTTACAGCAAACCTCACAATCTTCAACATAAGTTTGACGGCCAATACTTGGATCCAATAACATGGAGATTTCTTCCCAGCAGTAAGGGCATTGGAAAAAGTGTTCGTACATTTTCTATCGTTGTTTTGATCTGCCGTTGTCGTTTCGTTTATAGCATAATAATTCTTTCTTCTTTAGAAGATCTGTAAAGAGCGGTGATAACCTCCACTGCATTTCTTGCCTCGTTGCCATCGACCATAGGCTTGCGGTTTTCCTCGATGGCACCGATCATGTCTTCCAACACTAATTTATGGTTGCCATGGCCTATACTGGTGGGGTCCGCGGCACCGCTCGAACCTTGACTTTTAGTCATGGAAGCAGGTGCTTGAACTTGGGCTACGTTCCATTGGTCTATCTTACCGGCTTCCATTAAAATACTTCCCTTTTCGCCATAGATTTCCAAACGCTCAGGATGTCCGGGAAATAAAGCCGTGCTGGCGGAAATCATTCCTGTGGCACCATTTTCAAAATTCAGTATTCCGGCACCAATATCCTCTCCCTCAATATCGTGGATCAGGGTCTTCATATTACCAAAAACAGATTTCACCGCACCCATCAAGTTCAATAACAAATCAATGGTATGTATACCTTGGTTCATCAATGCAGCCCCACCATCAAATTGCAAGGTACCTCTCCAAGGGTTATTGGTGTAATATTCCTTAGAACGGTACCAGTTGATGTGGGCGTTGGCCAATAGCAATTTACCCAAAAGCCCTTTTTCAAGTACCTCTTCAACCGCTTTATAATCGCTACCGCATCTATTCTGAAAAACACAGCCCAAAATCGCATTATTATCTTTGCAGACTTGAATGATCTCATCTATTTTTTCTGTGGAAACTTCCAAAGGTTTTTCGCAAAGCACGTGTTTGCCGGCCCGGGCAGCATTGATCGTCGCTTCGCCATGCAGACCACTTTTGTTGCAGACGCAAACAAGATCGATTTTAGGGTTTTTCAAAAACTCATGTAGGTCATCAAAAACAGGAACCCCAAAAACGTTTTCGGCTTCTTGGGCCCTAACCGATGATGTGGTGCACAGCGCTATCAGTTCGCAACCTTCAAGTTCCTCAATACATTTTATATACGTATTGACGATAGAACCTGTACCGATGATACCAATACCAAATGGAGTCATTTTAGGCAATGTTTGAATGTTGCCCAAAAGATAACCAATATTCTAGAAATTCACGTTCAACAGTTGACCGGTTAGCTGTAGCAATTGAAGTTCGGCGAGCTTGGCGTCATATTTTGCCAAGTTCTTATTGGTCTGCGCATTCAATAAATTGATCTGTGCTTGACGGAATTCTATCGAGGTTATTCTTCCCAGCTGAAACTGCTCTCTTGAGCGCTCAAAGTTGTTCTGGTTGGTTAGGACATTCTGTTCTTGAATATCATAAATATTCAATCTGTTCTCATAGATTGCCTTGGCATTCTGTATATCGCGTTTGACCTCTAAAAGTATTTGTTGTTTCAAAAGTTCTTGATTTTCAAACGCAATTTTTGCATTTTTCACACGCACATTCGTACCTCCACCATCAAACAGATTCCATCGAAGGGTTGCTCCAAGGCCAAAATTCCTTCTGTTATTAACGGTTACCCCGGGGAAAAAAGGTCCAGGTGCATTTTGATTCAGGTTCCAACCATAAGAACCGTTTAGATCTATGGTAGGTAAATAACCAGACTTGTTCACCTTGATATCATAGGCATTAATGGCCAGGTTTCTTTCGGTTTGCAATACCGCCACATTGTTCAGGTCGGTCTGCTCAATATAATCCTCTAGCTGTAACTTGGGAATGAAGCTTACCAGTGTATCTACCTCATAGACCCGACCTAGGTCTTGGTTGATCAACACACTAAGATCCCTTTTGGTGTTCTCCAATCCTTGCTGGTTATTCAGCAGGTTGATACTGTCATTGGTTACATCGACCTGTGCGTTCAAGATATCGAGCTTGGTGTTCTGCCCGTACTCAAAAGCGTACTCGGCCCGTTTGATGCGCTGATTCGAAATCTCCAATGCTTGCTGTAGCACATTTTGATTTTCGGTCAACCGTGCAACTTCAAAATATATGCTGAACAATTGCAGCATGGTGTTCTCAATGGTTTCGCGTGCCTGCAGTTCGCTCAGTTGGTACTGCTCTTTCAATCTTTGGTAATTGTACAGGCGGCCCAGCCCGTCGAAAAGTACATAACTTGCGGTTAGCCCTACATTGTAACGCTGGGCTTCTGCCTTGTTCAGTTCGGCGTTCGGTCTATGAACGGGGTCGCCCGTTGTCGGATCCAATACCACATTACCCTCGGCATCCCTTAAAAACTGCCCTGGAAATTCAAAAGTCGAATCGTCGCGCTGATAGTTGGCACCTGCCGCACCTGCAATTACCGGCAAAAAGCCCGAATTCATAATACTTTGGTTATTCTCGGCGATTTCGACCTGGTTTCTGGCCACTTTAATTCCAAAATTGTTCTCTAACGCAAGGTTGACAGCATCTTCTTTTGACAAAAGTGCCTCTTGTGCATGTAAACTGTAAAAAACAAAAAATAATAGGGCAATTAGTGTAAGTCCGTTTCTCATTATTCTTCTACTCTATGGCTTGGGAAGTTTCGCGATGTACTTTTGTAGTCTCTTCCAATAATTGATGATCGTTGTCGTAACGGTGTGAAAGATCACCTTCAAGATACCATCCTTCCTTTTGTTCCTTTATGGCGCGTTCAACCTCTTCTTTGGTTACTTCGTTGCCCGTAATCAACCACTTGGCACCGACTTTGAATGTGTTGCTGAACGAGAGGAATAGGGGTAACATGACCAAGGTTAGAACAGTGGCAAAGCCTATCCCATAAGCAATGGAAATCGCCATTGGAATCAAAAACTGGGCCTGACGACTAGTCTCGAAAATCAATGGGGTAAGACCTGCGATAGTAGTTATAGAAGTCAGAAAGATAGCCCTGAAACGCGATCGACCGGCTTCAAAGATAGCATTGTCAAATGTCATACCTTCACGCAGGTTACTGTTGAACCTACCGATTAGCACAAGGCCATCATTGACCATAATACCGATCAATGCTATAATGCCCAATAAGGACAGAATGTTCAATGGAAAGTCATGTATCCAGTGGCCCCAGATCACGGCGGTCATACTAAAGGGAATCAACAATATCAACATCAGCGGCTGGCTAAAACTTCTAAAGGTAAAAGCAATGGTCATATAAATAAGTGCCAAGACGGTAAGGCCAACAACCTTCAACGACCCCACGAGTTTTCCTTGCTCCCTACTTTGGCCCTCATAGGATGCGGTTACACTGGGGTATTTAGAATGAATATCGGGCATGATGTTGTTCCGAATCTCCGCCATCACATCATTAGGGCTGTCTTTCGGATTTTTCATGTCGGCCGAAACCTGGATCTCTCGCTGACCTTCCAAACGATTGATCGCTACATCGCCCCGTTCAATGGTGTATTCGGCAATTTCCTTCAACGGTATTCTAGAACCCGTAGGGGTAACAATCCGCATCTCATCCAAATCAGAAATTGAAGACCTGCTTTCGCGGTCATAGCGTACCCAGACACGTATCTCATCTTGGCCACGTTGAAACCGTTGCGCCTGGGCCCCGAAAAATCCTGCGCGAACCTGGTTCATTACGGTTCTTAGATCCAAGCCCAATAAATATGCATTGTCCTTCAACTTCAGACGAATTTCTTTGATCCCCGCGGGATCGTTATCGGCCACATCCTTTAAAGTCGGATTAAGTTGCAGGGCTTTTTTAAGTTCTAGCTTGGCCGCCTTTAATTCTTCGATGTTATTTCCCAAAAGTGAAACGGAAACCGGTGAGCCACCGAAATTGCCGCCTGAACCGTAGATCAAGCTTTCCACACCAATAACAGGGCCGACAAGTTCAGCTAGCCTATTGGTAACCAAATCAGCAGCTATCTCATCAGGTCTTTCTTCCCCTGGCAGCAAGTTAATGGTCAAGGTGGCTGCAGATGTTCCGGGTCCTAATTGTTTGATCATGTTCTCGAAAAGAACCTTACCTGTACCCTTCAAATATTTATCGGTCAATTCTTGATTGACCAATTCGGCTTTTTCCTCGATCAGCGTAATAATCGAATCGGTAATTTTCTCATTGGTGCCGTTGGGCATCAATAACGAAATCTGGGCCCTATCACTGGCTACCCTGGGAAAGAAGGCTGTTCTGATGATTCCCCCCCCAACAGATCCAAACGATAGCAATAAGGCCATGGTAAAAATACCAAAGGCCAACAATTTATATTTGAGAGCAAATTTGAGCACGGGCGCATACAAGGTATCACGCATCCATGACATCAACCTGTCTCCTATTTCATTGAAAACCCTAAGCTTGGCGAATACCTTGGCAACCCCTTTTTTTGGATTCTTATCTAAGGGTTGTAAGGCCTTGGAATGAGCCAAATGGGCGGGTAGAATAATGAGCGCTTCAACTAAAGAAACCACTAATGTCAAGATTACAATAACCGATACTTCTCCGAAGAATTCACCTATCCTACTATCCAAAAACAAGAATATGGAGAAGGCCAAGATGGTTGTAATGATCGCGGAGATAATTGGCGGCAAAACTTCTAAGGTACCATCGACGGCAGCGTCATAGGGCGACTTGCCTTTTTCATAATGTTGGTATATATTTTCGGCTATTACGATACCGTCATCAACCAAGATACCGATAACGATGATCATTCCGAAAAGGGAAAGAACATTGATCGTCACATCAAAGAACCCGGCAAAAACGAACATTCCCAAAAAGGCAACTGGTAAACCGAAGGCCACCCAGAACGCCAATCTTGTATTCAAGAAGAGCGAAAGAAAAATCAATACCAAGAGCATGCCTTGCCAAGCATTCATAATCAGCAACTTGGTTCTGCCGTTCAGGGTTTCTGATTGGTCGCTGACTACACTCAATGACACGTTATCATATTTTTGATTGAACTCCTCAACATAATTGCGAACCTTTTCTGCAGAGGTCAAAAGGTCTTCTGTATTGGTACTTGTAATTTCGGTGTTCACCGCCAAATTTCCATTGAAATAAGAAGCATTAGGCGTCTCAGAAAAGCGGTCACGAATGGTCGCTACATCTTTAAGTCTCACCGTTTGACCGGAAGCATCGGCCCTTACAATAATATTGGAGAGTTCATCACCGTAATAGGCGCGATTGTTGGCACGGATCAAATACTCTTCCGCATTGGTCTTGATATTGCCCCCGGTAACCAGAATATTGGCATTGCCCACAGCGAGTGCGACCTCATCAAAAGACATGTTATAGGCCAACAGATTGTTTTCATTTACCGCGATTTCGATTTCCTCTTGAGGGTAACCCGTGATGGTTATCTGCGAAATGCCCTCTATCGCCCGTATATCATTTTCAACCTGTCTGCCGATTTGTTTTAACGTACTGAGTGGAATTTGTTCGCCACTAATCGCGAAACTTATCGTTTGCCGTACCTCTTCCAACTTCGCCACGATCAGTGGTTCCATACCTGTCGGAAAAGTGGGCACCCTGTCGACCGCGTTCTTTACCTCCAACAACATAAAATCAATATCCCTGCCCTTTTCTATTTCTACATTGATTTTTCCACTATTTTCATTCGAGGTTGAGGTCACCCGATCTACCCCTTGCAGCCCCTTTAAATTATCTTCTATCTTCAGTACGATACCTTCCTCAACTTCTTGGGGAGAAGCACCGGGATAGGTAATGGAAATAAGTATATTCTTTGAATCGGATAATGGAAAAAACGAAGATTTCAACGATTTGGCCCCGAAAATACCAAAAACCGCGAAGGCGATAATAATTACATTGACCGCGACATGGTACCTGATAAAATACTCGATTATCTTCCGCATTATCCCTGGGTATTAGCTGTTTTCTCTTGGTACACCTTAACGGCCATGCCCGTATAGGCCCCCAATAAAGGCTTCGACATGATCCGCGTTCCGTTGGGCACCTCTTTGATCACAACAGTTCTATCAGTGAAATACACTGGCTTAACATCGATCATATCCAATATCGTATCGCGTACTACAAAGATCTTATCTCCTTCTAGCAATAGATTTCTGTCAATTTCAATAGCATCTGTCTCTTGTTTTGCATCGAGCTTCGCTTCAAGGTACATGCCTTCGCGAAGGGTATTGTCGCTCACCTCGATAAACGCTTTTATCGTTTGAGAGGCTTGGTCTACCCTACCATTGATGCGGGCCACCTTACCCGTATAGGTTTTTGAATCGTCCATTGACGAAAGCTCAACGCTCTCACCGACTTTTAGTAGATCACTAAAGGTTTTACTAACGGCAACTTCAAGTTCGTAGACCTCAGTATTGATGAACTCGCCAAGTTTTTGTCCTGACCTGACCAAGGTTCCCTCGGTAACCAATGTTTCCGTCAATACCCCGTCAAAAGGTGCCAAGATCCGATATTTTGAGAGGCGTTGCTCAAGATTTTTCACATTGTAAAAACTGGTCAAGATACCCCGCCCACTGATAAAGAACTTTTCTTTATCATCGTTCATGTCAGGCAGGGCCGGTGTTGCCTTTTCCATATCGAAGCCGTTCAAATAGGCCTCCCATTTGG
This sequence comes from Flavobacteriaceae bacterium, assembly GCA_050330515.1. Taxonomy (GTDB): domain Bacteria; phylum Bacteroidota; class Bacteroidia; order Flavobacteriales; family Flavobacteriaceae; genus Maribacter_C. Next base: position 2,574 of record JBHJNU010000105.1, on the reverse strand, counting down.
GAAAAATCTCGGGGTAGTCTAACCGGAGGTCCGGCATGATCGATGTCAGTTGGTTGTACAGGTTACTTTTGGCAGATTGCACACTGGCGGCATACTCAGAAGCATCTATTCGAATTATTGCCTCCCCATTTCGGTATCGTTCGCCAGTTTTAAAAAGTTGGCTTCCCTTTCTAAATACCCCTTGCACCTCGGCATATAGTTCAACCCGGTTTTTTGCCGTAAGGTTTCCATTGGCCGGCACTACGATCGGCACGGTTCCATTCTGAACCACTTCGGTAAAAACCGTTTTTACCACCTTTTCAGCACGTGGCTTAAAGCTTTTTTTGTTGTCGATAATCGCCTTTGCTCCAAAATAACCACCAATGATGAGTAAAACGCCTAAGACGGAAAATATTATTTTACGGGTATTCATAAATATTCTGGATAGTTTGAACAAAAAAATTAGACTACAAAATTACCTCTTAGTTTAAGCTGCTTTTGTTAAATATATCTTAAATAACCAGGGCGCCCGTTTATCTACCGGGCTGTTAAAATCCCTCAACGCGCTGCAACTATAACCATTGAAAGCTTTTTAACGGAAATTTTGCGATTAATACAATTATCCTATCTTTAAAAAGCTAATTTTAGCAATTAAACAGCTAAAACAAAACCGACTAAATTATACTACATGAAGGGACTAGATGCCTTTGACTGGATTGTTATTGCCCTATATTTTCTTATTCTTCTAGGGGTTGCCTGGTGGGTTATAAAACAGAAGCAAAAAAACACCGAAGACTATTTTCTTGCGGGCCGCAATATCGGTTGGTTCATGGTAGGTGCCTCCATTTTCGCCTCCAACATTGGTTCTGAACATGTGGTAGGTCTTGCCGGTAATGGTGCAGGTGATAAAATGCCCCTACTCATTTACGAACTGCACGCCTGGATCGTTTTGATGCTGGGCTGGGTTTTCTTGCCCTTCTATGCCCGCAGCGGGGTGTTCACCATGCCCGAATTTTTAGAGAAGCGCTTCGATGCCCGCTCGAGATGGGTGCTTTCAGTGGTTTCTTTGATCGCCTATATTCTGACCAAGGTATCGGTAACGATCTATGCGGGCGGGGTTGTAGTCTCTGCTTTATTGGGCATTCCGTTTTGGATCGGTGCGGTCGCCACGGTAGCCTTAACTGGTCTATATACAATTTTAGGAGGAATGCGCGCCGTTGTTTATACTGAAACTATTCAAGCCATAGTCTTGGTTTTAGGTGCCGGAATTTTGACCGTTCTCGGTTTAGAAGCCGTTGGCGGGTGGGGTGAACTCAAAGAAACCATCGGTCCTGATTATTTCAATATGTGGCGCCCGAACTCAGATCCCGATTACCCTTGGTTGCCCTTGTTCATAACAAGTACGGTGGTAGGTATCTGGTATTGGTGTACCGACCAAGTCATTGTACAACGCGTACTAGCCGCCAAGAACATTAAGGAAGGAAGGCGTGGAAGTATCTTCGGGGCATTGTTGAAATTGATGCCCGTTTTTTTGTTTTTGGTTCCTGGTGTTATTGCTTTGGGATTGAAAATGCAGGGTAAGTTAGATTGGGACAGTCCTGATGAGGCCTTCCCGGTTTTGATGAGCAATATTATGCCTTCAGGATTAAGAGGATTGGTAGCCGCAGGACTGTTGGCCGCCCTGATGAGCTCCTTGGCTTCGGTCTTCAATTCTTGTTCCACACTTTTTACCCTCGACATTTACAAAAAAATGAAACCGAACAAACCGGAAGCCGAACTGGTCAAAACGGGGCAGATCGCCACCTTTTTTGTGGTAGGCCTGGGCTTACTTTGGATCCCGATCATCACTGCGCTATCCGATGGACTTTACGAATACCTGCAGAATGTGCAGGCCTATATTTCGCCCCCCATCGCCGCTGTATTCTTGTTGGGTATTTTCTATAAGCGTATCAATTCAAATGGGGCCATAGCCACTTTAGTAGGTGGTTTTATCATAGGATTTTCGAAATTGACCCTAGAAATTCTCAAGTCTAGTTTTACCGAGGGAAGCTTTCTCTTCAATATCGCCGATATCAACTGGTTGGTCTTCGGAGCCTATTTTTTCGCCATGTGCATCGCGATAGCTGTTATTGTAAGTATGTTCTATCCCGCACCGACTCAGGCCCAATTGGCCGGACTTACTTATAGTACGGTAACTGACGAACAGAAAATCGCGAATAAATCAAGCTATACTAGTTGGGATATTATCGCCTCTATAGCGGTCATACTTATTGTACTTTATATCATGATTTCATTTAGTACCCTATCATTGTAAACCAAAAAGTCAATAAACAATGCAAACGAAAACATGGCTGGGCATTTTATTCTCGCTGTTTGCCTTTCAAATTTTGGCCCAAGAAAAAAGTGAAAGGCCCAATGTACTTGTGATCATGCTCGATGATGCAGGGCTTGATATGTCTGCCTATGGAAGTACGTTTGTGAGCACCCCTGGTTTCGATGCCGTTGCGAAAGAAGGAATATTATTCAATAGGGCATATACACCCAATGCAAAATGTGCGCCTTCTAGGGCAGCTGTAATAACAGGTAGAAACCCTT
>JBHJNU010000104.1:0-6486 GCA_050330515.1 Flavobacteriaceae bacterium | reverse complement strand
ACTGATGGGGCCTACAAAGTTTTCGCAGAACTATCTGCAGAGCTTGAAAAACACCTGGGTGACCTGAACACGGTGATGCAAAGCGATCTATCAAAGGTGAACGAGGTCTTAAGAAATAGTGGGGCCGAGCCCATTGAAGAAAACAAATAAGTTATGGTACCTATGCGAAAAGCTTTTCCATTTTTTGTGTTGTCAGTCTTGTTAATGGGCTGTAGATACACCAATAAAGAGCAGCAGGTGTTGGAAACGAAAGGGGTAGTCAAAGATTCGATCTACACTACCCCATTGGGAATGGCGTTCAGCTTGCCTGCCGCATCAGAAAAAGCAGTGGCCCAGTTCGAGGCCGCAAAGGAAGCTTTTGAAAAAGACCCAGACGATGTGAATACTTCCATTTGGTATGGTAGAAGAACCGCTTACTTGGGGAAATATGATGAGGCCATCAGGATCTATTCCGAAGCATTAAAGAAATTCCCCGAAGACCCACGACTGTATCGACACAGGGCCCATCGCTATATTTCCGTACGCAACTATGATCAAGCTATCGTAGACCTTGAAAAAGCGGGTCGACTCATTGAAGGAAAACCCGATGAAATCGAGCCTGATGGAATACCTAATGCACTGAATATTCCCGTAAGTACCCTACATGGCAATATTTGGTACCACCTAGGCCTAGCCTACTATTTAAAACACAACTATGAAAAAGCTTTTGAGGCCTTTCAAAAATGTAGGCAATCGGGTGACAACGATGACAATTTGGTCTCTAGTACCCATTGGCTCTATATGATTCAAAGAAGAATGGCAAATAAAGCACTTGCCGATCAGCAGTTAGAACCCATAAGCAGCAATGCGACCATAATTGAAAATGATAGCTATTACGATCTTTGTAGGTTCTATAAAGGCCTTATACCTATTGACTCGTTGCAAACGGTTGAAAGTGGAAATCCTACCTCTGATGCCATATTGTACGGTCTGGCCAACTGGCATTTTTACAATGGCGAAGAGGAAAGGGCAAAAGAAATGATGAATACTTTGGTAGAAGGCAAGGCATGGAGTTCCTTCGGATATCTTGCCGCCGAAAGTGATCTCATAAAGTACTTCGGTCAGGGCCCTAAGTAAACTGTACCATTTTCGTTGTGTTGATTACCACCTCGATTCACTATTTTTGCACATAATACCCGTACCATGATGAATAAAACAAAAATAGCCCCATCGCTATTGGCCGCCGATTTTGGCAATTTGCAACGTGATGTCGAAATGATCAACAACAGCAAGGCAGACTGGCACCATATCGATGTGATGGACGGTGTTTTCGTACCGAATATTTCCTTTGGCATGCCAGTGATCAAGGCTATCGCCAAATATGCCACCAAACCCTTGGATGTGCATCTGATGATCGTCGATCCCGATCGATACATCCAGACCTTTGCCGATTTGGGCGCTACCTATCTGACGGTTCATTACGAAGCCTGCCCTCACTTACACAGAACCATACAGGCCATTAAAGAGGCGGGTATGAAAGCAGGTGTGGCCGTAAATCCGCATACCAATGTCAACCTGTTGCGAAATGTGATCAACGATATCGATTTGGTCTGTTTGATGAGCGTCAACCCGGGTTTCGGCGGTCAATCATTTATAGAACGCACCTACCAAAAAGCGCACAACCTGAAAGAAATGATCAAAGAAGAAGACACCAACACCCTTATTGAAATAGATGGGGGCGTCAACGCCAAGAATGCCAAGGAACTGATCCGATCAGGTGCCGATGTTTTGGTCGCGGGAAGCTTTGTTTTTAATAGTGAAAATCCCTCAAAAACAATAGAAGACCTCAAAAAAGCGACCGACCAATGGAGCATTTTCGAATTGTAATCATTGGTGGAGGCCCCATTGGAATAGCCTGCGGACTGGAGGCCAAAAAAAAAGGGCTGAGTTATGTGATCATTGAAAAAGGCCCCATAGTCAACTCGCTCTTCAACTATCCGTCGAACATGCAGTTTTTCTCATCATCTGAAAAACTTGAGATCGATGAGATCCCCTTTATCAGTAAAGAGGCAAAACCCAAAAGAGATGAGGCTTTGGAATACTACCGAAGAATCGTCACCTCGAACAAATTGAACGTACATCTTTTTGAAAAGGTCACCAGAGTCGCAAAAGAGGGTGATTCTTTTGTCGTAGTTTCCGATAAAAAGGAATATGCTGCCACCAATGTGGTTCTCGCTACCGGCTTTTACGACCTTCCCAATATGTTGAACGTTCCTGGAGAGGAGCTTCATAAGGTCTCCCATTACTATACTAACCCACATTACTATTCAGGTCAAAAGCTTGCCGTAATAGGTGCAAGTAATTCGGCCATTGACGCTGCCCTGGAATGTTGGCGCAAGGGCGCGGAAGTTTCCTTGATAATTCGGGACAAAGAAGTTGGCCAACGTGTGAAATATTGGGTACGCCCAGATATTATCAACCGCATTGAGGAAGGAAGCATTACGGCCCATTTCAATACCACGGTTACCAACATCAAACCCCAATCTATCGAACTTCATTCCAACGGTGAAACCTTTGAAATAGGAAATGATTTTGTACTCGCCCTTACGGGCTACAAGCCCAATTTTGAATTTCTTCTGAAATTAGGGGTTCATCTGTCCGATGACGAAAAAAGAATACCCGAGTACAACCCCGACACCATGGAAACCAATGTAGCCGGACTTTATTTAGCAGGAGTCATCTGTGGTGGTATGGAAACCCACAAATGGTTTATCGAGAATTCAAGGGTACACGCAAAGCTGATCGCTAAGCACATCAAGCTTAAAAAGACCGCCCATAAACCTTCCTGATTTTCCAGCATCACTGTTTTCAGGGAGATCATTTTCACTAATATCGGTATTTCAGCGTTATAGGCATTGCAAGACCTTTGCATGCATCACAGATATCGATTCGTATGAAATTTCAAAATCCCTTCTTGTTTTGTATCCTGTTGGCACTGTCGCTCTTTATCTATAAGAAGTTTGAGCTATCAAAACCCGATACCTACCTAAAAAAAGACTACCAATTAATTGTAGAAAGAGGCGCTTTACATCGTGACCGTTTCGAGCTGACCCCGACGAAGATCATTTACGGTATCAAGAACGAAGCAGATCAAAAGGACGCTACCTACAGTGCAATTTCCGAAGTAAAACTCGATAGCTCTTTAGCGCATGCGTTTTTCGAAAATATCGAGAACGGAGAATTCAAAAATTTAAGGGACCGTTATACCCATAAGCCCTCAAATGAAAGTGGGCTGAAAATCACTTTGGTTATAAATCAAAAAACAAAAAGTGTACTTTGTAATGATTATGACAGCGGTTGTCCTGATATCCTGAAAAACATTGAAAAAGAAGTAGTAGCATTGGGGGGCAATAGCGCAAGCAAAGCTGCCCTCGTACATGGTACATCTAAAATTAAATAAGGCCCTGCCATCGTTTTGAACATTACTTTCAGATATAAATACCGAATTTCATCTTTGCAGCATGCCATTAGGGGTATTCTTCTTATGATGTTCATTCCCTTAACCGTTATTTCCCAAGCAGAACCAGGCCAGACCATTCGATTTTCAACAATTCCGAATACGAAACAAAAAGCACTTGAGCCTTACTACCAAGCCTTGAAAAATGCGGAATTCGGCGTTCAAAGGTTTTCAGTAATAGAACAGCTTGCGACCTACCATGTTGAAAAAGGTAATTCCGACTCGATCCTCTACTATGGAAATCTTTATCTAAAAGAAGTAGGTAATTGGCACGTACCTGAAAATGAAAAGGCCGCCTACGCTGCAAGGGCACATTATTTTATTGGTGAGGGCAATAGATTCAACGGCCTTTTTGATAACGCGATACAATTTTTCATAAAAGGGATCAGGGAAGCCGAAGCATCGGAAAACAAAGAATTCCTATATAAAAACAACCTTGGCCTTGCCCATATCTATATTCAGAAAAATGAATTGGAAAAAGCCATTGCATTGTTGACAGAATCACTCAGTTTGTTCGGAAAAGAGTTCCCTGGCATCAGCGCTACGGCACAGCTTTTTTTAGGCGATGCCCATTTTAAATCGAAATCTTACGATAAGGCAGCCTCATTTTATCGCAAGTCGATAGGCAACAGTATGCTCCAAGACGATGTGTTCACAGAATTAAGCGCAAAACTTAAGTTGGGTGATATTTCAGAGGAAACAGGCGAGTTTGACCAAGCTTTTAACCTGTATAATGAAACACGTGAAACCGGTCTAAAGAAAGGTTTTCACACCATTTACTTCGAAGGATGCATACGAATCGGTAGAATGTACTACAGAACAGGTAACTATCAGGCCGTCAATGTGGTCATGTCAACAGCCTATGTCAATGCTTTAGAACGTGAAAACCTGCATTTTCAAGAAGAGATTTTAGACTTACAACGAATGTCTTTTGTTGGCCAGAAAGATTATGAAAATGCCTATGCGGTCATGACGCAACTCGCCTATGTAAAAAGTCAGATCAGCGAGCAACAACAACGTAAAATAAGTAAGGAGCTCGAAGTACAGTACGAAACCCTGAAGAAAGAAAAAGAAATCTTGAGCCTTCAAGACGACCAGATAAAACAAGACGCGGAACTCAAAAGGCAACGCACGATCAAGAACGCCATCCTAATCGGTTTTTTGATCATTTTGATTCCCGTAATGGCCCTTTTGTTCGTGTATTACCAAAAAATACTCGCGCAAACCGAACTGGCCAAAAAACAGGAAGAAATCAACGAGCAGAAAGTAACTTCATTGAAACAGAAACAAGAATTGAATCTGATAAAAGCTAGCCTTGACGGACAAGACGAAGAACGAAAACGTATTGCCCAAGAACTGCATGATAGTATTGGGGGTAATTTGGCAGGCATAAAACTACACTTGTCAAGTTTAACAAAAGGCGCAGCGGAATTCAACATTGTAACCGGGCAATTAGATGAGACCTACCAATTGGTTCGCGATATTTCACACACCCTTATTCCGGCAAGATATAAGGAGAATGCCTTTACCGATCTGTTAAAGCAGTACGCCAAGTCGATATCAAGTTCAGGTGAAATAGCGGTTGGCCTTCACCTGCACCCCGAAGAAAGGATAAATGGAATATCCGATAAAAAACAAATGGAGCTTTTCAAGATTATTCAAGAACTAATGACCAATACCTTAAAGCATGCCCACGCCTCAAAAGTAGCCATTCATTTGAGCGTTATCGATGAGGAGATTTCACTATTGTTCGAAGATAATGGCAAGGGCTTCAACCCCGAGAGCACCTCGAACGGAATTGGTTTTGAGAATATAAGGAACAGAGTGACCGAACTATCGGGAATCGTACATATTGACGCTGCCGAAAATAGAGGTGCTGTCATATCCATAGAAATACCAAATTCATAAAACATAAGACCATGAACTACAATTTAATTATTGCGGACGATCATAAAATGTTCATCGACGGATTGATCAGCATCTTGAAAGATGCCCCTGAATTCTCCATTACCACCACCGCGAAAAACGGCGCCCAAGTGGTAAAATACCTAGACATCAACGGGATTGACGACCTACACCTTTTGATTACCGATCTGACCATGCCCGAAATGGACGGTATAGAACTGAACAGGATCGTAAAGGAAAAATATCCCAGATTGAAAACCTTGGTAGTCAGCATGCACATTGATGGCGGTATGATCGATAAATTGATCCGCAATAACGTAGACGGTTATGTGCCTAAAAATGCTGAAAAAGATGAGCTGTTAACAGCAATAAGAACTATCGTTAAGGGAGAGAAGTATTTTTCGGCAGAAATAAAACGGGCGTATACCGATGCGATGTTCGAGAACAAAAGGCAAGAAGAGGTTTCTTTAACCGATCGTGAAATACAGGTATTGAAACTTATTGCCGAAGAAAATACGACCCAAGAAATCGCCGACAAACTCTTTTTAAGCAAACACACTGTGGAGAGTTACCGTAAGAACCTGATTTCAAAATTACAGGTGAAGAACTTAGCCGGACTTACCAAACATGCCTTGAAAATCGGGTTATTGGATTCTTAGGGCCATTTAATTTATTGGGATAGCCTTCAGAAAATCATTTTTTTGAAGGCTTTTTTTTGTATCCTCACTGAAAACAGGGTGATCAATTTCACGCTTTAAGAGGTGTTTCACGCCAACAGGTTGCTGCATCTTTGTACTTGTTCAATACCACTAAACAGTATACCCTATGAGCCTAAAAATTTGTATTGTCGCCATCACCTTGGTATGTATCGCTTGTAGTAATGATAAAAAGAGCCCCGAGCCCTCGAAACAGATCTCTACCCTAAGATCGGATATCTTGCTTGAAAACACGACCAGCAAACCTTTTTCAAGACCGAATAAAAATGACCAGATCGCGTTGACCATTTCTGGAAAAACAATTCTTCAAGGTATAGCAACCTTTAAGGCGGTCGATGAAAACGGTGCGGAGCTGTACTGTGAAACTTT
>JBHJNU010000103.1:0-48459 GCA_050330515.1 Flavobacteriaceae bacterium | reverse complement strand
CCCAAACGCTGCATAACGTTGGTTTCTGAATTGCGTGTAAGTCCTTGGCGTTTATCTTCCTTACCAAGAAATAGGGCTATCAGTGAATCAATTTGCTTGACCATGTCTGCCGAACTCTTAATCTCGTCTTTGTATTTCTTACCATCTAGTTCTTTGAGTTCATTTTGGTATTTTTCGGCCACTTCTTTGCTTTCCACCAGTTGCTTCACCGCATCTGCGGCAGTTTGGGTCATAGCGGCCACTCTCATGGTGTTATCGTATACTTCATTGATGTTGGAAGAAACCAGTTGCAAACGTGGATCTGATTTCACGTTGATCATCGTTTCATCGGTAAGCTGACCATAACTCATCTTAACTTTATAGCTTCCTGGTTTTACGTTGCTGCCACCACGTTCATTTTTGTCTTTGTTGATTTTGCGGGAAGGGCGATCTGGCCCTTTTTCATCCATATTCCAATAAATTCTATGGAATCCGGCTTTTTCGGGAGTCTTGTATTTTAAGGTACGTATTAATCTTTCGCCTTCATAAATATCAAATTGAACGGAATCCTTTTTCTGCACCCCGGTTAGTACCTTTTCATCTGATTTGCTTTCTGCCGTATCTTTTGAGCCTGTTGTAGCCTCCTCTTTTACATTGTCTTCTTTCTTTTTACCTTCCTTTAAATAGTAGGTGATCATAGCGCCCGCTTTTCGGTTTTCACCGTTATACATGGCGTCGCCTCCAAATCGGCTTCCTGTGGGTTGCTGAAAGGCAGCTTGATAGGCGGTTGGCGGTTCGAAAAGTTTTGCATCAGCGTTCAAAATCGATTTATCCGAAGCCAAGGCTCTTAGGGGGCGAATATCGTCTAACACCCAAACGGCACGGCCAAATGTGCCGAGTACCAGATCGTGCTCCCTTGGGTGTATGACCAAGTCATTGGTGGGTACGGTAGGGTAGCCCTCTGTCCATTTTTGCCAACTTGCAGCTGCGTCGAACGAAACATAGAGTCCGTCATCGGTACCTAAAAAAAGTAGGTTCGGATTTTCTATATCTTCAACGATGGATAGGGTAAAGCCAACTACATCAGTGCCATCGACGATGCGCTCCCATGTTTTTCCGTAGTTTTTGGTCCGATAAGCATATGGGGTATAGTTGAACCTACGGTAGTCGTTGGCAATTAAAAGGGCTTCTCCTTTGTTCTTGTTGGATGCCTTTATTTGGGGAATCCAACTTCCTGTCGGTAGTCCCTTCAGATTTTGACTTACTTCGATCCATGTTTCACCTCCGTTTTGGGTATAATGTACACGACCATCATCGGAACCTACCCAAAGCATATCTTTTTCCACCGGGGAGGGTTCAATGACCAAAATAGTGGTATGGTTCTCCGCCCCTGTGGCGTCCATTGACAGGCCACCACTTTCATTTTGTTTTTGTTTTTCTGGGTCGTTGGTAGTCAAATCGGGTGAAATGACCTTCCAGGTAAGTCCCTTATCGCTGCTTTTATGTACGAACTGGCTGCCAAAAAACACCGTGCTGTTACTGAATGGGTCTTGCGCGATGGCCGAATTCCAGTTAAAGCGAAGTTTAGTGTCGGCGTCGGGTGGGGTAGGGCGCACGATATAATTATTACCGGTAACATGATCGTACCGTTGTACATTGCCTTGCTGGCTCATTGTATAGCCATAGCGTGAATCGTCTGGATCGGGTATCACGTCAAAGCCGTCGCCGAAACTTATTTCTTGCCAGTAACTGTTGCGAATGCCCTGGGCCTTCCAAACATAGGCCGGGCCCCGCCATGAGCCGTTATCCTGTAAACCTCCGTAAACATTGTAAGGAAATTCATTGTCAACGTTCACATGGTAGAATTGCGCTACGGGAATATTGCCCACAAAGCGCCAAGATTGACCCCCATCTTTAGAAATATTAAATCCGCCGTCATTACCGTTCAGCAAAAATTGACCGTTTTCCGGATGTATCCATAACGCATGATGGTCTGGGTGCACCCCATTTGTTATGTCATCGCCATAAGCGTTCATCAGTTGTTTGAAATTTTTTCCGCCATCTTCGGAGACATCCACAAAGGTGAAGATGGAGTATACCCGATTTTCGTTCTGTGGATCTACATAAATTTCACAATAATAAAATGGGCGTTCCGCCACACCTTCTTTGTCGTTTATTTTTTCCCATTTAAAGCCCCCATCCTCCGATTTATACAAGGCACTTTTTTTAGCCTCTACCAAGGCATAGACAATATTCGGTTTGCTAGGAGCAATCGCGATACCGATCCTACCCAGGTCGCCTTTTGGAAGTCCGTCTTCATCACCCAATTTTTTCCAGTTCTTACCTCCATCATGGGTCATATACATGCCACTTCCGGCCCCTCCAGATTTGAAGAACCAGGGGTCACGTTTGTGTTCCCACATGGCGACGAACAACTTGTTGGGGTTAGTAGGGTCCATGACCATATCGGCGACCCCTGTTCTGTTGTCCACGAAAAGTATTTTCGTCCAAGTTTCACCCCCATCGGTAGTTTTGTATACCCCGCGCTCGTCATGTTCGCCCCACGGAGAGCCTATGGCACCCACATAAACGGTATTCGGATCGGTCGGGTCGATTTTTATTCTATGGATGTGGCGGGTTTTTTCGAGCCCCATCGATTTCCAACTTTTACCGCCATCCAACGACTTGTACATACCAAAACCGCCATTGAGACTATTTCTTGGATTGCCTTCCCCGGTACCTACCCAGATGACCGATGGGTTTGATTGTTGTATCGCTACGGCGCCGATGGAAGCAGTGAGTTCTTTATCAAAAATTGGCTCCCATTTAATGCCTCCAGAAGTCGATTTCCAGAGCCCGCCTGAAGCGGTACCTACATACATGATATCTGGATTCGAGTTGACCGCATCGATGGCCGTAACCCGACCGCTCATGCCACCAGGACCGATATTACGGGGTTTCATGTCTTGGACAAGGTCCATTTTAAAATCTTGTGCAAATAATGATATCGATGCGAAAAGCATCAATAGGTAAAGTACGTTTTTCATGAGTTTTTGGTTGCGTTGAATTAGCTGCCGAAAGATACCAAAAAGACAATGGTTAAATCTTAAAGGGTTGTTAACGGAGTATTGTTTTTCTCAAATATGCCGAACAGCTCATTACCATGTCTGGCCGGAATCGAATTGTAACAGCGCTCAAAAGTTATGGTTTCGAAGAAAGGATCTAAATAACGTAGATACGATTCTTTATCTCCACCAAAAGGACGTTTCTCCATGTCTTCAGTTAATGGGATATCAAACCAGACCCCCACTAATCTACCCTTGGACTTTAAAAGGGAAGCCATCTTTTTTGCATAGGCATAACGGTTGTCTACGGAAGGAACAAAAGAACAAAAGAACGTCTGCTCCAAAATAAGGTCATATTGACCTTGGTGACGGAAAAAATCTTCATGAAGTACGTGCTCGGCAGGAAAATTAGGATTACGTTTTTGAAATTCATTTAACGGAACTTCTGAAATATCCATGATATGAACATTCGTAAACCCTTTTTGCACAAGATATTCAGCTTCATAAGCATTGCCGGCACCGGGTATCAATATTACGGCATTCTTTTCTTTAAGCTGGTCAATGTACTGTTTTAAGGGAGTTGTGGGGTAGCCAACATCCCAACCGGTAAGTCCGTTTTTATAGCGACTCGTCCAATAAAGCATATCTTCGTGCCTATTCATTTTTATAAACTTCGCCGTCTTTCATCACAAATTTCACGTTGCGCATATTTTTGATGTTCTCTACGGGGTTACCCTGCACGGCAATGATATCGGCCAAGAATCCTTTTTTCAATTGTCCAAGGGAATCTAAATGGAAGGTTTTGGCATTCAAGGCGGTCGCAGCTTGTAAAACTTTCAAAGGTTGCATGCCATATTCCACCAATAGTTCTAGTTCACGATAGTTCTCACCATGTGCAAATACACCTACATCGCCCCCAAAAACCATTGTTACGCCCGCTGATAAGGCTAATTTAAAGGATGCTTTTTTATTGCGTATTCGCTCTGGTTCTGGATCAATTCCTTTTTTCCATCCCCCATATTGCGCTATGGCCTCGCCAGCCGCTAGGGTGGGGCATAGGGCAACTCCTTTTTCGTTCATCAACCTAAAGATTTCAAGGGTGCCATTATCGCCATGTTCTATGGTTTCTACGCCCCCTAAAATTGCGCGGCGCATTCCTTCGGATGTGCTGGCATGCGCTACCACGTATTTACCTGCCGTATTCGCGGTCTGTACCATGGCATCTATTTCAGTTTGCAGAAAAGTTGGTTCACTAGGTGCGCCTTTGCTCCACCGATAATCGGTATATATTTTAATGAAATCGGCTCCATTGCCCATCTGGGTACGCACCGTTCTTATCGCTTCTTGCACACCGCTAACAGGGTCGGCACCCAACGGAAAGATCACACCATCATGAAATCCTTTTGGGCCGTAGGCCCCGGTGGCCACGATTGCAGGACCCGCTACCAACAGTCTTGGCCCTGGAACAATACCCTCTTCGATGGTCTTTTTCAAATAGATATCTGAATACCCTGCACCTTCGGAGCCTAAATCTCGCATGGAGGTAATGCCTGCCAACAGCGAATTCTTGGCATGAATTGTGCCTCGAATTACCCGTTCGACCGGCGACTCCTTTAAGACCTGGTCATTCCATTCCGTTTCGTTGTAGGGATGTAAAAGTAAATGGGAATGGCCCTCGATTAGCCCTGGCAACAGGGTCATTCCATTTAAATCTATTTCTTTGCTGTTCTTAGAACGCGGTAAGCCCGCTACTTCACCTGCGTAACTAATTTGATTTCCTTCTACAAGAACCACCCAATTTTCGTGCATTTCTTCACCATCAAAAACGCGGTCAGGTTTTAGAAGTGTTTGTGCTAAACAAGTATAGTTGATAAAACATAGAATGATTAGGAGAATTTTTTGCATAGATTTAGTTTTGAGCCGCATTTTTCGCAACAATGGCCAGTTTTTCTTCGATTTCTTCTCTGGGAATCCAGCGTCCTCTCAATAACACTCCCGAGATTTCCTTTAAGGCAGACATATTTTCCAACGGATTTGAATCCAACAAAACCAAATCAGCATCTAGGCCTTCCTTGATTTCACCAAAAGTATCTTCCATGCGGAAGTAGGCGGCCGGATGTATCGTTCCAGATTGGATGATTTCCAATGGGGTCATACCCGCACCTAGCATGCCCTGGATCTCGTGATGTATCGAAAAGCCGGGCACATTGAAAAGTTGAGGGGCATCAGAACCCAACAGCATGCCGTGACCGTCTTTGTTCAATGCCCAAATCAAGTGTTTGCGAATGCTGTCGAACTTTTTCCATTGCGCCTCATTAAATGTAGGGTCTTCAATTGTAGAAGCTTCTTTTCGTTTTTTCCAATCTATAAGGGTACTTGCAGGCATATAGATCATTTCTGGTTGTTTCAACAGTTCATCGGCATCAATTGGGGCGAACCAGCGCTCAAAAAGACTTTGAGTAGGTACAATCCATACCTTGTGCTTTTTGGCCATTTGAACCAGTTCGTCAACTTTACCGATATCGGCCAGGGGAGTAAAGGCATAGCCAAAGAATCCGTTTTCAGTGGGGGCTATATTTACTGATTCTGGCACTAAACCTTCCAAAAATCCATCAACATGATCTATAGATGCATAGTTGCTTTGTAGAGCATTTCGAATACCGACGTCAACAGGCACGTGTCCGGCAAATGGAATACCTAAGTCGTTTGCGGTCTTTACCACTTGACCAAAAACCTCGCGCTGAATACCGGGATGTATTTTAAGAAAATCGTAACCTGCCTTTTCATAGGCCGTAACTTTTTCGATGGCCTCTTCTATCGTAGTTACTGAATTTCCATTTAGGGAGGGGCTTGCCGTAAAGATCCTGGGGCTAAGTATATTCCCTTCATTTGTCATTTGCCTCAAGTTCAAGTGCGCGGGGTCGCCTAGCATTCCTCTAATAGTGGTAATTCCCTGTGAAACGTAGAGGAACAACACTTCCTGTTGCCTTACCCAACCGGTTTCCGGAGGTGGAATATGAGCATGCATTTCTGCAAGACCGGGCATAAGATACTTGCCAGTACCATCGATTTTGATATGGTAGGCATTTATGTTCGAGATGGATGGTGCAATTTTTTTTATTTTGCCCGAATCGATTACTATGTGTTGCTTTTCTATGAGTTTTCCCGTTCGTACCTCGATGAAATTTACATCTGAAATCAGAATGGCGGTTGGGCTAATCTTTTCTTGCAATCCACCACAGGCGGCCAAAACGATAAGCAACGACAGACAAGAAATTTTTTTCATCGGTATTGAGTTTAGAAAGGCATTAAATGAAATCGTTCTAGTTCTGGGTTTTAGCCCTATTTGATACTTAAGCGTAATTAGATCAATACAGTAAGCTGTTAATGTTCTCTTTACTTGAGCATTATGTGGACTACCGATTGAGTTAATTGACCACTGCCGAATCTAACAACTGCTTGAGTTCGTTCTTGTCAAGAGTTACTGAACCTTTGATCACCATGTACAGTTTTTTTGAATTTGAAATAGCTTCTAGGGGATTTTCCTCCAACAGAACCAGATCAGCAATTTTTCCTTCCGAAATAGTTCCGTACGCCGCATCTTTTTTTAAAAATTTCGCCCCATTATAGGCTGATGCGCGGAGTGCTTGAATAGGGCTAAGGCCTGCACTGACCAAGGCCTCCAGTTCTTCATGCAACGATATACCAGGGTAGGTATAGGAGTTATAGGCACCGCTATCCGATCCTGCCAGTAGGCCAACGTTGGCATCGCTTAAAGTTTTCGTAAGTTTTCTGAAGAAATCATCAAGTTTCTTTCGGTCTGTTCTCGCTTCTTCCGATGCATTCAAGGCACTGCGAATGCGGCGCTCATAGGTTTTTTGAATGCCCTTGGTCATATACCTCAAGTAGTCGTCGTTGGTATGGTCGATTTCGTCAAGATAGCTTAATGTTTCGCCGATATGCAAGGTGGGTACAACATAAACTTTGTTGGCTATCAGTAGGTTAAACGTTCTTTGAGCGGTAGTATCGTGATATGTTGTCATTAGGGCGGGCATGGCATCCCAAAACCCGATTTTTTCATCAACATACTGTTGGGTTATTTCAGCTTCGGCAGAAGAACAACCTTTCATAACATAGTACAGGTGTTCGATAGCGTCGATCCCAGCTCCTATAGTTTCTTCAAGTTTAACGGTAAAGGGCATATGGCCAGAGGTAATGAGGTTTCTATTTTCAGCCTCTGAAATGGTTTTTAGATAAGCTTCCTTAGAAATATTACTATCGTATAGTTTTACGAAGTCTGAAGGGATGGTTTGTAATGAATCCAAAGCTTTTGTAATATCGGCCTCGTTTTCAACCGATAGAGAACCTGCCCAGGTAGCGTTCGGACCATCAATTTTGGGCCCTGAAGTGAAGATGGTGGGTCCGATGAGATTACCTTTCGAAATTTGGGCCTTCCAATCCATCACCGAACTGGTGAGATCACCACCGGCATCGCGAACCGTTGTAATGCCGTTGGCAATAAATAAATTCAAGAAATTCTTGTTTGCATCGATTAAAGAATCACCGCCTCTAAAATGAACGTGATTGTCCCAAAATCCTGGTAGAATATATTTTCCGTTGGCGTCAATGGTTTTTTCGGCTTCAAATTGAATTTGAGCTCCGGTATCAAAAAGTTTTGTGATCTTCCCATCGGAGATGAAAATATCTTTTTGAGTGAATTCACCCGTTTCAAAATCGATTACATTTCCGTTTTGAATTACAATATCAAAATGTTGCCTTTTGTCTTGAGAACATGCTAAAACTAAAAAAATGACCGCAAAGAGAAAATGATATAAACGCATGAAGAAAGATATAAAATTATCGATTCAACAGTCGACGAATACCAATAAATATTAAAATAAAGGTCGAGTATAAAATGAAGAACGGAACAATATAATTCTTGAGCCCTAAAACAAGCATAGCGGAAATCAGCAATAACTGAAAGCCTAGACCAAATGTTGATACGGCGGTCATGAACCAATTTGGAAAGAATTTGGCTTTGACGGCCTTACGGTCCATCAGATAAATAATTTTGTCAAAAATACCATAGCATAGACTGTATACCGCAAAAAGAATGTTCACATGCCCTTGCTTTTCACCTTTAAGCGCAGTTGGGCTTTTATATTCAAAAACACGACTTGTTTTATCGCCGTTGTGCTTATTTCGCAGAATAACATAATAATAGTTGTAGAGCGTGCCCTGTAATTGAATGCCCCAAAAAGCTAAAATGGTAAGTGGAAAAGAACCATCTGTTACATGCCAGATGGTGGTTAAGAACAAGAAATTCAAAATGATATCCGATATCGAATCAAAATACCTACCAGTATAAGATGGTGTGTTTTTCAATCGGGCCAGTTCACCATCGGCGGCATCTAAAACAGACTTTAAGATCAAGAAAAAAGCGGTGGCCCAATAAAAATCATTTAGCATACAGGCAATGGCTATCATACCAGAAACAATGAAGGCGATCGTAACGTGAATTGGGGTAAAAGACGTATTCTTTAAGGTGCTTGCAATAACTTTCGCAAAAGGTCTACCGTAATCGGATAAGTCCAAGAACTGATGCTGCTTGGGCAGTTTTGACATTATATTCGGGCTCTCGAAGAAAACCGGTAACGGAAACACGATGGCTCGGTACACTCCGCAGAACTTAACACAAAGATAACATTAATTTTTTTTATGAAATTTTATACGGGTTCTTAGTATCTTTCAAACTTATGAAAGAAAAAGCACCTTGGTATTATCTGGCATTATTGATTTTGGCCGGTGAAGCTGTATTTATTCTTCCTTTCGTGCTGCCACGAATTTTTAGGCCCACCTTGTTAGATGTTTTTCAGATAGATAATTTTCAATGGGGTTTGGCAATTTCACCCTACGGCATTATCGCGGTAGTATCATATTTGCTTGGTGGCCCGTTGGCCGATAAATATCCGCCGCAAAGATTAATGGCGCTAGCCTTATGGATGACAGCGGCAGGCGGATTGATATTCGCTACGTTTCCAGGTTTTGGAACGCTGCAGCTACTTTATGCATATTGGGGCTTCACGACCATTTTTCTTTTTTGGGCACCAATGATAAAGGCAACCAGGGTTTGGGGCGGTACAACTGCTCAAGGAAAGGCCTTTGGCCTGTTAGATGGGGGACGCGGTCTGACCGGTGCCCTTTTCGGGCTATTCGGTGTGTTTATATTTTCGATATTTGTTTCACGGAACATAGAAACGGCTACACTTGGCGAAAGGCAAGAAGCCTTTAAATATGTAATCTACTTTTCATCTGCCCTAATCATTATAATCGGGTTTTTGACTTGGTTCTTCATGAAATCGGGGGTTAATGAAAAGGAAATTCTACTAGACCGCATCTCGGCCAATCAAATTCTTTCCGTTTTGAAGTTACCAGCGGTAGTATTACTAATGGTAATCATTCTATGTGCCTATGTCGGCTATAAAATTACCGATGTGCTGTCTTTGTACGCTAATGAGATCATGTTGTACGACCAGGTAAAGTCGGCACAGGTAGGTACTTTTTTGCAGTTTTTAAGACCCGCCACAGGTATTTTACTGGGCTTACTTGTTGACCGATTTAAAATTAGCCTTGTTCTAGTTCTAAGTTTTGCGGCTTGTATCTGCGGAGGGGTCTTGTTTGCCACTGGTGTCATTGAACCTTCGCGCACGGCTTTGTTCTTTGTTTCGGTAATCATTATCGGTGTAGGGGTCTATTCAGCTAGGGCCTTGTATTTCGCCGTGATGCAAGAAGGAAAAATACCCTTGGTTTTAACAGGTACCGCTGTCGGATCAATTTCTCTTATCGGATATACGCCTGATATCTTCGCTAGTCCCGCTTTTGGTTATTTATTGGATACTTATCCTGGCCGTGAAGGTCATCAATATGTTTT
Organism: Flavobacteriaceae bacterium; assembly: GCA_050330515.1. Lineage (GTDB taxonomy): Bacteria > Bacteroidota > Bacteroidia > Flavobacteriales > Flavobacteriaceae > Maribacter_C. The sequence goes on along the minus strand of JBHJNU010000103.1, from coordinate 38,484 downwards.
TTGGATGCTCAGTATTTTTTCATTGTTGGGTGGCATCGCATCGTTCATATATTACCGATCATATGGAAGGTCATAGCTTTTATCTAGTAGTTCTGCTCTTTATATTCTGCTCACAACAAAGTATGATTTCCGCAATTCTTTTTTGACGTGTCGCTTCGCGTTGTGCCTGGTTTAGGTAATACAGATAACTCTTTCTTTGTCCTCTTGTAAAGTTTTGAAAATTGGTGTAAGCGGTTGAATTTTGGTCAAAAACTCTTTTTAAATCGAGAGGAACTATCCCCTCTTCAACATCGTCTAACGCTATCCAAGAACCGTTCTCCTTGGCTATTTCAACCGCCTTGATGCCGCTTTCATGCATCATTTCTTTAGACTGTAGGTCTTCAATATACTTTTTATTGACTTTGCTCCAGACACTTTTCGGTTTTCGCCGACAGAAATACTGCCGTCTTTTTCCATCGCCGAGACTTTTTACCGTACTGTCTATCCAACCATAACATAAGGCCACTTTGACCGCCTCTTCCCACCGCATGCTATCATTTTGGTGACCGACAGAGTAAAAAATAAGGTAAATACCTTCACGTTGGCTATGGTTAATATGAAGCCATGACCTGAATTCGGTATCGTTCTTAAAGTAGTGTTCCTTAATTTTTTCCACCCTGAATAATGTTTACCTTGTTTGATAAAAATAATGGTTTCTTTCTTAGGTTTTCTGCGTTTACGTTAACGAAATGTGTATTTTTAGAAATTTTAAAATTAAACTCAAACAACAACTAAATGAAAAAAATAGTCATCGCAATGTTGGTCATTTTTGGCCTATTTATCCATAGTTGCGGAAACAAGAAACGGGAAGGCAAACCTAAAATTCTCGTATTTTCCAAAACCATGGGCTTCAAGCATGCCTCCATTCCTACAGGTATCGCTGCACTTCAAAAACTTGGTATCGAAAATGGTTTTGAAGTGGATACAACAAAAAATGCAGAACTTTTCAATGAAGATAATTTAAAACAATACTCCGCCATTGTATTTCTAAGTACTACGATGAACGTGCTCGACCATTACCAAGAAGCAGCCTTTGAGCGTTATATTCAAGCTGGTGGCGGCTATGTCGGTATCCATGCGGCGGCAGATACCGAATATGATTGGGGCTGGTACACTAAACTGGTAGGGGCACAATTTTTGAGCCATCCCTCAGGTACACCCGAAGCCGATTTCGTGGTAAAAGACCGTAGCCATATTTCTACTAAAATGTTCACAGATTCTATCTGGCACCGAACCGATGAGCTTAATAATTACAAGAACATCAATGCTGATGTAAAGGTACTGATGACTTTAGATGAGTCAACCTATGAGGGAGGAAAGAACGGAAATTTCCATCCGATTGCGTGGTACCATGAATTCGATGGTGGCAGGGCCTTTTATACAGGGGGCGGACATACAGATGAGAGTTATTCCGAAGATTTGTTTCTACAGCATGTGTTAGGGGGAATCCAATACGCGATAGGTGAAAACCTATTATTAGATTATACTAAGGTAAGCTCTCAAATACCGCCGGAGGCTGACCGTTTCTCTAAAGTTACATTGAATGAAGGCGGTTTTTTCGAACCCACCGAGATGACGGTCTTACCGAATAACGATGTGCTTATCGCACAGCGCAGAGGCGAGGTCATGTTGTATAGTGACGCAACCAAGGAACTCAAGGAAATCGCAAAGTTCGACGTCTACTCAAAAACCCTCAATACCCCTGGCGTAAATGCTGAAGAAGGTTTAATGGGGCTTCAAAAAGACCCTAATTTTGCCACCAATAATTGGATCTATGTGTACTATTCCCCAACAGGCGATGAATCTGTAAACCGCCTTTCGCGTTTTAAGTACAAAGACGGGGTTTGGGATATGGATTCTGAACAGAAAATTCTTGATGTCAATTCGCAACGTGAAATCTGTTGCCATACCGGTGGGTCGATTACGTTTGGAGGAGACGGACTATTATACTTGTCTACAGGCGATAATTCAACTCCGTTCAATGAAAAAGGGGTGAAGTATGTGAACAATGGTTTTGCGCCCTTAAACGATAGTCCCGGGCATGAACAATATGATGCCAGGCGTTCATCGGGTAATACCAATGACCTGAGAGGAAAAATTCTTCGAATAAAAGTAAATGATGATGGTAGTTATGACATTCCAGAAGGTAATCTGTTCGCCGTAGGAACTGAAAAGACCCGACCTGAAATTTATACTATGGGCCATCGTAACCCGTATAGAATTTCTGTAGACTCTAAACGTGGCTACCTATATTGGGGCGACGTGGGCCCAGATGCCCGCGCAGATAGTTTAGAAACAAGGGGCCCAAGAGGCTATGATGAAATGGGGCAGGCCAGAGAAGCCGGAAACTACGGTTGGCCCTTGTTCATTGGCGATAATAAACCGTATGTTGATTACGATTACGAAACCGGAAAAAGTGGAATACCTTTTGACCCGGCCAAGCCAATGAACAATTCAAGAAATAATACCGGGCTAACCGAGTTGCCACCAGCGCAGGCTGCCTATATCTTTTACCCCTATGCGGAAACTTCTGAATTTCCCCAAGTAGCTTCGGGGGGGAGAAATGCTATGGCCGGACCTACATTTTATACCGATGAATACCCCAATGGAGGTGGCATTCCGGCTTATTACAATGGCAAAACAATCATTTATGAATGGATGCGCGGCTGGATGATGGCCATACACCTTTTCGAAGATGGCACCTTTAATAAAATGGAACCCTTTGCAACCGACATTAAGTTAAACAATCTTATCGATATGGAAATGAGTCCTGATGGACGTATTTACCTCCTAGAATATGGTAGTGGTTGGTTTTCGGCGAATGCAGATTCAGGTTTGAGTTATATCGAATTTAATGGTGGTAATCGCCCACCGGTAATCGATAACATGATCGTTGATAATGCGTCGGGAAAATTACCACTTGCCGTTACTGCAAAAGTAGAGGCTTATGATCGCGAGAACGATTCGATTTCCTATGTTTGGAACCTAGGTAACGGAGAAACCAAAGAGACCACAGCGCCTGAAATAGCATACACCTACGATAAAGCGGGTGAGTATAAAATTTCGGTAGACGTGAAGGATTCCGGTGGCGAAATTGCAAAAAGTTCTTCGGTATCCGTAGTGGCCGGTAATTCAAGACCTGAAGTCAATATTGAAATAAAAGGCGGGAATTCTTCTTTTTATGTACCTGGCCAGCCCGTAAATTATGATGTTTCCGTGACCGATGCAGAAGGTGGAACAATTGACCCTAAGAACATCTATGTTTCTGTTGATTATATGGAGGGAATGGACCAAGTCGCCATGTCAATGGGCCACCAGCAAGTATCGGCAACGATAACCGGTAAGGCACTTACCCAATCAATGGATTGTAAAACCTGCCATAAGGAGCAAGAGGCGTCAATTGGCCCAAGCTATATGGAAATATCTAAGAAATATGCAAGCGCTAGAGGATCTTTGGGTTACTTACAGAAGAAGATCAAAGAAGGTGGTTCGGGTGTATGGGGTGACGTTATGATGGCCGCCCATCCAAATATTACTTCTGATGAAACCCGTCAGATTGGCACATACATTCTTTCCTTAGCAGGCGGAGGTAGAATGAAACCTTCATTACCAGTAAGCGGTTCAATTAAACCTGAGCCAACCAACCCAGGAAATTTAATGGTCTTAACGGCAAGTTACACCGATGATGGCGCTGAAGGCACCATACCCTTAACGGGCACCAAATCGGTGGCTTTACAAAGCAACACGGTTGGATTTACACCGAATACCCCAATGCAAGATATGATGGCCGTATCCTTTGGAGGACAAGATTTGCTGGTATTAAATGGAAGCAAAGGATGGTTTCAACTAGACGATATTGATCTTAATGGTGTAAAAACCATAGTATTGGGTGCTGGCTGGCAAGATGCCCCAACAGTGGCCTATAACTTTGATGTACGGGTCGGCAGTCCAGAAGGGGAAGTTATTGGGCAGGGAAGTCTGCCTGTACAACCAGCCGGAACACCTGGCGCGGCAATTGTGATACCTATCACAAAAAACCTAAGTGGAAAGCAAACGCTCTATTTCACCGGTGCCGTTGAAGAAGGAAAAGAGCCTTCAATGGTGGCCCTTACGAACGTTACGTTTAATTAAAGTATCACATTAAATTATAATTTAAAAGTCCCTACCGATCTGTAGGGACTTTTTTTGTTATTCTTCCTTAGAAACAAAAACTCTATCTTGTTTGGCTTTAAATTAAAATTCGTAGCGGTTATAGATTAGAACATTTCAAGAACAGGGTTAGATTAGAAAGTGTTAATGACCAAAACCCCTTTATGTTCAAATTTGTTCATATTTGGAAGCGCCAATATCGCCTCTTCCAAGGAAATGGTTTTATTTATTAGTTTTTCAGGGTGTAGCTGTCCGTTTTTTATCAACATCAACATTTCAGGATATTTGTGGGCCTGCATACCATGACTACCCAGTATTTCTAGCTCATTCGCGATCACTTTGCCCATGGGGATTTTTGGGTTTCGATGCTGACCGGTCATCAGGCCCACTTGAACATGTTTGCCGCGTTTTCGCAAATTGGCGATCGAATTGAAACAGGTCTCAGAACTGCCGAGCGCATCTAACGACACATGCGCTCCACCTTGGGTCAGTGACTTTACATGTTCAACGATATCCGAATGCTGGCTGGCATTTAAGGTCGCCCATGCCCCTAATTCTTTGGCTAATGTCAAAGCCTCATCATTGATGTCTATAGCAATAACTTTAGCACCCAAAGCACAAGCGATCATTATGGCAGATAGTCCTACACCACCACAACCATGTACGGCTACATATTGACCTTCTGATACTTGCCCTTGAGCGACCACCGCGCGGTATGAGGTAATAAACCGACAGCCCAAAGTTGCCGCAGTAACCGAATCGATTTCATCGGGCAAGCGTACCAAGTTCGTATCGGCGTAATCTATTGCTACATATTCGGCGAAGGAGCCCCAATGGGTAAAGCCGGGTTGTGACTGACGGTCACAGACCTGATGGTTGCCCGTGGCACATTGAGAACATACCCCACACCCGCAGACAAAAGGAACAGTTACCCGGTCACCAACCTTAAAATCAAATACTTCTTTACCTAGCTCGGTTACCACACCTGCCAGTTCATGCCCAGGCACGTGTGGTAGTTTTATATCGGGGTCGTGACCCATCCAACCGTGCCAATCACTTCGACAGAGCCCGGTTGCTAGAACCTTTACGATAACCGCGCCTTTTTTAAGAATAGGTTCGGGCACATTTTTAATGCTTAAGTTGCCCTGAAAAGTATCAAATAAAAGCGCCTTCATAGTTACTTTGGGCTATATGGTAGATTTCTTCATACTTGTTTCTACTTCAAATACTTGTTCAGCCACGCTACATAGCGCTCTAAACGATCTTGTTGAAAAGAGGGCTTGCGAATGCCATGGTGCTCACCAGGATAAACCACCAATTGGGTTTGCCTACCCAAACGTTTCATGCCCATATACATTTGTTCAGAGTTCAAAATAGGTACGTTCCAGTCGTCACTGCCACCTATCCAAAGGGTAGGGGTGGTTATTTTGGCAACATCGTTATAGGGAGAGATCCGTTCCCATGCCTCAGCATTTTCCCATGGTAGGCCGAGTTCTTGTTCCCAGGTCAGTTGATAGTGGTCATGACCATAATTCGCCCGGTACAAAGCCTCGCTGGCCCCAGAAATGGCCACTTTGAAGCGTTCGGTTTTGGTAATCGTATAATTCGTCAAAATGCCACCATAAGACCATCCGCCAACGGCCAGCTTATCAGGATCGGCATACCCTTGGGCGATTGCATAATCTACCCCCGCCATAATGTCTTGATAATCAAGATTTCCCCAATCTGCGAAGATGGCCTTGCAAAAATCTTCACCATAACCCGTTGAACCACGTGGATTTATAAGCAACGTAACATAACCCTTGGCAGCAAATAATTGAGGTTCGGTATCGAAGGAATAGTCATATTGGGCAGTTGGGCCGCCATGTATCCAAAGTATGGTCGGGTACTTTTTATTCGCCTCAAAATCGATAGGTTTAACAACAAAGCCCTCGATAGGCGTGCCATCTGCACTCTTAAAGTTGATTTTTTCTACTGACGGTTTTTTAAGATTTATAAGCATATCGTCATTCACCTTGGTGAGTTCACGCAAGCCATCCTTTTCACTCAAATAAATGTTGTTGGGTCGGTTTACCTTGCCCATCAAAACAGCCATGTGTCCTTGTTTGAAGCTGTAGTCGGAGATACTGATTTCGCCTTTTACGATGCGTTTTAGGTCTCCCCCCTTAGAGCTGATAGAGGCAAGCACATTGCTGCCGTTTTCCTCTAGCAAAAAATAGATGGATTTGCCGTCTTCCGAAAATTTAGGTCTGCTGATGTTTCGATCTAGGCTTGCGGTCAGAATTTCGGTCTTACCACCAGTGGCGGGCGACAACGCCAAGCGTTCGCCGGCGTACCAGAGTATGTCGCCTCTGGTCACTGTCTTATAGGCGATTGATTTTCCATCAGGACTCCAGGTAGGCGAATCGTCTTGGTAGGGGTTGGTGGTTACTTGGGTCAGTGTCTTTCCCCTATCTTTGTTGTCTGCCGAAACTACCCAAATATTCGTATCTGCATTTGCATCGGGATCTTCAGTTCTATTGCTGACAAAAGCTATTTTGGTGCCATCGGGGCTCCAAACCGGATTTGAATCATCAAAATCGCCCGAGGTCAATTGCACCGGAACCGTGTCGCCCGGAGTCAAAACGTATAAATGGGTTCGGTACCGGTCAAGATACCCAACATAATCTTGTTTGAACTGCCTTCGGTCAATAACATAAGGGCGTGCTTTTTTATCGTCTTCCTTATCTGAGGTTAGCTCCCATGGTCTTGCGTCGGTAATCTCTAGTAAAAGTCTTTTGCCTATCGGCGACCATTCATGGCCCGAAACACCTTGGGGTATCTTGGTCAACACCTCGGCATCGCCCCCAAGTCGGTTTGATGTCCATACTTGTGTTTTTTCACCTTCGCCCTTACTTGCCAAAAATGAAATATACTTGTTATCGGGACTCCATTTTGGCTGGTTGGCCGAATATTCTTTTCCAGAAATGGGTATCGCTTCGCCACCGGTTATTGCCGTTATATAAACCCTTTTCAACGCTTTGTCTTTTTTAAGGTCCATTTCTGAAACGGTATAGGCCACCCATTTTCCATCAGGACTTATTTCTGCCCCTTGCACCGATTTTAATTTCATTATCTCATCGATACCCAACACTTTTTTAGTTTCCTGGGCAAAAGTGAAAGTCATAAAGAAAACACATAAGGTTAAACTGGGAAGTACTTTTAAACGCATAGTTTTGGTTTTTCTATAAATGTAGTTTAAATATCAAAAACAATTCTAAAAGCGTTTTTTTTAATAACTTTTCCCCTTGCACTTAATATGGTTATCTTCATCAAGGTTTTGACTGGTTTATGATCACCAACACAACAAGAAGATTTTGGTATACACTCTTAATGGCAATAGCATTTTTGGTGCGTAGTCGCCTTTATGCCAAATGGTTTTGGATACCTCTGGTAATTGTTGGCCTGGGGTTTCTGCTTCCGCAGGAAATGATTCTTCCTGTAAGAAATGCAACCACGAAAAGTTGGAACGAGAAATCGTTTTGGGCTTACCCGTGGGGAAGTTCGATTACCCATAAAGGCATTGATATTTTCTCAGAAAAGGGAACCGATGTGATTGCCTCAACCTACGGTATCGTCATTTATACCTTTGAAGGCGGAAAAGGAGGGAAGTCAATTATGGTACTCGGCCCTAAATGGCGTTTTCACTATTACGCCCACTTAGATGAAATAAAAACCTTCATTTTCCAACCTTTAAAAAGAGGAACTGTTTTAGGAAGCGTTGGAGATACAGGTAATGCCAAAGGAAAACCACCACATCTTCACTACGAAATTACCACCCCTTTTCCGTACCCCCATTTATACGACGATGAATCGGTGCAAGGATGGAAACGAATGTTTTACTTAAATCCCGATATTTGGTTGCGGTAATTTTTTTTGTACTATGAACCTACCTACAGATTTTGTTGCTTTTTCAAAAACCCTTAACCGGGCAGAACCTGAACGCAGTTGGCCAGAACCCCTCAAAGCGTTGTGGTATGATGCTAAAGGAAATTGGCCAGCCGCCCATGATATTGCCGAAACGTTGCATGCCGATCTGGGCAGTTGGGTCCACGCCTATCTTCACCGAAAGGAAGGCGATGAATGGAATGCGGGCTATTGGTATAAAAGGGCGAACAGACCTTTTCCTAAGATTAGTTTGGAAAAGGAACTTCAGCAGATCGTTGAGTTTATAGTGACCGATAAACTATGGGATCATTAATAATCTGAATACTCTGTGGGGTACAAAAATCTCGTATCGTTAAGAGAAACGGTATTTTGGTATTTGGGCACAGCCTTTAATTTGATCCACTCTGGGGCTTCGCCAAAATTCTTCCAGTTGGCATCGCGAACTTCTTGGCTGGCATGTGTTGTCATGTACATCAAATTGGGCATCTGCCCCCCTGAAAGTACCTCCGCATAGAATACCGCATTGAAACCTAACCGATCGAATAGCTTCACTTCGCCACCGGCATTGAACATATCAACCTTTTTCTTATACAGGTCTTCGGTCGCCGCTTCATAACTGCGCAACTCATAAATTCGGTCTTTCCGTGGGCCATCCAGTTTTGAGGCCATCATCTTCGGCATATCGATGAACGCTTTCATCAATGTAGATTCAATACGTTTATAGGGGGCCTTATCATGGGCCGCTGACAGGTATGCTTTACCATCTTTTTGATGAATTTCATCTGCCATTAGCGTGTCTTCCAACAGACTGAATTGCACCAAAGAATTAAAGGGAATGAGCACATAGGTAATCTTCGGGGTAACGGAATCAGTTGGCCTAGGTTTGAAAACCCCAACGTTAACTATATCAAGACGTTTCAGTGCCGGCAAGAAAGCATTTTTGAGATAATCATCTGTCATTTGCTGCTGGGCATCGGTTTCAAAGTGATAGGTTTTAAGTTGGTAATATTCACGGGCCTGGCCTAAAACGGTAGCCGAGATGAAAACGAAAAAAATGAAAATGATAGCGGTGGATTTTTTCATGGTTTAGATTTTGTAGAAAGATACATTTTTTTGGAAACAAACACTATTTTCAACGCCGATGTACGGTGGGTAATTCGGAATAATTTCATACTTATTCTTTATATAGAGCGAAATCGCTTCAGGTTGGCGTTTTCCGGTTTCTAGAACGCATTGCCGGTAACCCAGCTCAAGGGCCCATTCTTCAAGGGCCTTTAATATTTCGGAGGCGAATCCGTTTCCTCTGGCCGATGGGGAAACGTACATTCGTTTAACTTCCATCGTTGTTTTGTTATATTTCTTTAAGGCACCACAGCCAATTGCCTTGTTATCCAAAAAGGCAACAACGGCATGTTTGATGGTATTAATGCCATTGTACTGATGGTAGAAGTTATGCTCTTCCCCGTCACGTTGGCCCAAGTCGGCATCTAACCGTGTCACAAGATCTATGAAATCGAGATTTTCAGCATTGGTCCTGACTATACGTATCACCTTCAATTCGCTTTATATGGTTATTGAAAAACCTTTGGCCCTATTGTTCCCTCCTTTTTCAAAAAAGAAATCGATCCGCCCTAAATTGATGCCAAAACAGCCTACTTGATTAACCAGAACGTCATTTTCTTTTTTATTCTTGACTATTGTTGGTTTGTCTAGAAATGTATGGGTATGGCCGCCAATTACCAAATTGGTATGTTCTGTTTTCTGAGCAAGAGCTAGGTCATTCGGTCGGTCTTCTGAACCGTAATCATAGCCTAGATGGGAAAGGCAAATAACCAGGTCACATTTTTCGTAAACCTTGAGATTTCGCTCGCTTTCTTGCGCCAATTCGTAAGGATGCCTATAGACAGTTTCTTTATAAAGCTTCTTATTAACTAGTCCGTCAAGCTTAATACCTAAGCCATAGACACCAACTTTTATTCCGTCGACAATAAAAGTTTTATAAGGCTTTGTATGACCGTTAAGAACCGTATTCTTAAAATCGTAGTTTGCGCTCAATAGATCGAAGTTGGCATGCGGCAGTTGTGCATAAAGCCCTTCCAGTCCATTGTCAAAATCATGGTTACCAATGGTTACGGCATCATATTTCAACATGCTCATCAACTTGATCTCCAACTCGCCTCCATAAAAGTTGAAGTACGGGGTGCCTTGAAAAAAGTCGCCCGCATCGAAAAGCAAAGTATTCACATTTTCTTTTCGAATGGCATTCACCAAGGAAGCCCTTCTGGCCAAGCCGCCAAGATTCGGATAAAGCGAATGGTCTTTCGGAAATGGGTCAATATGACTGTGCACATCATTGGTGTGAAGAATGGTAATATGTTTTTTGTCAGGACCTAGACATGAATTCAGGCCAAGCCCTCCAATACCGATCATGGCTGAGCTTGCGGCAGACTTTGAAATAAACTTCCTTCTATTCATAAACAGTTCAAAACTAATACATCTTTAAAAAAATCTCAATCGCCTGCTTAAATTTCTACGAATCTCCGTTACATCCCTAATTGCGGAGTTTTGTATTTGACCGTACTTAGTCCTTTATTTGAACAAAGCGATCATCTACATCGGCCCGTAGTGTATCCACCTTTTTAAAATAATCGATCATGGCGTTGCGTATCAAATAATCAGTATCGGTAATGTGTATGGCATCCTTGAAGAACACCATATCATCTCCACCCGAAACCAAGTAGTCCGAAGTGGCAACGAAATAATTTCGGTTTTTATTGAAGGGTTCACCCTGTATCCTAATCGATTTCAGTTCACCTAAACCGTCAACCGTAATTTCAAGACCGGCAATGGGGTGAGGCCGCTTTGCCCGCACTAAAAATTGAACCAAATGTTGAACAGATCTACCACTTAGTTCGACTACCGCAATCGAATTTTCAAAGGGCATGACCTCATAGGCTGTTCTTGCGGACACCTTTCCTTTAGAAATAATCGATCGGATACCTCCATGGTTCATCAAAGCGAAGTCTATATTCTGACCTGTTCTAGAGTTAAAAATGGGGTTGGCCTCTAGTAAAATGATATCGGCCATCAAGTTACCCGCAGAGGTATTATAGACACCATCTTCTTTGGTAATCACATTTGGTGCGTACGCCAAGGCGCTGTCAAGAACTTGGTTTATTCTGTCATGATATGGCAAAATAAAGGCATTTACCGAATCATTTTCACTTAAAAGACTATCGATAGTTACCTGGTTGGCCGTTGTCGTAGAAAGACTGAAAGCACGCTCTTTACAGCCGGTCAACATTCCGATTGTTACAAAAATAACAAAATGTTCAATTTTTAAAACCATAATCCTTTTTAACTTGCAGCAGTAATATGATTGGATATTCTTTTACATTTGTGTAAAGGTAAAAATACATGTTTGACGGAATAAAAGATAAATTTAAGCACAAATCGGGGCTTAAATTTTTAAGGGGGGAACTAAACAAGCCATTTCCCACCGTAGAGCGCAGCCAGGGCATAGCTGCGATCGCCTGTTTGGTAGACTTGGATGTATTCGATAACGCCAACCTGTTCTATGAATTTGTGGAAGAATTTTCGCTAAGGCCCAATGCGGTTAAAATAATAGGCTATAAAAGCCAATATGACAAGAATTCGCCGTATTCGACACCGGTGTTCTCAGATAAAGATCTGGGCTGGGGCGGTGACATCGAGAACAGTTATGTACTCGAGTTCCTCAGCAGGGACTATGATTTATTGGTAAATTATTTCAAGCAGGATAATTTGATGTTACAGCTCATGAGCATAAAAACCAGGGCTAGGGTTCGGGTAGGTTTTATGGAAGTAGATCCACGGTACAACGATTTAATCTTAGATACCCCGGTCAAGGATTTTAAAATTTTTAAACAAGAACTGAAAAAATATTTGAAAGTTCTTAACGAGATAGATTGATGAAAGAATTAGTAGGTACCGGGGTTGCACTGGTAACACCCTTTAGAAGTGATTTTTCGATCGATACCGAGGCGTTGACCAGTATTGTGAATTATTGTGTTGACGGCGGGGTCGATTATCTCGTTGTTTTGGGTACCACCGGCGAGTCGGTTACCTTGAATAAAGCGGAAAAGCAATTGGTAATGCAAACCGTTGTAAAGGCCAATGCGGGCAGGCTACCTTTGGTTCTTGGCATTGGAGGAAACAGCACCTATAGGGTGGCTCATGAAATTCAGGCTTTTCAATCAGACGATTTTATAGCCATTTTATCGGTGTCACCGTATTACAACAAACCTACGCAAGAAGGAATATACCAGCACTTCAAGGCAATTTCAGAGGTTGCAACCAAGCCGATTATACTTTACAATGTGCCCGGTAGAACAGGTAGCAACATGTTACCAAGTACCGTATTGCGGTTGGCGGCTGATTTCGATAATATTGTTGGTGTAAAGGAGGCTTCTGGCAATATGGAGCAGGTCAAACAAATAATTGCCGGCATGCCAGCTGGTTTTCATGTGATTTCAGGGGATGATGCTACTGCCTTGGAAACTATAATTGCAGGAGGTTCTGGAGTTATCTCTGTACTAGGGCAGGGCCTTCCCGGCGAATTTTCGAAAATGATCCGTTTCGGGCTAGAAGGAAACCTAGAAGCTGCCCAAGAACTGCATGATAGCATGGCAATCGGTATGGATTTGATTTTCGAGGAAGGAAATCCGGCCGGTATAAAATCGATATTCGAAACCTTGGGCCTATGCAGTGATTACGTTCGGCTGCCCTTGGTACCGGCTACACCAGCCCTAAAATCAAAAATTGCGGCCTTTTCAAGACCTTTTCTCAAAGTTTCGATATAATTTACAACTTATATGGCAGCAATTTCTTGATGCTAGCAGCTACTTGGTGTTAGTCTTCAATCTGCAAGAGTAACCAATTTCATTTCAAACCCAAAGCGACTGCGTTAAATCTAAGCTAAATTGAAATTGCGGTGTGATAAGTGTACCTATTTTTGGAAACCGAAAAATGTTTTTTAAATCCATCTGTAATACGTAGTTTTGCAAAATGTTTTCTAAAATGAAAAGACTCTATCCTATTTTGTTTTTGCTGCTTTTTATGGCTTCATCTTGTAGTGAGTATCAAAAAGTACTTAAAAATGAAGACGTTAAGGAGAAATACGAATTGGCGCAAAAGTACTATGAGCAAAAAGACTACAAGCGCGCCCTTCGTCTTTTTGAGCAAATAGCTCCCAAATATGTGGGCAAACCACAAGGTGAGCGGGTGATGTTTTTTCTTGCGGACAGTTACTTTAAAAGAAAAGATTTTAATACTGCAGGGTATCAATTTGAGCGATTTTTAAAATCATACCCCCAAAGTGAGAAGTCAATTGAGTCGGCATTCTTAGGTGCTAAAAGTTATTTTGAACTTTCGCCCGAGTACTCATTGGACCAAACGGATACCGATAAGGCCTTGATAAAATTACAGAACTTCGTGAACATGTATTCTGATTCTGAGTATTTTGACGAGGCCAATGCGATGGCGAAAGAATTGACCACCAAAAAAGAACGCAAGGCATTCGAGATTGCTAAACAGTTCAACAAGTTGGGAGAGTTTAATTATGATGTACTAAGATCGGCGGTTGCTTCGTTAGATAATTTCGTATCAGATTTTCCGGGTTCGGTGTATCGCGAAGAAGCGTTGTACCTGAAAATCGAGGCTACTGCAAACTTAGCGTTCAATAGCTTTGAACAATTGAAAAAGGAGCGTTTGATTACCGCTAAAGAAGCTTATAACGTATTGAAAAAGCAATATCCAGAAACACAGTTCGCAAAAAAGGCAGATAACCTTTTGGCGAAAATAGAAAGGGAACTTCAGGTATATCAAGTACCGGAACCACAAGAAACAAAGTAAAACATTGTTATAATTATGAACATGAACGATCTTAAGAACACCAAGGCACCCGTTACTACAAAGACCATCAATAAGAACGAGTTCGATTCGAGAACCGGTAATATTTATGAAGCGATTTCCATAGCTTCAAAAAGAGCGGTTCAGATCAATTCTGAAATCAAGAAAGAGCTTTTAGAGAAGCTTGAAGAATTTGCTACATACAGTGATTCGCTTGAAGAGGTTTTTGAGAACAAAGAGCAGATCGAGGTCTCTAAATTCTACGAGAAGTTACCAAAACCGCATGCATTGGCAGTGGAGGAATGGTTGACCGATAAAATTTACTATCGCAACACGGAGAAAGACGCTTAATCAATGTTAAGCGGAAAAAATATTCTTTTAGGCATAACTGGAGGAATCGCTGCTTATAAAACCACCTTTCTAGTACGACTATTGATAAAAGCTGGCGCAAACGTCAAAGTGATTATGACGGAAAGTGCCGGCTCTTTCGTTTCCCCACTTACCCTAGCCGCACTTTCAAAACAACCAGTTCTTACATCATTTGTTGAAGAAGACAATGACTCGATCGATTGGAACAATCATGTAGAGCTAGGGCTCTGGGCCGATTTGATGCTAGTTGCACCGGCCACGGCTAATACCTTATCGAAAATGGCCAATGGTACTTGCGACAATTTGCTCTTGGCAACCTACCTCTCTGCTAAATGCCCCGTTTTTTACGCGCCGGCTATGGATTTGGATATGTATATACACCCATCGACAAAGGCGTCATTTCAAAAATTGGACACTTTTGGAAATGTAATGATTCCCGCTACTTCCGGTGAACTGGCAAGCGGACTATATGGCGAAGGCAGAATGGCCGAACCCGAGGCTATCATTGATTTTATGAAGAACCACTTGGCTTTGGGGCTTCCTTTGAACGGAAAAAAAATACTTGTTACAGCCGGACCTACCTATGAAGCTATCGACCCCGTACGCTTTATTGGTAATCATTCCACAGGGCTAATGGGGTTTGAACTGGCTAAGGCCGCTGCCGATCTAGGGGCGGAAGTTATTTTGATCTCTGGGCCTTCGCACTTGAACATAGCGCATGACAAGGTGAAATTGATACGCGTTATATCAGCAGCAGAAATGTATGACGCTGTGCATGCACATTACCATGAAGTAGCCATAGCCATTTGTGCAGCGGCGGTTGCCGATTACCGACCAAAAAAGGTTGCCCATCAAAAAATCAAGAAAGAGACCGAGGAGTTTTCCATTGAGTTGGTGAAAAACAAGGATATCCTTTGGTCTTTGGGAAAAAATAAGAAAAACCAATTTCTTGTGGGCTTTGCCTTAGAGACCGAAAATGAACTGGAAAACGCCCTGGGAAAACTTGAAAGAAAAAATTTGGATGCCATAATTCTCAACTCACTCAACGATACAGGGGCCGGTTTCGGGAAGGACACCAACAAAATCACTTTTATAGATAAGAATTCTTCAATAAAAACGTTTGAACTAAAAACCAAGGCAGCCGTAGCCGCCGATATTTTGTCGGAAATTGTAAGTAGGATCCATGCGTAGTCTTTTCTTTTTAATCTTTTTTGTCTTCTTTTCCTCGGTCGCCCACGCTCAAGAATTGAATTGCACGGTTACCGTGAACTCGAATAATTTGCCCCAGGGAGACCTGCCTATTTTTAAAACCCTTGAACGCTCTTTAAATGAGTTTGTTAACAAGAACAATTGGAGCAACAGAAGGTTTAAGGAAAACGAAAGGGTGAACGCCCAGATTATCATCACCTTGACCAACTTTGATTCGAATAGGTTCGAGGGTAATATCGATGTGCAGTCTTCCCGCCCGGTTTTTAATACCTCGTATGAAACCCCAGTTTTTAGATATCGTGACAATTCCCTTGCATTTGAATACCTTGAATTTCAGCCTTTGGTGTTCAATATAAACATATTCGAATCGAATTTGGTGGCGGTAATTGCCTACTATGTGAACATCATGCTCGGTTTAGATGCCGATACCTTTACGTTGGAAGGTGGAACGGAGTACTTCAGAATTGCCCAAACCATAGCCTCTCAAGGCCAAGGCAGCAACTTTAAGGGATGGGGCGATGGGTCTGAAAATCGTAGCCGATTTTTACTTGTCGATAATCTTTTATCGAACAGATTTCGCGAGTACCGCGTTGCCATGTACAATTATCACCGAAAGGGGCTAGATATCTTTAGTGATAACAACAGTACAGGTAAGCAAGTGATCCAAGGCACCTTGAAATTGTTCGAGACCATATCGAAACGTGACCCGAATGCTTTTTTGACCATGACCTTCTTCGACGCTAAGTCTGAGGAAATCAAGAATATATTTTCCGACGGGCCGAAGATAGATATCGTAAAATTGAAGGAAACCTTGAACAAGGTAGCACCTTCTTATTCCAATACCTGGAACGATATTAAATTTTGACCTTCTTTTTTTCATTTTTTTTTAAATTATATTTGCGCATATCTATTAAATCAAAGATTTGCTCAAGAACCTTTCCATAAAGAACTATGCCTTGATCGACCACCTCAACGTGGCGTTCACCAATGGCTTTACTGTAATTACAGGTGAAACCGGTGCAGGCAAGTCTATTTTATTGGGCGGTTTGTCACTAGTACTCGGCAAACGTGCCGATCTGAGCTCGCTTCAGGATAAGGATACCAAATGTGTGGTTGAAGCCGAGTTTCAGATACATAAATACAGTCTTCAGTCCTTTTTCAAGGATAATGACCTCGATTATGAGGATCTTACCATTATCAGAAGAGAGATTTTACCCAGTGGGAAATCGCGGGCATTTATTAATGATACGCCCATCACCTTGGATATACTCTCAGAACTGGGCAATAGGCTCATCGATGTACATTCGCAACATCAGACCCTTCAGCTTGCGAACAATGATTTTCAATTTAAGGTAATTGATGCGCTAGCTGAAAATAGAGACAATTTAAAGGCATACTCCGAAGCGTGGGAGGCTTATAAAAAAACTTCAAGAGAGTTGAACAAACTAATTGATTTTCAACAGAATGCGAATAAAGAGTATGATTACAATAGCTTCCTGTTAAAAGAGTTGGAAGCGGCCCCGTTAAAGATTGGTTTACAGGAAGAACTAGAGGCCCAGTATGAGCAATTAAACAATGTTGAAAGCATCATACAACAGCTATCGAAGGGGCACCAGTTATTGAGCGACGAACAAGTAGGTATCATCAATTTAATGGTCGAACTTAAGCAGGTCGCCAATAAGTTATCGGTATTTGGAAACAAGTATTTTCAGCTGAATGAAAGAATTCAATCTGTTTTTATAGAGGTCGACGATATTGCCAATGACCTACAATCGTTTTACGAAAGTACAGAAGCAAATCCGCAGTTATTGGAAGAGGTAGGAGGTAAATTGCAAATCATCTTTGACTTGCAGAAGAAACATGCGGCCCATGATATGGTCGAGTTATTGGCCATACGGGAAGCACTATCGGAAAAAGTAAGTGTAATAGAGAATCTAGAGGCCAACATCACCAAAATAAAGGCAGAAGTAAAGGTATTGGAAACCAATTTGAACCGAATCGCCAAAACCTTGAGCGAAGGAAGAAATAAGATCATTCCCCATTTAAAGGAACAATTAGAATCCAGTCTCGCCACCCTAGGTATGCCAAGTGCAAGTTTTAAGATTAATATCTCGGCTTCCCAAGATTTTAAAAGTAACGGCAAAGATGAACTGACTTTTCTTTTTTCGGCCAATAAGGGCGGAGACTTTGGCGATATCAAAAAGGTGGCATCGGGTGGTGAACTCAGCCGGATTATGCTGACCATTAAGGCAATATTGGCAAAGTATGAGCATTTGCCTACTATGATGTTCGATGAAATAGACACCGGTGTTTCGGGTGAGATATCTAATAAAATGGGCGATATCATGCAGGCGATGAGTAAGACCATGCAGGTGTTTTCAATAACCCACTTACCGCAAGTCGCTTCAAAAGGAGACCATCATTTCAAAGTTTTCAAGACTGATGAGGGCAATATGACCCGTACCCAAATGAAACAGTTACATGCAGATGATCGGGTAGTGGAGCTTGCCGAAATGCTAGGCGGAAAGAATCTTTCAGATTCTGCGATAGCCCATGCAAGACAATTGTTGAATTGATTTGAAAACAAAGTAGATACGACATCAGGTCACTACTTTTAGATCAACTGCCAACTATTTTAAATATATTTGACGCTTGTAAAAATATAACGAACTACTAAACATGTCTTACAACTTACTTAAAGGAAAAAAAGGAATCATTTTCGGAGCTTTGGACGAGAATTCCATTGCATGGAAAACGGCTGAAACCGTTCATGCAGAAGGAGGCACTTTTGTATTGACCAATGCACCTGTGGCAATGCGGATGGGCCAAATAAATGCTTTGGCCGAAAAGACAGGGGCTCAGGTTATTCCTGCCGATGCGACAAGTCAAGAAGATCTAGAAAATTTGATTACGAAGTCTATGGAGATCCTAGGTGGTAAGCTTGATTTTGTTCTCCACTCGATCGGTATGTCAATAAATGTTCGAAAAGGCAGGCATTACACTGATGAAAACTATGATTTTACCGCTAAGGGATGGGATATTTCTGCGCTATCCTTTCACAGGGTAATGCAGAACCTTTATAAGGCCGATGCCATGAACGAATGGGGTAGTATCGTAGCCCTGACCTACATGGCCGCCCAGCGTACCTTTCCCGACTATAATGATATGGCCGATAACAAAGCCTATTTAGAATCCGTTGCCCGCAGTTTCGGTTATTTCTTCGGAAAAGAAAAGAAGGTAAGGGTCAATACAATTTCCCAATCTCCAACGGCAACAACGGCAGGATCCGGGGTGAAGGGTTTTGATGGCTTTATCAGCTATGCAGAAAAAATGTCCCCATTAGGTAATGCTACCGCCCAAGACTGTGCGAATTATACCGTATCATTATTTTCAGACCTGACCAGAAAAGTAACTATGCAGAATCTTTTCCATGATGGTGGATTTTCAAATACAGGAGTAAGTCAAGAAGTAATCGAACGTTTCTCTGAATAGAGACCTAAAGCAGCTCGATATTACTTTTTCGGCGTATTTTTAGGGTGATGGAACTAACTTTTTCATTTGTGATTCCTGTTTATAACAGACCCGATGAAATTCGGGAGTTATTGGAAAGCATGCTTGCCCAAACGTTTAGGAAGCCTTACGAGGTGGTAATCGTCGAGGATGGTTCAACACGTTCTTCAGAACGTATTATTGACGAATTCTCGGCTAAACTGGCAATTTCCTATTTTAAAAAACCTAATACCGGCCCTGGTGATTCAAGAAATTATGGAATGCGGCGGGCTAAAGGAAATTATTTCATCATTCTCGACTCCGATTGTATTCTGCCCCCCCAATACTTAGAGGTCGTTGCCAAATCACTTGAAAATGATTTTGTAGAATGTTTCGGAGGTCCTGATGCGGCTCATAAATCTTTCAGTTTAGTACAGAAGGCGATTAACTATTCGATGACCTCTTTTTTTACCACGGGCGGTATCAGGGGGCGCAAAAATGCAGTGGGCACCTTCCAGCCAAGAAGTTTCAATATGGGACTCTCCAAAACTGCCTTCGAAGTGGTCGGTGGTTTTGGGAACATACACCCCGGTGAAGATCCTGATTTAAGCATCCGCTTATGGAATAGGGGATATGCCACAAAGTTGATTACCGAGGCCTTTGTTTTTCATAAGCGACGTATCGATTGGGGCAAGTTTTTTAATCAGGTTAAGAAATTTGGCACGGTTCGTCCCATTTTGAACACCTGGCATCCGCATACCGCAAAAACTACCTATTGGTTTCCAACAGTATTCTCTTTAGGCTTAATTATCGCATTGCTCTTAGCTGCCATCGGCATAAACTGGCCACTAACACTTTATGGTATTTATTTCACCGTTGTCTTCATTGATTCCCTGTTGAAAAACAAAAGCATTACCATCGCTTTGTTATCTTTACTAGCGGTGGGCATTCAATTTTCAGGTTATGGTTATGGTTTCTTGAAATCGATGCTTTTTCTTAGATTAACGAAGAAGAAGCCGCAAGAGCTTTTTCCTGAACTGTTTTTTTAAGGTGGTTTATATAAATATAATGAGGTGGGGTGGATTCAGACAGTTAGAAAGGTAGTGAATAAAAGAAAGGTCAAATTATTTTCCTTGTTTTTGTTTTGCTCCCTATTGGCTTGGTTCATCAGTAATTTATCAGAATCATATATAAATGAAACCACCGTTAACCTACGGTTTGTGAACACTCCCGAAAATAGCATGCTGGTGAAGGCTTCGAAAGATAAAATAAAGGTAAAGATCGAGGCAGTGGGTTTTCAATTATTGGGCTTCAATTTTGCAACTAAAAATATAGACATCGATATTGCGGATCTAACCAAGAAGAAAGGAAGATCTTTCATCACCCACTTAGAATACATTCAACAAATTGAGGGGCAGTTATCATCCACAATGCGCCTTGTCGAAATCGAAAAGGATACCTTATTCTTTGAATTCAAAGAAATCGGTTCGAAAGAAATACCTGTAAGGCCCATGATCAAAATGAACATGGCACAAAACTATTTCATAGAAGGTCCGCTGAAAATCGAACCCGCTAGTATAACTATAACAGGGCCTAAGGATCAATTAGACACCATCACTACACTTACGACAACGGCATTGGTTTTAACCGATTTAGACGCTGACTTTACCAGGGCATTAACTATTGTTCAACCACAGTCACTTGAAAATATGAGCTTTTCCGAAAAAACCGTAACCGTAAAGGGCATGGTATCACGATTCTCCGAGAACGTGATCGAAGTGCCGGTTCAGGTCATCAACCTTCCTAAGAAGGTTGGAATAAAAACAGTACCTGAAAGTGTTCCTGTATTATGCAAAGCAAAAATTAAGGATTTGAAAAACCTTAAAAGTGACGATTTCAAGGTAGTCACCGATTACTTATCAATAGCTAGAGGTAGCGGTAGATTGACGTTGCAACTTGTTGAAATTCCTAGCAATGTTTACAGTGCTACCTTAATTGAAACCCAGGTCACGTACATACTCGAAAAGCAATGATGATAGTAGGTTTAACAGGTGGAATTGGAAGTGGAAAGTCAACCGTCGCAGACTTTTTCAAAGCCTTGGGTGTGCCTGTATACAATTCAGACCAAGAGGCCAAGCGCTTGATGGGTACTTCAAAAACGCTTAAAAAAGCGATTGTCGAACTTTTAGGTGAAAATGCATATATAGGCCAAAAGTTAAACAAAAAGCATATTTCTAGCATGATTTTCAATGACAAATCGCTGTTAGAAAAAATGAACTCTTTGGTACATCCGGCCGTACGGACTCATTTTTTAGGTTGGGCGAAAAAACAGAATACGCCCTATGTGATACAAGAGAGCGCGTTGATTTTTGAAAATTCCAAGACCGGGCACTATGATACCACCATTTTGGTTATCGCCCCCAAAGACCTGAGAATACAAAGAGTTATGGACAGGGACGGTACGTCTAGGCAAGCGGTGCTTGAACGGATGGAAAATCAGCTGAACGATGACGAAAAAATACCCTTAGCCGACTTTGTGCTCGAGAACATAGAGGTACATAAAACGAAGTACTTAGTAGAAGAGCTACATAAGGTTCTTCTTAACAATTGCTAGGGCTTCGACATATTTTAACATTTTTGTTAAGGTTTGGTTAAACGTGCATTTGGCTCTAACTTTAATATCTAATTTAGCACAAAGATGAATAAGAGGTTATTTGTTGTTCTGGTAATTTTGATGAGCCTCTCACTTATTGGTATAATTTTCGTTCAAGGTTTTTGGTTTAAACAATCTGTTGAAGACAAGGAAGAACAATTCTCCAATATCGTTGCAGAAGTTCTCAACAAGGTTACGGATAAGATTGAGGCTAGGGAAAGAAAGGACTATTCAGACAGGTATTTGAGCCAAATTGATAGTATAGGTAAGTTCGAAGGTTCCAATCTGACAATTTTTGGCTTTGTAGATCGAGATGTCAGTTCGAATGAGATACGATTATACGAGCATGGTATATTGGAGGAAAAATACAATATATCATCTACGTTCTTTGACAGCAACAGTAATATTGGGGACAGTACCATTATCAAGAATTTCACTAGCCAGAGAACTTCGGTGGTTTTAAATGAAGATTTCGGCCTTGATGGAAATGAGTATAGGCTTACCGCTAGGCAAAGATTGCAAAAGTTAGGTGGACTTTCGAGTATTGAAAAGGCGCAATTTGAGGATGTTTTCAGTGAAGCGGCCAAGAAAGTGCCTTTACATAAAAGGGTTTCAAAACAAGAAATCGAATTGCGTTTGAACCAGGAACTTCAGAATAGGGCCATCGATATCGAATATGAATACGGAATTTATAGCAATGGGTTGCCAACACGAATAAAGTCGCGGAAATTCAAGTTCGACAAAGCGTCCGTTTTCGAAGTGCCGATCTTTAAGGATAGTGATGGCAATTCAGATTTTTCATTAATGATATCCTTCCCCAAGAAAAAAAATTTTCTAATACAGTCCATTTTAGTTGTTGGTCTACTTTCCATCTTGTTTACTTTGGTCATCGTTGCCTCGTATTCAGGTGCAATCTACCAATTGATACGCCAAAAGCAGATATCGGAAATTAAGTCTGATTTCATCAATAATATGACGCATGAGTTCAAAACACCGATAGCGACCATTAATTTGGCGGTAGAAGCGATTAGAAACCCAAAAATTATTGAAGATAGAACAAAGGTTTTGCGCTATCTAGAAATGATCAAAGATGAGAACAAGCGCATGCATGCTCAAGTAGAGAATGTTTTGAGAATATCACAGTTAGAAAAGAATCAGTTAGATATTAGTAAGGATAGGGTAGATGTACACGACATAATTCACGACGCAATTGCCCATGTAGAATTGATTGTTGCCGATCGGGGAGGTTACATTGAAACCCATTTGAACGCCGAAAGGTCAGAGGTATTGGCAAGTGAAATGCACTTTACCAATGTAATTGTCAATATCTTAGATAATGCGGTAAAATATTCCCCTGAAGCGCCAAGAATAGACATCTATACTGAATTGGCAAAAAATAATATCGTAGTACGGGTGCAAGACCAAGGAGCAGGAATGAGCAAAACCGTGGTTAAGAAGATTTTTGAGCAATTTTACCGTGAACACACGGGTAATATACATAATGTGAAGGGGCACGGTTTAGGCCTGGCCTATGTAAAAAAAATAATAGATGACCATCAAGGTGAGGTTTATGCAGAAAGTGAGAAAGGAAAAGGAAGCACTTTCTTTATTAAACTACCTTTAATTTAAAACTAGCTTATGGAGACGGTGAACAAGAAAATACTTTTGGTAGAGGATGACCCCAATTTTGGTATCGTATTAAAGGATTATTTGTCGATGAACGATTTTGACGTCACCTTGGCCAAAAATGGCATGGAAGGTTTCGAAAAATTCAAAAAAGATAATTTCGATATTTGTATTCTCGACGTCATGATGCCATATAAGGACGGATTTACGTTAGCTAAAGAGATTCGTGAAAAAAATGAAAATGTGCCCATCGTTTTTCTTACCGCGAAGACCATGAAGGAAGATGTGCTCAAAGGCTACAAATCAGGCGCCGATGACTATTTGAACAAGCCGTTCGATTCAGAAGTACTCTTAATGAAACTCAGGGCCATCATTCAAAGAAAAGCCTCCAACTCATTAGCGGACAGTAGAAAGTTCGAATTTGAAATCGGCAATTTTCATTTAAATTCAAAACTTCGCTTCTTGAAATACAAAGAGGAGGAGGCCATTAAGTTATCCCCTAAGGAGAACGAACTTTTACGTTTATTGGCCTTACATGAAAATGATTTGATGCCCAGAGAATTGGCCCTTACAAAAATATGGAGAGATGACAATTATTTCACTTCACGCAGTATGGACGTATATATTGCAAAGCTTCGTAAG
Organism: Flavobacteriaceae bacterium; assembly: GCA_050330515.1. GTDB lineage: Bacteria > Bacteroidota > Bacteroidia > Flavobacteriales > Flavobacteriaceae > Maribacter_C. The sequence goes on along the minus strand of JBHJNU010000103.1, from coordinate 14,492 downwards.
TACTTAAAAGTTGATAATACTGTTGAAATTTTGAACATTCACGGTGAAGGATTCCGATTGGTCATAAAAACGGAATAACGGCTGCCTATACAATGTAATGTGAAGCCCTGACCACGTCGGGGCTTTTTTGTTTATCACCTGAACATACCTTTGGCGGTTAAGCAAAATCTTTCATTTTTTGCCCTGTTAAAGCCTTTTCCAGTTCGCAAGGCACGGGCTCAAAAGCAAGAAAGGCGAGAGGCTGTGAAAACCACAATTTTTTAGTGAAAGGAAAACGTTAAATCCTGTTCTTCAACTGTTCAATGATCTTTAAAACCATTTCTTCCGGCGTGTTCGAAATGGAAACCCTTATGGCCTCTTTTGGTGGCTCAAGGGAGTCGAACTGAGAATCTAATAGTCCTGCTGGCATAAAATGGTCTTTTCGCCTTTGAAGTCTATCTAAAATTTCTTGTTTGCTACCATCTAAATGCACAAACTGCATGTACTGCTCTATATGTTGTGACAGAATTTTACGGTAACTTACCTTAAGTGCCGAACACGCAATAACAGCTCCTTGTTCCTTGCTTTCCGCTGCCAGTTGATGGAGTCGTTCAAGCCATTTTTCTCGGTCACGGTCGGTCAGTGGAATGCCCTGCGACATTTTTTTAACGTTTGAAGCATCGTGGTAGTCGTCGCCATCATAGAAAATGAGGTTCATTTTTTTTGCCAGTAAGCTACCTATGGTCGATTTACCGCAGCCTGATACACCCATGACTATGAAGATTGTTTTTTTTGGCATGTATCAGGGTATCATTAATTGTTCATGAATCAGCTGCAAGGTTTTGTCAAATGAATCATCGTATTCAACCCAGGTTATTTTTTCATCTTTCCGAAACCAAGTTAATTGGCGTTTTGCGAATCTTCTGGTGTTCTTCTTTATTTCTGAAACGGCGAAATCTAAATTTCCGCTACCATCAAGAAAATTAAAAAGTTCTTTATAACCAACGGTTTGTAGTGCGTTCAACGACTTGTTGTGGTAAAGCGATTTCGCTTCTTCAACAAGCCCCAGCTGCATCATAAGGTCTACCCTTTTGTTGATCCGGTCGTAAATGATTTCACGATCAGCTTGAATACCAATGGTTATTGTTCGGTAAGGCCGCTGCACGTTTTCGATTTTCAGGAAGGATGAGTAGGGCCTGCCCGAGCCAAGACAAACCTCCAAGGCACGGATCAACCGATGGGGGTTATCAAGATCTACCTTTTCATAATAGGATGGATCTCGCCTTTTTAATTCCTCCTTTAGGTATTCGATACCTTTTGCCTCAAATTCAAGGTTTAGCTCTTCGCGTATTTTAGGGTCAATTTCCGGAAATTCATCCAACCCCTTGGTCACGGCGTCTATGTAAAGTCCACTGCCACCTACCATGACCACCACATCGTTTTTCTTGAACAGCCGGGTTAACAGGGTGGTGGCTTCGCGTTCAAAACTACCTACCGAATAGTTTTCATGAATGCTTTTGCAATGTATAAAATGATGCTTTACCGTATTCAATTCTTCCGCCGAGGGAACCGCTGTGCCGATTTTCATTTCCCTGAAAAATTGTCTTGAATCTGCTGAAATGATTTCGGTTCTGAATTTTTGGGCCAATGAAATAGCCAGCTTGGTTTTACCCATAGCGGTGGGGCCTACAACAGATAGTAGTGCCTTTTCCATTACAATATGCTTCCACAGTTATAGCAATGGGTCGCATCGTCACGATGGCCTTCAGCAGAGCATGAAGGGCATGCCTGGGTATTGATGTGTACCACTTTGCCCTGGTCATTCAAATCTTCACCTTTTCCCTGCTTTGCGAATTCAACGGTAACGATTCCCGTTGGCACCGCAATTATTCCATAGCCTACTATCATAATAATGGAAGCGATGAATTGACCTATATCGGTTTGAGGGGCAATGTCTCCGTAGCCTACTGTAGTTAAGGTCACTATGGTCCAATAAATACTTCTAGGTATGCTGGTAAACCCCGAGTCGTTACCTTCAACCAGATACATTACCGTACCCATTATGACCGACAGAATGATGACCACGTAAATGAAAATAGCGATTTTGGCCCTACTGGCTTTAAGGGCTTGTTGCAGTTGAGACGCTTCGCCCATGAACTTGACCAGTTTCAAGATTCTGAAAACGCGCAGCATTCTAAAAATACGGAAAGTTAACAGTACTTGCGAACCTGCAAAAATGTAGGATAGATATAAGGGTATGGTCGAGATGAAATCGATGATACCATAAAAACTGAAAACATACTTAAACGGCTTTCTAATCGAAATAACTCTCAATATATATTCTATAGTAAAGAAAATGGTCACGAGCCACTCTAAAGGCAAAAGAATAGCATGGTATTTTGCGTTGATTTCATTTACGCTCTCTAGCATTACCAATAAAACGCTGATTAAAATGACGATAATTAGAATAATATCGAACCATTTACCCATAGGAGTATCTGCTTCATAAATGATTTCATGAACTTTATCCTTCCAGCCCTTATGTTGCTTTTGGTCCTTCAAATGCTATGGTCTCAGCTCCAAAATTTTGATGCCCTTTCTTTTTCTAAGAAACGATTCTATGATATGTTTTGTATTGGTATCACCTTTCATCGGCGTAATAATCGATTCTAAGATATGAATATTATTTATTTGGTGGTTTAGGTCATAAAAACCAATGCCTCTACATTGACCTTCTTTAATTAGAACGGCACTATACTCCCCGATTTCACGACCTTTATCGGTAAGGAGTACATTCTTTCCTGATAGCGAATACCTGTGGATCGCTTGTTGTACCCGAGCATTGTAGGAGCCAACATCTTCTGCCGCTATACATGCTCCGTGGCATAGCCCATCGGTATGTTTCGCACAATTTTTCTTGGCGTCGGAAAATCCGTTTACCTTGTCACACAGTTCAAAGTCGAGGGTAATATCGTATAGAAAATTTTTAGCCGAATGTACGCTATTGAATGTGCCAACAATATTGTCTTCCAATTGCTTGGCAATACCTACCTTAAGCGTCACATATCCTTTATCATTTATTGAATGATAAACGGTGTGCGAAAATAGTCTTGGTTTTTGTCGGTGATTGTAAGTAGGTCTGGTTCTTTTAAGCTCCTCATATTCCTTTAAAAGGGCCACCAGTTCATTACCAGTTTTTTCAAAGGTTACTTTCTTGGTCTCTTTCTGCAGTTTCCTGGCGCGGTCACCACTTTTGGTAAAATGTTGGTTGACCTCTTTTTTCATATTGTTGCTTTTACCTAAAAAAATGATTTCACCGTCTTTGTTGTGCATGTAGTAGACACCTATTTCAGAGGGTATGGACTCGACGATATCAAGTTGTCGTGATGAGAGCTCTCCCAATGTTTCAGCTTTGACCACACTTTTCAAAATTGATTTATCTGAATCTTTTGCCAACAGTAATTTAAATAATTTCAATGTTGCCAAGGCATCACCGTTCGCCCGATGCCGATCACTTACCGCTATTCCCAACGACCTCACCAACTTGCCCAAACTATATGATTCAGCCTCAGGAAGCAGTTTTTGAGCGAGTTCTACGGTACAAAGTGTTTTTCGTTCAAAATTATAACCTAGCCGTCTAAATTCGGTACGCAGTATGCGATAATCAAATTGTGCATTATGGGCAATGATTACGGCATCATCGGTGATTTCGACAATGCGCTTTGCTACCTCATGGAATTTTGGTGCGGTTTGCAGCATTTTGGTATTTATACCGGTAAGTTGCACAACAAAAGGTTGTATCTCCTTTTCTGGATTGATAAGGGAAATGAACGTATCTACCACGTTATGCCCATCGAATTTATGGATCGCAATCTCCGTTATGCCTTCTTCATTGTATTTCCCACCTGTTGTTTCGATATCTATGATTGCGTACATCCTAAAACTTGTGCTATCTTTTTGCCTACTGCGTATTTCTGGTTCCAAAGATACTACTTCCAATACGTACCATGGTACTACCTTCCTCGATTGCGATTTGGTAATCACCGCTCATTCCCATGGAAAGAATGGAGATACCCTTTAATTTTTGTTGAAGTATCTGAAAGATCGATTTTAGTTGCCTGAATTCACGTCGTATTTGGGCCTGATCATCCGTAAAGGTCGCCATGCCCATGAGTCCCACTATCTTTATGCCTTCCAACGCCAGGAATTCTTCAGAATTTACCAGGGTCAGCAATTCGTTTTCATTGAAACCGAATTTGGTCTCCTCTTCGGCAATGTGAACCTGAAGTAGGCAGTTTATGGTTCTATTGTATTTTTTTGCCTGTTTGTCTATTTCCTCTAGCAATCTTAAACTGTCTACCCCGTGCACCAAAGAGACATATTCGGCCATGTATTTTACCTTGTTACGCTGCACATGACCTATCATATGCCATTCGATATCCTTAGGCATAGCTTCGTATTTTAGGGTCATTTCTTGAATTTTATTCTCACCGAAAATGCGTTGACCGGCATGGTAGGCCTCTAGGAGGATTTCAATAGGTTTTGTTTTCGAAACAGCAATTAGCGTAACACCCTCTGGGAGGTTGTTCCTAATTGCTATAAGGTTCACTGCTACTGACATTTATTTTCGAATTAAATATTTTACATTGCAAGGCGATACTTCGGCTACTTCTAGTGTGCATTTAACCCCACGGATTTGACTCGTAACTAATGTGGTTTGGGCTTAGTAAGTCGAACAACATTAGTTTGCAAAAGAGGCAATGACCTGTAAGGCCACCTTTAAAGCCTGTGTGCCTTGTTCAAGGGTAACTACGGGGGTAGTATCGTTATGGATCGCATCCGCGAAAGCCTCCAATTCGTCTTTAATCGCATTGTTCATTTGAATTGTGGGGTTTTCAAAATAGATTTGTTTTTTCTCCCCTTCCGCATTTTGTAAGATCATATCAAAATCGCCCGGTTTCTCGGGTGCATCCTTCATTTTTACAACTTCAACTTTCTTTTCGAGAAAATCAACCGAGATATAGGCATCCTTTTGAAAAAAACGGGATTTACGCATATTTTTCAGTGAAATTCTACTGGCGGTCAAATTCGCTACACAGCCGTTCTCGAATTCAATTCGGGCATTGGCGATATCTGGAGAATTACTGATTACCGAAACACCACTGGCATTGATTTGTTTCACTTTCGAGTTGACCACGCTCAAGATCGCATCGATGTCGTGGATCATCAGATCCAATACAACAGGTACATCAGTGCCACGGGGATTGAACTCGGCAAGCCTATGGGATTCAATGAACATGGGGTTCTGTATACTTTCCTTCACCGCTAAAAAGGCAGGATTGAAGCGTTCTACGTGGCCCACTTGCCCTTTGACATGGTGCTGCTTTTCTAGGGTCAAAAGTGCTTCGGCCTCTGCTAAGGTATTGGTGATCGGTTTTTCGATAAATATATGCTTTCCTTTTAAAATCGCCTTTTTTGCGCATTCGAAATGTGACAGGGTCGGGGTAACGATATCGACTACATCAACGGCATCGATAAGGGTATTGATGTTTTCAAAATAGCGATATCCAAATTCTTCTGATACCTTTTTACCATTAATGACATCCGCATCATAAAAACCTATAAGTTCATATTTTACCGATTCATTTAGCAGACGCAGGTGGATCTTCCCTAAATGCCCCGCACCCAAAACACCAACTTTAAGCATGTATCCAATTTTATTCAAAAATAAACATAGTTAAGGAGATTGAAAGCTAATTTTATATTGTATTCGGCAGATCTAAAGTTCAAACTGACGGTAGGGACAACTGGAATAAAGTTTACGACTCGCCAAACATGCACTATTTTTTTATTGCTTACATCCGGTCATTTAAAACGTAGGTGCTTAAACCGGTATATTAGTTGGCCGTTTTTTGGATAATTTACGGCGTGAAATTTGGCGCTCTTTTCTTTACCGCATAACTTCGCAGTCCAAAACCAAACCATTGATCGATTCGCTGAAACATAGTGGCATGAGAAACCAACTTGCCGAGATACTAATTGGCAAGGGTATTTCTAATAAGAAGGTTTTAGAGGCCATTCGTACCATTCCAAGACACTTGTTCATTGATAGTAGTTTCGAAGGGCATGCCTATCAGGATAAAGCCTTTCCTATAGGGGCGGATCAAACCATTTCCCAGCCTTATACGGTTGCCTTTCAAACAGAACTACTTGAAGTTAAGCCCAATCAGAAGATTCTTGAAATAGGCACGGGCAGTGGTTATCAAACTGCGGTTTTGTTAATGCTAAAGGCCAAAGTGTATACTGTGGAAAGGCAGCTGGAGCTATTCAAAAAGACAAGTATCTTCTTCAAAAAAATGGGGTTTAAGCCCAAGAAATCAATTTTCGGAGACGGTTATAAGGGCCTGCCCGAAGATGCTCCGTTCGATAGTATTATCGTCACCGCTGGTGCGCCAGAAGTACCAAAGGCCCTGCTCTCGCAATTAAAGGTAGGTGGTCGTTTGGTTATACCCGTTGGTACAGAGCATCAGACCATGACCCTTTTTGTGCGTACTTCTACCACCGAGTTCGATAAAAAGGAATTCGGTTCTTTTCGATTTGTGCCGCTTTTGGAGAATAAGAATTAAGATAGGCGGGACTAAAAGGTTCTGAATTATTTAACGAAGCTTTTCTTGACACGGGCCAAATCTCTCTTATTATCCCTGTCCTTCATCGTTTCGCGCTTATCATAAAGCTTTTTCCCCTTGGCCAACGAGATGTTCAATTTTGCCAATCCACGGTCGTTCAAAAATAGGTTTAGGGGAATTATGGTAAGTCCGGAAGCACTCACTTCTTTAGCTAGTTTTTTCAGCTCTCTTTTGTTCAAAAGTAATTTTCGTGCTGCCTTCGGCTTGTGGTTATAGTGCGAAGCATGCGAGTATTCGTCAATTTGCATGTTGATAATAAAAAGTTCGCCTGCCTCGTTAAACTCGCAAAAGCTCTCCGTAATCGACGCCTTACCTTCACGTAGCGATTTAATTTCGGTACCTCCCAAGACTATTCCGGCTGTATAGTTGTCGATTAATTCATACTCGAACCGTGCCCTTTTGTTCTTTATGTTGATGTTCTTCTGAAGCATATGGTAAAAATAGCAACAAATTTACACATCATTGCTCCTGAAACCAATCTACAATACTATTTTTGCAATTAATCACCGATTTTTACAAACAGTAGCTAATTCATTTTCATGTATAGAATAGGCATACTTTTTTTTGTTTTCTTAACGCTTTCTTGCAAAGAAGAGCAAAAGAAAAAATTGACCGCACAGGAAATCATTGATCAGAGCATCGCGGTCTGCGGGGGTGATTTATATGAGCATAGTACGATAAGCTTTTTTTTTAGGGATAGAAGCTATATTTCTGAAAAGAAAGGCAAAAATGAGGTGCTGACAAGGATCCTGAAAAACGATACCATTAGCATCAATGATATTAGAACCAGCAAGGGTTTTCAGCGCTTTGTTAACGATACACTGGTAGTGCTGAGCGACTCTTTGGCGAATGTTTATGCTAATTCTGTGAATTCAGTACATTACTTTTCAAAACTGCCCTATGGACTTAACGATCCTGCCGTATTCAAAGAATTAGTAGGTGAAATAAATATCAAGGGAAATGACTATTACAAAATAAAAATAACCTTTGACGAAGCGGGTGGGGGCGATGATTTTGATGATACCTATATCTACTGGATCAACAAGGTAACCATGAAACCTGACTTTTTAGGATATGATTTTAAGGTAAATGGAGGAGGTACCCGCTTTAGAGCCGCTTTCAACGAAAGATTTGTCAATGGTATTCGGTTCGTTGATTATGAAAACATGAAGCCGAAAGATTCAACCGCCACCATTTTCACGGCGGACAGCCTTTATTCAAAAAATGAACTGGAGCTACTCTCTACAATTGAACTTCAAAACGTTGCGGTTATTTCGGACAGTTACAATTGATGTGGATCTGCTGAGAAGTGGGTATGCCGTTAACAATCTGTACAATGAAAAGACTTCCATTGTCGGCGTCGTCCATGGTATTGTATTTTTGCTCTCCTAGCACCTTATTAACGAAATCAGGCGTGGTGTCGCTATGACCAACAATCAGAACGTTCTTATTTAGATTGTCGGCCTTGAATTGTTCCAAATCAATAATGCTAGGGTCATAATATTCGATATCGATATCTCTGGCAACAGATGTTGGTGCTGCGGTCATCGATGTGCGGGCATAATCGGTACTATAAATGGCATCTAGTTCAACATCTTTAAAGATTTCGTTCCAATGCATTGCCCTTCCAAGACCGCTTTGACTTAGTTCAGGATTTTGGTCCTCCGGATTGGATCGATCCTTTTCAGCGTGCCGTATAAAGTAAAAGGTTGAGATACCCACTGGTACCGGGTCTTCCATAACTACTTTCTTGCCCTCTTTACAACTTAAAGCGCTTAGCAAAAACACTAAGATCACTCCTGTTTTTAGTTTTGTCATGGTTGGTTGATAGCTTTGTTGAAAACTTTATTTTTAAATTAACTAAAATTAGCGGAAAATAGTATGTAGACCTAGTCATTTTTCGTTTTTTTGCATATGATTAAACCTACTCTTACTATTTTATTGGCTTTGGTGCTCTTCATATGCCGTTCACAGGAGGTATCGCTGCCTGCTGACTTAAGACAACATGCTCTTACCCAGTACAATGCCAGTCTTTTTAACCCGGCCTTTTCTCTAGACCGTAATAATCCGCAATCGCTTTCTATTTGGACCAGATGGCAATGGCAGAGCATTGATGCAGATCCCACGACTTTGTTTGTTAATTATACCCGAACATTGAACGAGAAATCAGCTGCCGGAATAGGTTTTTTTCAGCACAATACGGGTATTTACTTCAATACAGGAGGGGTAGTTAACTATGCGTATTCGATAAAATTAAATCCCATTATCAAACTTTCAATTGGTGCCAACCTATTCGGCTTTAACCAATCTTTAGCTGATACGCGTTTTCAACCCGACCCAAATGTTTTACCCGTTCCGTTGCAGATTACTGATGATTTTATCCTTCAACTGGCCCCTGGTTTCAATTTATCCGTTGAAAATTTTTCGCTTAGTATGGCCTCGGAAAATCTCTTCGATTATAATATGAGGAATAAAGCAAGCAATACGGACAAAGGTGATAAGATTTTTATGGGAATGGCGTCCTATGACATTTCGGTCTTCGCCTCAGATTCTACCGCTTTTTTAAGGCCGTCAATTTATTTGAGAACCATTCCGGAAGAGGAAAATCAGATTGGTATGAATGCCTTGTTGAGTACCCGAAGCTATTGGGCGCAAACGGGTTATAATAATTTTTACGGTATTTCGGTAGGTGCCGGAGCAACCGTTTTCAACCGAATTTCCTTGGGAGCCCTGATGGAGTTTGGAACGAGTTCATCTTTGAACTCAAAAGATTCATCGTTCGAGATCATTGCTTCGTATTTCTTAGGAAATCCGAAGGATCGGCGAAAACCAGTTGTTAACGTCTTTGACGCCCTTGATCAGCAAGTGGTGGTCGTAGACGAGGAAGTTAACGCGGCAAATGTTCAAGAACCAGAAACCCCAAAGGTAATACCAGATGAAGAAAAGAATGAAGAGGTTGAAAATAAGGCGGTAATTGCAGAACGAGAACTACCAAAAGAGAAGGAAAGTAGCAAAGTAGGGCAAACCAATGATAATGCAAAGGCCCTAGAAAAAGAACGTCGGAAAGACAGCATTGCGTCGATAAAAAAGGAAAAGGATATCTTGGCTAAGGCTAAAAAGGAGTCGGCGGTGAAGGCGAAAGTTGAAGCTGCTGAAGCTAAAAAGTCGGCAGCCCTTGCCGATAAGGAGAAAGCGGATAAAACAAAGAAGGACATTGCTGACGAAGAATTTGAAAAAAATCAGCAAATTGCTAAAAATGAAGCACTTAAAACTGCACAGAATCAAGATTCGATCGCCAAGGTTAAAGCCTATGACGATGCCCAGGCCATGAAGATTAAAGAGGCTGCGGACAAAGAAATTGAAGCCGAAGAAGATACATTACCAAAAGAAAAAGAAAAGATAACGTTGCAGGCAGGTGAAAAATATGAGGAGGTAGCTACCGTTGAGGGACTTGAGCCTGGTTTCTATTTGATTGCCAATGTATTCGGCACTAAAAAATATTTTGATGCCTTTATGCAAGACCTAAGAAAAAAAGGCATTGAACCCGGCTCATTTGTAAAGGGTAAGAACAATTATAACTATGTTTATTTGAAAAGGTACGATACCATAAGTGAGGCAAGAAATGCTAGGGATAGTAAGTTCAACGGAAAATACCAAGATAAAACATGGATTTTCAGGGTAATTGGCGAATAAAAAGAGAAATTATCTCTTTAACTCTCGCTGTACCAACTGCTCTAAATATACAATTGTATTCAACAAGTATTTGCGATCTCTGGTCATGGTAGACATGGCGACAGCTCCTTGTAGCATGGTATAAAGTTGCTTTGCGAATTGGAGTGGTGTTACGGGCAATCTAAATTCCCCGTTGTTTACGCCCTTCTCTAGTACCAGAGCGATTTTACCCTCAATGGTTCTGATTGTTTCGTTTACTGCAGCACTTAACAATCTATTGTTATGTTGCGAGTCAACACCGACATTAAGTATAGGGCAACCACCCATTTCTTGGGTGAAAATATCATAATTACGGTAGAATTTCATGAGTTCGAAAATTCTATCCAAGGCACTACCTTCTACAGCCAATTTCTCGTCTATTTTCTCCAACAGACACGTACTGTTATATTCGAATGCTGAAATTGCCAATGACTCCTTGTTTTCAAAATTGCCATAGAGAGCACCTTTGGTAAGCCCCGTGGCTTCGGTAAGGTCACTCATACTCGTGCCGACATACCCGTGTTTATTGAATATGGGGGCTACTGTTTCTATAATAAAAGAAGTGGTTCTTTCAGCTTTGGTAGGCATAAACTGCAATAGATTTTCAACGAAGATAAAAAATCTATATACTGTATGGTATAAATTGTTGAAAAAAAGGACGTCTTTTTCCACTAAATTTGGAAAGAGACGTCCTAAATTATTGCTAGGCGGTATTAACTTACCAACTCATTCTGATTTCTGAACACCAATTTGTCGTCAAAGGAATCTATCAGTATGATACTGTCGGCTTTGATTGTTCCCTTGAGTAGTTCTTTAGACAAATTATTGAGCACCTCTTTCTGAATGGTCCTTTTAATAGGTCTTGCACCATATTGGGGGTCATAACCTTTGCTTGATAAATAGGTGATGGCTTCTTCGGTAGCATCGATGGTAATATGTTGCTTTGAAACTAATTTTTTCAACTGTTCAATTTGCAACCTTACGATTTGGGTTATATTTTTTTGGTTCAAGGGGGTGAACATGATAATGTCATCGATCCGATTCAAAAATTCTGGGCGTATCGTTCTTTTAAGCAAGGCCAATACCTCGACCCGGGCTGCGTCAGCAGCGCTTTGCACATCTTTATTGGTTTCGAATTCCTCTTGAATAATGTGGCTTCCCATATTACTGGTCATAATGATGATGGTGTTCTTGAAATCGGCAATCCTCCCTTTGTTGTCGGTTAACCGTCCTTCATCCAATACCTGCAATAAGACATTAAAGGTATCCGGATGCGCCTTTTCAATCTCATCCAATAGCACAACGGAGTAGGGGCGACGCCTTACTGCTTCGGTCAGCTGTCCGCCTTCATCATAACCCACATAGCCAGGAGGTGCGCCCACCAGGCGACTTACCGAATGACTTTCTTGGTACTCACTCATATCGATTCGGGTCATGGCATGTTCATCATCGAAGAGGTAGGCCGCTAGGGTTTTGGCAAGTTCTGTCTTACCCACCCCTGTTGTTCCTAAAAATAGGAAGGAACCAATAGGCCGGTTGGTATCTTGCAGTCCGGCCCTGCTTCTGCGAATGGCGTCCGATACGGCTTCGATCGCCTCGTCTTGGCCTATTACCCGCTTATGTAGAACATCTTCTAATTGCAATAATTTTTCGCGTTCGCTCTGCAGCATTTTGGTAACGGGTATGCCGGTCCATTTTGCGACCACTTCGGCAATATCTTCGGTGGTCACTTCTTCTTTAATTAAGGTGCCGGTGCTTTGTTGTCCCTCCAATTCTTTCTGAAGTACTTCAAGGTTTTCTTGGGCCTCCTTTATTTTTCCATATCGAAGCTCCGCGACTTTTCCATAATCACCGTTTCTTTCCGCACGTTCCGCTTCGGTCTTGAAATTCTCAATATCGTTTTTAGTTTTTTGGATAGTATCTATAACTGTCTTTTCGCTTTCCCACTGTGCAAAGATCTCGTGCCGCTCTTCCTTGAGGTTAGCAAGATCAGCGTTCAAAGATTTTACTTTTACCTTATCGTCTTCTCTCTTAATGGCCTCTATTTCGATTTCAAGCTGCATGATTTTCCGATCTAGCACATCTAGTTCTTCAGGTTTGGAATTAATCTCCATACGCAGCTTAGAAGCTGCCTCATCCATCAGGTCAATTGCTTTATCTGGCAAAAAACGATTGGTAATATAGCGCTGTGAGAGCTCGACCGCTGCGATAACGGCTTCATCTTTGATTCGGACTTTATGATGCGCCTCATACTTCTCCTTTATTCCACGCAATATAGAGATTGCGCTTTCGGTATCGGGTTCGTTGACGACCACTTTTTGGAACCTTCGCTCCAATGCCTTATCCCTTTCAAAATATTTTTGATATTCGTCTAAAGTAGTGGCGCCAATGGCCCTTAGTTCTCCTCTTGCCAGTGCAGGTTTGAGAATGTTAGCCGCATCCATTGCCCCCTCGCCACCACCTGCCCCGACCAAGGTGTGGATCTCATCAATGAAGAGCACGATATTACCATCGGAAGAAGTTACCTCTTTGATTACCGATTTCAGGCGCTCTTCGAATTCACCTTTATATTTGGCACCAGCGATCAACGCACCCATATCGAGGGAGTAAATTATCTTATCTTGAAGATTTTCAGGTACATCACCTTGTACGATACGATGTGCCAGGCCTTCTGCGATTGCGGTTTTACCAGTACCGGGTTCGCCAACCAGAATGGGGTTGTTCTTGGTTCTGCGCGATAGTATCTGTAGCACACGTCGAATCTCCTCGTCTCTCCCTATGACGGGATCGAGTTTTCCACTATCTGCCAATTTATTTAGGTTTCTTGCGTACTTATCCAGGGCGTTATAGGTTTCTTCGGCACTTTGTGAGGTTACTTTACCTCCTTTTCTAATTTCATCTATGGCTGCGCGTAGTTCTTTTTCGGTAGCGCCTTGGTCTTTTAGAATTTGTGAAACCTTACTTTTTGAGGTGAATATAGCCAATAGCAAGTGTTCTATCGAAACATACTCATCTCCCATCTTTTTTGCAACAAGTATAGCCTCGTTCAAGGTTTTACCTGTATTGGGAGATAACATAATGTCCCCTCCGGTCACTTTTGAAAAACTCTGGAGATCTTTTTCCAAAATTTGAAATAGCAAGCTGCTATTGACATTCAACTTTTTCAAAATAAATGGCAGCACGTTTTCGTCAACCACTGAAATGGCTTTGAATAAATGCTCATTTTCGATTTGTTGATGACCCATTTCTTGGGCCAACAGTTGGGCCCTTTGAACCGCCTCTTGTGATTTTATAGTGAAATTATTAAAGTTCATAAGACTATATATTTTAGGTTATTGTCTACTTTTGACTCACAAGGTTCAATAACCCTACCAAGGGATATCAGAAGGACAAAATGTCGTGCTATAACTGTAAAAATAAGACATTTCGACAGTTGTAAGTATTTGAACAGTGTTCGACTTATAATATAAACTTTAAAAATGGGTATATTCGGTGGCATATTCGGAGCGCGAAGTTCTGATGACGAAAAAGAGGAAAAAACAGTTCCTTGGATTCCTTTGACAACTTTGGATGGTCTGACGGAAATTGAGAAAAGATCATTGGTCAAGACACAAGTTATTTTCAAGCATTCCACAACTTGCGGTATTAGCCGAATGGTCATTAACATGTTCAACGACAATTATAATTGCACTAAAGAACAGTTAGATTTATACTATTTGGATCTACAGGCGTATCGCGAAGTATCGAATGAAACAGGTTATAAGTTTCAGGTCGTACACCAGTCGCCCCAACTGTTGATCATTAAAAATGGAACAGCGATAGCTCACGCCTCGCATGGTGCGATCACCGATGTTGATTTAGAAAAGTACGTTTAGGTTTTCTTAGGGACTTCTAAAGGTGTTGTGATAAAAAAAATCGGCTATTTTAAAATAGCGAATTTTTTTATCGTGCCCCTACGACCGTTCTATTGAACCGCTGGCGCAGAAGTATCTCTTTGATTCTTTCTTTTAGATCTTCCCCTGCATCGAATATCATTTGTTCATTGGTAGGGAAGGGTACACCACGTAGTTCTAGTAAAGGAAGTAAATCGTTATCCAAAGCTCTGGTATCTCCATT
>JBHJNU010000102.1:0-4143 GCA_050330515.1 Flavobacteriaceae bacterium | reverse complement strand
ATAGTTGTATTTCCACCCTTTTTCGGTATGTACACTATCCCTTATATATGCGATTGAAACCGGGCGGTAGTAATCGATTGCATCGCTTACGTTTATCTTCAAGTAACTTAAGGGAATCTTTTTACCAAGATCTACATCGACTACCGTGTGCTTTGTTAATTTCGTATGGTCTACTTTTAGGCTTTTGATACTATAGGTTTCGAAGTGCGCAGGTATGGTCTGATCATAACTGATGCTTGCAGTGAGCAGTTCGGGTTTGTCAGGGGATTTGATCAGCAAGCGGTAATAATGGTAATTTGAATCTGGAAAAGTGAGGTCGGTAAATGAATAATTGGTCTGGTCGTTGTTTATGGAAAGTATGCGCTGGTCTTCGATTATGGTGAACCATTGGCCACCGTTAGTGTGGCTGCCCTCTAAACCCACTTTCCAATCGAAATTTTGGTTCTTGAAGCTTAGCGCAATTTGATTGATCGTTTCGCTTTCGGGAATTTCGTAGGTGACATAATATCCTTCACTGTTCTTGGCACTGTTAACGGTTTTGAATGCTATCGTTTGTTCGGCGATTTTTTCTTTTTTAATCCGCAAGAGGTAGGGTGCTTCGATAGTGTCTTGTGTATTTGTAATACCATAGATCCTTACATCGGAAAAATCGTTTTGCACCTTCCCGAAAAGGGCCTCGTTCAAAATAATCTTATGCCAAAGGTCTTGGTTGCCCGAGAGTTCCATCTTATGGTCATAGGTATCTAGCTGCGCAGCTACTTGTGCCGCGAAAAGTGATAAAATCAGTAGGCAAAAACTAGCTTTCATTTTCATCTTTAGCTGGTTTGTATTTATTGTACAAAAAGGAAATGACCAATAATAGTACACCCAAAGAAACGAACACGATTGTTTTTGATATCGTGTCGAGCGAGGCGATGTCATAAAAGAACAACTTGATCAAAGTAACGGCAAAAAGGGCGATACCCGCTATTCGTAACTGTTTTTTCGTTTTCCAAATACCTAGGCCGATCAAGAGGAGGGAGTAAACACCCCATAGAATGCTCAGGCCTAGTTTATAGGTCTGTGTTGAACCGGCGATATCCATCCAATTGAGCAGCTCGCTACTTAGGATCCAAAGTATTGCGGTATGCACTAACATTTCATAGGGTAATTTGACATCAATTCTCATAAAAGGAGCGCGCGTCAGTGTGTACATCGAAAACATAAGTATCCCGAAAAATACGAAAGCAATATAACGGATACCGACATAAAACGGGCCGATTTCAAAATTGCCATCGCTGTTCTGGTCTAAATAGGCAACACGCAATTCACTTAAAAGATATAGCGCCGCGGTAAGGAAAAAGAAAGCGTACAAAAGGTGCAGCACAAGGGTAATGATACCGAAAATACGGTTCTTTATTATCTGAACGTTCGCAAAGGCCATTGCTGATAAGAAAAATAGGGTATAGTTAGATAACCAAACCTTACCAAAATCAGAAAGGTGGTAGTTGTAGTCGGGATAGGCGGCCTCGCCCGCTACCCTAGTTTCTGAATTTTGAAACGCCTTTTCGAAATAATAGTCGATCTCAACATAAAATGAACCGAATAGAGCCAAAAGGAAAATAGTGGGCATAATAAAGTTCATGATGTTCGATAGCCAGTGTGTTTTCCTTTCTTGAGATGTTCTATAATTGATCCAATTAATAAGGCCAAGGGCGGCAACAAATAGAAGTGATGATAAGAACGCAATGTTGACAATAGATGCAAAATGACGTTCTGGGAAATAGCTTTGATAAGACGAATCCCAGTCTTGGAGTAAACTGAAAAACCCAAATATCATCAACGGGTAAGCAAGGCGCTCATAAAATGGAACATGCTTCGTGCGTCCGATCCAGAACAACAAGGCTGCCTCCAAAGCCCATAGCAGGGTTACCCAATTACCGTCTAACTGCACAGGTATGGCCAAGGTAATGAAGACCAGAACTAGGCCCGATACCAGATAGAAAAGGTTTCGATCTGCCAGTTTTTTACGGTATATAAAAGCACTGACCGCAAAGTGAACAACGGCATTGAGCAAGGTGAATACGCCAAGCAGTTCTTTGCCCAGCTCGTGATCGTTCAACAAGCCATAACCCAGACCATAAAATAGGAACGAATTCAAGAACAACAAAACAATATCCGATTTTACGAACTTTTCCGATTTCACCAACTTGTAGGCTAAAAATGTGGTGTAGAAAATCAGGAAGAAAACGGACAGAAAAATAGCGGCCAGGGTAAAATCGGTTTCCTGCACGAAATTGAAAATCTGCCAACTTGAGTAAATAAGCCATGTGAAGACGAATGCCGCATAATACAATGATTTCCAGTAGCGTTGTAGTGCAATGAAGACTATGCCGATATTGATAATTGCTATGTAACTGAAAAAAACCAAGGTACTACCTGAATCATCACTGAGCAAGAAGGGTACGGCATATGCACCTACCAAACCGATATGGGCTATCACCACTTTGTTATAGTTCAAAGCCGCTACAACCCCGAAAATGGTAAAGAGTAACATCAGGGCGAAGGCCATTAGTTGGGGGAATAGCGCGTAGAAGCTATAGGCGGCAAAAGTGATCAGGTACATGATGGCCAAGGCACCGCTCACTAGAACGGCACTAAAATTTTCGTATTTCAACTTTAGCTTGATGCCAAAACCGATAAGGCCTATACCTACCAGATAACCAAGTATAATGCGTGTTAATGGGCTAATGAGATTATTTTCTATGGAATATTTTGCCCCGATGGCCACACCAATAACGGTAATCGCAATTCCTATTTTGTTGATGAGGTTCTCGCCTATAAATTTTTCTAGATTCGATTTTAGCGGAGGTTTGGGTATTTGCGATGAGGTCTTAATAGGTTGCTGTTCGACCACTACCATTTCCTTTGGTTTATTTTCTGTGGCAGACTTTAGTTCTGGTGCTGCAATTTTTGGCTCATCGGTTTGCCCTATCTCTATAACAGGCTCAACGATTGGTGCTTTCGTATCGTTTTCAATGAAAAGTTGATCAACAGGCAGCTTTTTCAGGGCTTCGATTTCTTTATAAAGCCCCATCAATTCTTGGGCAAAGTTTTCTTGCTTGCCGATAAGTGTTTCCAACTTTTGGTTAAGCTGGTCTATGCGATCCTGGTGATTGGCCATTTTGTGCGTGTTTCGGTTCGATATTATCAAAAATCTAACCTAATATCCTAGTACAACGTCGCAGAAAGGTTTTTATTGATTTCTTACTTTGGTATTAGCTTAAAGGGCTGTTGGGGTGTTGTTGCCTACTATTTCTTCCTTTCCAGTTCATAATGGTAAAATTGCCTTCCCAATTCGGCCAGAAAGGGCACGCCTATTTCGTCATATTCATAATGATCGTCATTGAATACCCCATCTTTATTGACTAGAATGGTTGCCGTAAGCATGAACTCCACATTATTTTTGGTATCGGTAATATAGGCGCAGTCGGTTAAGGTGCCATAGGCGAAACCAACCTTGTTATAAATTTTTATGTGTTCCGGAATGTCTTCTTTAGTATCGCCATACATGAAGAATTTGCAGTAGCCATCATAATATTCTACCGGGTCATAACCCACCGCTTTGGGCACCGTATGCATGGTGGTCAAAAGATATTCCCGTTGAGACGAACTCAGTTGAAAACGCTGATCCTTGGGAAAATTTTCAGGAAAGATCGTACGCATGAGTACCGCATGTTGGGCGGAAACGGGGTAGTAGTTCTTCAGGCTAAAATCAAATGGTTCCTTTACAAGTTCCTCCTCTTCAAAAAAACCACTTCCCTTACGAACACGTTCGAGCTCAAGCGGTTGGGGCGAAGTGTTGATAGAGCCCGGTAAGGTAGCGGTAGTGCTGTCATTCATGTATATGACCAGGGGTTTGGTGGTGACATCGTCGGTATATACTCCCAACCGATGTGATATTCGAACTGGCGAGATTCCTTTAGATGCTAAGCCTTTGTTGATGGCATCTTGGCCTAAAAACTCCACGAGCCTATTGTTCGCATCGTTGTCGCTCACCGAAAAGATTTCTGAAACTGCCTTCGCAAAGGTAGTTTCCACCGAATCACCTTCAACGTAGAAGCGCGTAGCCATAGTCAAGGTGTCAATTTGGTTCAATCGTTC
>JBHJNU010000101.1:0-11754 GCA_050330515.1 Flavobacteriaceae bacterium | reverse complement strand
CAAACTATCGTTGCATTTGCCCCTATAGAAGCGCCTTTTTCTACTATGGTCTCTACATAACTATCGCGACGGATCACAGCACTTCTTGGGTTGGAAATATTGGTGAAAACCATACTCGGACCTAAAAAAACATCATCCTCACAAATTACGCCGGTATATATTGAAACGTTGTTCTGTACCTTTACGTTGTTGCCTAAAACCACTTGCGACGATACGACTACATTCTGGCCAATATTACACTTTTCACCTAAGGTACAATCAGGCATAATATGAGAAAAATGCCAAATTTTAGTTCCTCTACCAATGTTACAACCTTCGTCAATAACGGCAGTTTCGTGCGCGAAATAATCGTTCTCACTCATAAAATTTGTCTTTGCCATTACGCCAGAATACTATTGTTCGGCCTCTTCGCAAAAGTACGATAATTCTTAGCCTTAACAAGTTTCACTTTTCCTTCCAATTTATTTTCCTTGATGATCCGCAAGGCAAAATCATACCACGTCATCGGCACACCATCGGTAAAATGATGTATGCCGAAGTCTGGTGTTCCCTTCCCTATTAGATTTAGAATAAATACGGCTAGATTGTTCGCATTTGTGGGGCAGCCGGTTTGCCGATCCGTTATTTGCAAATCTTCTCCGGCCTTAGCCATTTTTAGAATAGTGTTATAAAAATTGGTGCCAAATTCTGAATACAGCCATGAGCTTCGAACAATATAGTAGCGCTGCAATAGCTCTTTTATGTGCTCCTCACCTTTTAATTTCGACTTCCCGTATTCGTTAATCGGATTTGTTTCATCTGAGGGAACATATGGGGTTTTCTTTTCCCCGTCAAACACATAATCGGTAGAGATATGTATCAAAACCGTCTGGTATTTTAAGCAAAATTCGGCAAGGTTACGAACCCCATCAGCGTTTACTGAAAAGGCGGTTTTAGGGGTTTTTTCCGCTTGTTCAACGTTGGTATAGGCGGCACAGTTGATGCAATAATCAAATGGGTTCGAACCGAAAACCTCGGCAATTGAGGCACTTTTTGTAATATCCAATGAAACCTTATCATGAAAATGGAATTGAAACTGGGGATAATCCGCAGCAATCTTCTGAATACAGAGGCCAAGTTGCCCTTTTGAGCCGGTCACTAAAATATGCCTCATGGAAATACTTCTTTAAAAGTGGGAAGTGTTCTATCCTTCTCCGATAGGATGATTTTTGCTTCTGGAAAAACCCAATCGATACCCAAGGTGTCATCGTTATATTGAATGCCCCTTTCAGATGCCTTATGGTAATGGTTATCACACTTATAACTGAAAATCACCTCTTCGCTTAAGGCTAAAAAACCATGGGCCATACCTTTTGGTATAAAAATGGACAACCTATTCGTAGACGACAGTTCGATCTTGAAGTGATTACCAAATGTTGCGCTGTCTTTGCGTAAATCAACAACAACATCAAGTACTTTTCCCGTTGCCACCGTTACCAACTTAGCTTGTGCATGTGGCCCAAGTTGGTAGTGGAGTCCTCTAAGTACTCCTTTTTTTGATACCGATAGGTTGTCCTGCACAAAATCGATTTCCTCTCCAATGGCATTTTCTAGCCTGGCTTTATGGAAGGATTCAAAAAATAAACCCCGCTCATCGGCATGTACGGTTGGTTCGATAATAAAACAACCTTTTAAATTGGTTTCGGTTACTTTCAAGTTTAACTACTATTTTTTGTGCATCCAGCGGAATACCCAGCGGGTAGTATGGCCGTTCAACGATTTCCTTACTTTAACAACATCAAATACTCGCCATAGCCACTCTTTAAAAGCGGTTTTGCTAGCAAATGCAGCTGTTCTTTGGTAATATAGCCCATTTCATAAGCGATCTCTTCAATGGCACCAACTTTCAGCCCCTGGCGCTCTTGAATGAC
Source organism: Flavobacteriaceae bacterium (assembly GCA_050330515.1). Classification (GTDB taxonomy): domain Bacteria; phylum Bacteroidota; class Bacteroidia; order Flavobacteriales; family Flavobacteriaceae; genus Maribacter_C. The sequence continues at coordinate 9,844 of JBHJNU010000101.1, read as the reverse complement.
CTCGACCAGTTGCGAGGCCTGCATCAACGAACTAAACGTGCCGGTATCGAGCCAAGCGGTGCCACGGTCCAATATACTCACCTGTAACTTGCCCATTTCCAAATAGGCGCTGATCACATCGGTTATCTCCAGTTCTCCCCGTAAGCTGGGTTTGATGTTCTTGGCGATTTCGATGACCTTATTATCAAAGAAGTAAATACCCGGTACGGCATAGTTCGATTTTGGCCGCACTGGTTTTTCTTCTATTGAAATCGCCTTTCCTGAAGTATCAAATGCTACAACCCCATATCTTTCGGGATCCTGTACATGATAGCCATAGATGATTCCCCCGTCGGGATCATTGTTGTTCTGGAGCAAAGTTGCCAATCCGGACCCGTGAAAAATATTATCTCCCAAAATAAGGGCGACCTTATCTTCTCCTATGAATTCTTCGCCTATTAAAAATGCTTCTGCCAAACCCTTAGGGTGCTCTTGCAGGGCAAATTGAAAATTACAACCTAATTGTGATCCATCGCACAGCAACTTTTTGAACAACGGCGCATCTTGAGGTGTTGTAATCAGGAGGATATCGCGAATACCGGCCGACATCAAGGTGGCCAAAGGATAATAGATCATCGGCTTGTCATAAACAGGCATTAATTGCTTGCTTACCGCGATCGTTATGGGATGCAAACGTGTTCCTGAACCTCCTGCCAATACGATTCCCTTCATGCTATACTGTTTGGTATTTAGTTACATACCATGCGATGGTCTTTGCTATTCCCGAATTGAAATCCTCCTCTGGTTTCCAAGCCAGTTCACTTTGAATTTTACTAGAATCAATGGCATATCTGTGGTCATGGCCAAGCCTATCGTTCACAAAACTTATCTGGTTTCCATAACTTGACCTTTGCTTGGGGTGCACGGCATCCAAGAGACCACAAATCTTTTTTGCGATGTGAAGATTGCTTTGCTCGTTACTGCCCCCTATAGTATAGGTTTCCCCGGGTTTTCCTTCCTTAAATACCGCCCCTATTGCCTTACAATGATCCAGTACAAAAAGCCAATCACGCACATTGCTTCCATCGCCGTAAATGGGAATGGGTTCACCATTAATCGCCTTTCGGATAATAGTAGGAATAAACTTTTCATCATGTTGTTTGGGGCCATAATTATTGGAGCAATGCGTGGTAACAACGTTCAGGCCATAGGTGTGAAAATAGCTTCTGACCAAAAAATCGGAAGCGGCTTTGGAAGCGCTATAGGGGCTATTGGGCGCATAAGGTGAACGCTCTGAAAAAAAACCGTCCTTGCCCAAACTTCCATAGACCTCATCCGTAGAAATATGGTGGAAACGGGCCTGTTCGAAACCTTCTTTTGGTAGGTTGGCTGCTTTTTGCCAATGCTTTTTTGCCGCTTCCAAAAGCACAAATGTTCCTTCAATATTGGTCTTTATAAATCTATCGGGGCTTTCGATAGAATTGTCGACATGCGATTCTGCGGCAAAATGAATTACCGCGTTGATATCGAACTCCTCGAAGATGCTCTTGACCAAGGCGGCATCACAAATATCACCTTCTATAAAATGATACTTGTGGTGATTCTCAATTTGCTTCAAATTATCTAGATTACCCGCATAAGTAAGCTTATCCAAATTAACGATAATCGACGCCGGATCCGCTTCTAAGAAGTAGGGAATAAAATTACTGCCAATAAAGCCAGCGCCACCAGTTACCAAAATGCGGTTATTTGTCTCGCCGGCCATCATTTCTAATGAAGTTCGCTTGATTTTCTGTTCAGGTACTGGAGAAAGGAAAATACAAAAAACGCCAAAACCAACAGACTTGGTGCTAGCACGATTTTCTGATTGAAAAATGGCTTTTTGACCATTTGAGTCTTGCCAATATTAAGTACACTTACAATTTCGGTCTGCTGTGCCAACTCCAATTTCTTTGTTTCCATCTCTTTCAACAAGGTGTTCTTCATGATCAACAAACTCGGCACATTCAAAGAATTGTCGGCCTCAATGTTCACTGTGCCTCCAGACTGCTTTTCGCTCTCGGCAAGTAATGATTTCGAATAGTTGTCCACTAATTCATCAATTTGATTGATCAGCCCCATATTCTTGTTGATACGAGATTCCGCGTTCTCGCGATACACTTTTTTTACTTGATCAAAATAGGTATTGGTATTGATGTAATCGATCAATTTCTTTGTCACCACCGGACCGGCAAGTGGGTCTTTATACGAAAAGGTAATTTTATGGTCGATAATGCTCTTTTCAGATAGTTCCGTTCGAAGTATGTCAATAACAAAACTCTCGTCTTTAAAGTTCTGTAAAACCTCAAGGTATTTCATTTCTTGAAGCAGTGCCTCCTCGCTTTTAATTTCTACATCTTCAATAGCTTCTACTTGAACCGCAAAGCCTTTTAGATTATTTATGGGAATTTCCAATGCGCCGAAAAAGGCCTCGTCTTTTGACTTGATATTCGCCTCTATTTCATCGACCACATCGTAAAGGTAATTTTTACTTTCGAAATTGGGCCTTACGATAACTTCGGTCTTCAATTTAGAGGGCACGATCAACTTCAAGCCAAAACCAGCCCCTAATCCGAAAACAATCAGGCCGAGTAACTTCAGCGCGTTTCTTTTTAAATAAAGGAAAATCCGCAAAAAGAAATTGCCGATTTGATAAAACCCTTTTTTGATGAGTTGCATTAATTGACCAAGGTCAATTTCATCGGAAGCCTGTTTTGAATTGGAAGGTAAGTTGTCCGCCATTTGCTTATGAGTTGAAAATCTGTTTCACTATTTTATCCGTTATCAAGTAAGTGGGTTTTACCCCTGTGGTGCCCAAGCCACCAGACGCTAAAGTGCTTCCGGTTTCTAAAGGGTTATCTGAGGCATAATAGGCATATCTCACCTTTACGTCTTCTCGAATACTCTTTCTAATTTTCGAGGCCGATTGAATCGCTTTTTGGTAATGCACCCCTTCCATCTCGAGCCCGATAACGTTCCATGTCGACTGGTGGAAGAATTTCAATATATCCTTATTCTGCAATGATGTTCCTAAAACCGAAACCATGGTGCCTTCGAAAACCTGAAGTCCATTCCCTTCAAAATCGGCAGCGCACAATTCGTTTTTAAAAGGATAGTTGTCTGCCGTTCCTTCGAAAATATGCGCCGTTGGTATCATCAAATCACCTTTTGATCCTTCTAGAATACCTGCTTTTCCCATAATGGAAATCGAAGCAACATTCAAATAGGTCACCACTTTCTTCGATTCTACATAGGGTTTTAGCAATTCATCTATAGTTTCGTAGGCCTGCTCTCCAAAAGCATAGTCCATTACAAAGATAACAGGTTTTTCATCATCTGACAGGTCAGGTGGCAGTTCGTAGCAACAAGCATCGCAATCCATCTTGGCCAAATCGAAAATCTGAACATCAATATTGGTTCCAGACCCGTCATAAATCGAGACCATGCCATTTTTGAGGGCAACCGATTCCACCTTTTTACGAAGCTCATTGTTTGCGGGCAAGCTAAGTGCTTCGTATATTTCCAATGGATCAGCTTTCGGGTACTCTTTTGCCAATGCCCTTCTGGCAAATAATGAATTCATCACACTATGCATGTTCGCACTTATAATGTGTATCGGGCGTTCAAGCAAAGTATTTTTCTTGAGGGCCTCCTTTACCGTATTCGCCCATCGTTCCCCATGAATATGGTGCCCCAACCGTTCACGGAGCAATGCGCTAAAAGTAATTATCCGCTTGTCATCGGTCAGCTCTTCTTCGATCGCTAACTTGCCCAGCCAGTATACGATTTTTAGAAATCGTTCAGGGTCGGCCTTGGTTGCAAATTTCGCGTACACCTCCATAATTTCCTCGAAACTGCGCCCTAAAATATTCGCTGTATGAATCAGGGCCGTTTCCCGCTGCGCTTGGGTCAACTCCGTCTCTCTTATGGCGGTTTCTAACTTTTTCCAGTCCCTAATCGTTTTATCCGTGTCTTCAATAAGCACTCTTTTACATATTTTTTGAGACTCTATGCATAAAAATGTGAGGTGCGTAAGAATATCATAAATATCGGATCGCCCCCTAGTGATTTCAATATTCATTTGCTCGGCATCGATACGGTAGCAATTTCGTCGCCGTTTTGGCGGAATAATTGGTTGTAAATGCGATTTTCCGTAGCCTTCATCTGAGGTCAAGTTGATGTATTTGCATTGTTCGATACCCTCCGGCAATCGTTCAAGAACATAGATCAGTCCGTTCAATTCGGTCTTTTCTTCTGCAATCGACCCGTATATTTCAGGGCGAAGTTGTAAAAGTGCATTTTTGATCGACTCCCCCGATACCCCGGTAGGTTTGTAGAAGCCCCGGTTGAAGAGATGGCGCATAGTTATGTAAAGCCGCTCTATGGCGTTGGTAGATTCTTGAGCCCTTGTAGTTTCCCTTGTCTTGCCCATTGGAAAATTTCGCCCAAAATTACAAATAAAAATCAGCTTTAAATAGGGTGCATACGCTATAGGATCAATACGCTGGAGAATCATTGCTTTAGATTGGTGCTCCTGATGAAGACGAATTTTGCAATTCAGCGTAACCTTACAATATGATGCCTTTTGCAGCGTTGATTGTCTTATCTATCTGCCATTGCGTGATGCATATAAAATCATTTCTTACTTCAAATGAAAAAAGCGAATACACTTTCAACCCAAATTTTTGTGATCTGTACACTATGTATTGTCTTTTTGCCGGGTTCAATACACGCCACAGGCACGGTGACAATAGCGGCTTTGGAAGCTTGTAAAATAACCGAAGATGCCGCCATAATTCTCGAGAGCAACAGCTTCAACGCTCAAAAGAGGAGCAGTTTTACGGTAGATGTGCAGACCGAACAAATCGAAAGAGGACTTACCATAGTTCACTTCAATTCGGCCAAAAAATTCGAATATCGAACCTTTGACAGCCATTCAAGTGAAGAAGCAGCTGCCGAATTGGTAGATATGCTCTCTAAAATGATACAGAACAAGGCTATTTTTGCCCTCTTGGCCCATGACTCCGCGGCAAAAAGCTTGCTGAAACATTCTGAAAAACTGGCCCAAATGGGGTTCTTACAATTGAGTACTTTGAAAAGCAGACAGGCCTATGTCATGCACAATTTTGATGGCTCTTTTTACGAAAAAGTAGACGATACCTCAACAAGTGTAACTCGAAACCTCAATGTAGCCATTGTGGATAATCAGGTGTATTTCCCTAGGGTAAAATATACCTTCGAACCGAATATTGACCGTTACATTGCACATGCCGGGGGCGAGGTAAACGGCATTGCTTCAACAAATACCAAAGATGCGCTTGACCAAAACTACAAAAAGGGATTCCGTTTTTTTGAATTGGACATTATAGAAACCTCTGATGGAAAACTGGTGGCGGGCCATGACTGGCAAATGTGGGCCCGGTTTACCGACTATTCAGGTGCCCTGCCTCCAAGTCATGCCGAGTTTATGAAACACAAGGTCTACGGTGATTACACCACCCTTGACATGAAAGGTATAAACAGTTGGTTTGCCGCGCACCCAGATGCTACCCTTGTAACCGATAAGGTCAATGATCCTATTGCGTTCGCTAATGCCTTTGTAGACAAATCAAGGTTGATAATGGAACTATTCAGTGTGATGGCGGTGGAAGAAGCCTCAAAGAACGGTATCAACGCCATGATATCGCAAGATCCCTTGATGGCCATGTCAGACGATAAATTGAACTGGTTGAAGATCAACAACGTAAAATACGTTGCCCTTTCTAGAAGAATCATCGCCAATCAAACAAAGCTCATGTTAGCCTTGAAGGAAGCGGGTATAAAAGTGTATGTATACAACGTTGGCTTTGATCCCGGAAAAGATGAGAAATACGTTCAGGAAAACGAAATCGGACTGGTTTACGGAATGTACGCGGATAAATGGGTATTTGATAGTGATTCTTTGAAATTTTCCAAATAACACTTTGCAACGTTCAATTGTTATGCCCTGAATTTTAAGAGGGCATCGGCCAATTTTCTGTCGTTGGAAAGGCGCTGCACTTTATTTTGGCCCCCTAGTTTGCCAACAGATTTCATGTACTCGTGAAAACCACCTTTCTTAATCGACGTAACCTTAAGGGGCTGAAGTACCTTGCCCTCGATAAGGTCGAAATAATAACTGTTCTGTTCTTGAAGCGAAGTATCCAATAACGCGATGAACTTTTGCTTATCGGATGGTTCTTTTTCAAATTCAACCAACCATTCATGAAAAGGGAGTTCGGCACCTTCTGGCGTAATCTGTGGGGCGACCGTGAATTCATTGACCCGTGCATCTGTTTGGGCAATGGCTTGCTGCATGGCCTCCTCTACCTCTTTCGCTATCACATGTTCCCCGAACGAGGAGGTAAAATGCTTAATACGCCCAGAAACAATGATTTTATATGGCTTTATAGAAATAAACTGAACGGTATCTCCCAAGTTATAGGCCCATAGCCCCGCATTGGTAGAGATGATCATCACATAGTTCACATGTAGTTCAACGTCTTGAAGAGTGATCCGTTTAGCTCCACTTTCAAAAAATTCATCGGTCTTTATAAACTCATAGAATATACCTGAATTTAAAAGCAAAAGCATTCCTTTTTCAATTTGGGAGTCTTGATAAGCGAAAAATCCTTCGCTGGCCGGAAAGAGTTCAATACTGTCCACTTTTCTGCCGATCAGATTTTCGAATTTTGATCGGTAGGGTTCGTAATTTACCCCTCCATAAATGAACAATTGAAAATTCTGAAAGAGATTGCCCACCCTTTTACCGGTCTTTGCATTGAGCTTTTCAAAGTACATCTGCACCCAAGAGGGTATGCCCGCGATGACGGTCATGTCTTCGTTCACGGTCTCTTCTACAATCTTGTTTACCTTGCTATCCCAATCATCGATACAATTGGTCTTCCAGCTGGGCAAACGATTTTTTTGTAGGTAGTTGGGCACATAATGGGCAGAAATGCCGGAAAGTCTTCCTATTCTAACGCCATTTTTTTCCTGCATTTCAGGACTTCCCTGTAGAAAAATCATTTTTCCATTAACAAAATCGCTATTTCCAGTCTCATGGATATAGTTCAAAATGGCATTTCGAGAAGCCTCTATCAGAAATTGGATAGACTCTTTGGTGATGGGAATATACTTGACGCCTGAAGTTGTGCCCGAGGTTTTAGCGAAATAGAGTGGCTTTCCAGGCCATAGGATGTCTTTTTTTCCTGCAATTACTTGCTCTACATATACTTTAAGATCCTCATAATCACGAACAGGCACTTTAGAAACAAAATCGGCATGTGTCTTAATTTTAGAAAAGCCATGGTCTTTACCAAATTCGGTGGATGCGGCTTTTTGAATTAACGCTTTAAAAACCTTTTGCTGCGCAACTATGGGGTTCTTGATCCAGTTAGCGTTCTTTTTGGCAATATACTTGGCGAAGATCTTTGCGGCGACTGATTTTAACGACATAAGGTGCTATTCAAAATCAATAAAATCAAGAGGGTTTACAGGAGCGCCATTCTGCCAAAGTTCGAAGTGAAGGTGTGGGCCAGTTGTCAACTCTCCCGTATTACCTACCGAGGCTATAACTTCTCCAGCACGAACTACGTCTCCTTGGCCCTTGTTTAAAGATCCGTTGTGCTTGTATATGCTAATAAGTCCGTTTTCATGCTCTAAGATAATTACATGGCCGGTATCTGCTGTCCATTCCGCGAAAATCACCGTTCCATTGGCTGCGGCCTTAACAGGGGTATCTCTTGGGGCGACCACATCTACTGCGTAATGGCCCTGTTCTGCATTGAACTGCTGTGTAAGTATTCCAGTTATCGGTGGAAAGAGCACCATTTCATTTTTAATTCTATTTCGCTCAAAAAGATTGTATTTATCCTCCAAAGCGACTTCCGCCCTCAACAAAGAATCTTGCTTGATCGGTGTTAGGTCAACACTTGCAGGGTCTAGTATAAAGCGTTCACGTAAGGAATCTCGATTAGTCTCATTATTCTCGATATCGCCCTTAAGTACCATTCGAATGGTTTCTAAATAATGGTTGGTATTGTTAAGCGCACGAACCAAAGAATCTGTTTCATACGTTAAATCCGTCGCCTGTTTTTTTAGTTTGGTAGAAGAGTATCCTGGTATATACTCTCTTAACGGCGTAAAGGCAATTAAAAGAGTAGTAAGGGCAATTAGGCCTATAATACAGAGTGAGCCCGTGACGAAAACGTTCAGTCGGCTCAACTTAAAGGAAATTTTTTCCTCAAAAGTACTTTCATTGAGAATGACCAAGCGATACTTGTGCAGCAGCTTTCTCTTGATTTCCCTTCTTTTATTTATACTCTTAGCCATAACGTTACAAAGATAAGGCAAGCTTTTAATTTAGAGATGGTTCGCCAAATTTTAATGGCCATTTGAAATGAATAGGCTATCTTTCCATAAATGAAAATGAAATTCTTGGCGGTTACAATGAAATTAAACCGTTTCCGTTCATATTAACAACCGTTTAATTACTTTTTTTGTACATTTGTTATCCATTAAATCTCAAAATATGACAGCTTTACATACATTTTTAGCCATTGGAGCCCCTCAAATAATATTGGTTGTAGTCGTTGTGCTCCTTTTGTTCGGAGGGAAAAAAATTCCTGAGCTTATGCGCGGACTTGGTAGCGGTATCAGAGAATTCAAGGATGCCTCCAAAGACAATGAAAAACTTGATGAGAAAAAAGAATAGTCGAATTCATAACATTGCTAAAAAAACCTTGGAACATGCCAAGGTTTTTTTGTTGTCAAAAATTGTGGTACACTTTTGCATACAAGCACTATAATCCCCTGATTTACAGCTTATAAATTATTATACCTTAAGGTATTTAATGACTTCGCATCAAAGCCTTAAACAGTATTTTTCCGATTTCCAAGCTCTTCCTTTTTCACGCCTTCCGCTAAAGGCGACATTTAAAACCAAATTGCAGTTGCTACGCAAAGAAAACACAATTCTCCGTTGACAAAGAATCTGCATCATATCTTTTGAATCATGAGCCTTTGGTAAGGCAGCATATCAACGAAGGAAGTGGTATGAAAAAACTCAAATAGTATCTTAATGTCGCAAAACAACTCTCACGATTTCCTCCGGCCGCTACGCTTGGCGTCTTTACTTTAATCAAAGACGCTATGGGACAAACACAGATATGCGAGATTTGCTACAACCTGATAGGCTTTCACAACAAAAATTTAATGAAAACCTAGAGCTATTATAAATTTGATTCGGATTAGACGGGGCATTGTCTTTTCCTAATGGTCGAATGTCCTATTTTTTTTAATACCAAACTATGCGATAACCGGCTCTTAAAAATCATAAGACACTAAATTTCTATTGTAATCAACTAGTTATGCTCCAAAATAATTTTGCTCATAAGGTTACCCCCTTGTTGAGGGTGAATCTGAATGTTTTGTACCAGGACGTTTTTACTAAAGACAAAGCGGTTCACGCCTTCGATATTGCATTTAATGGCCTGGATGGGGAATTCTACCATGGAGGCAGTGAGCGAATTACCGATGAGAATTACGCCTCAGAATTTATACTATCTATTGTTGATATGAGCAAACAGAACGCACTTAACTTGCAATCTGACGGGTATGACGATGAAAATAAGACCGATATCGTAACCATATTTAGTTAAGTCGTGATAAAACCCCGGTATAAGTCATGGTTCAGACCCGTAGCTGTAAATGTTTACCCAAACTTTACCGTATACGAAAGCGTTAACTACAAATGCAACCGTTTAAAAGGCTTCATTTTGGGTCTTCCGATATCACCTAGAGTTAA
>JBHJNU010000100.1:0-14567 GCA_050330515.1 Flavobacteriaceae bacterium | reverse complement strand
TTGGCCTAGCAACGCGTAGTTCGCTCAAACCGCCACCATCTTGAAGCGCAGGCTCAGGATCTACACCATCGTAGCCCGTTATGGTAAATAGATTTTGACCGGCCAAGGACAGTCGTAGACCTTTGATATAACTGTCTTGCTTTAAATTAAAGTTATAACCAACAGACATGTTATCCAGTCGTAAAAAATCAGCTTTTTCAACATAGTACGAACTAAATTGGGCCGTTCTGATTGCTGGATTGGCATTGGCCGTATTTACAAAGTTGTAGGAAGATTGCGAACCGATAATGGGTTCGTAAAATGCCCTGAAACTGTTTACCAAACTATGGCCAACTACGGCTCTAAAAAAGACATTGGCATCCCAGTTGCCCACCTGAATCTGATTCGTCCAACCAAGTTCAAAGTCGGGTAGTCCAGTACCAAGAACGGTAAAATCACCATTTTCCGCCAAGGCACTACCCTGGCCACCGTTCACTGCGCCGTCACCGTTTATATCAGACAATATGGGAGTGCCGGCGGCATTCACATTTCCGGACCACACCGGCCCCCAAATTTGACCGATTTCTTCACCCTCGCGCAACAAGACAACAAAGGTGTTATTTTGCCCGGGAGCCCCTAAGTTACCAAGTACCTGGTCACCTTGAGGATTTTCCTCTAAAATGGTCTTGTTGTGAGTGAAAATTACTCCGGTGTTATAGTTCAGTTTTTCTTTTTTGATTAGATCATAATTGGCCGACACCTCGATACCATTAACACCTAACGTACCTGCATTCTCCCAGCGTCTGCTGAATCCGTTAAATTCAGACGCTTCCACGTTGGCCTCGATGATGAAATCCTTTATGTCTCTGGTAAAAAGATCTAGAGTTGCCCCGAACCTATCCGTGGCGAATTCGAAACCAAGGTTGATTTCCGATTTTTCCTCCCATTTCAAATCGGGGTTAGCGGCACGGCCACCGGCTTGGGTGGTGGCGGCACCACTTTGGCCGTCGGTACCGTTCTGAACATTGAAAATTTCTTGATAAAGACCTACTTCGGGCGGTATCGACCCGGTAACACCCCATCCAAGGCGAGCCTTTAAAAGATTTACTTTGTTCAATTTAAGGTATTTGTTCAAATCTGCACCCAAGGCTACCGCTGGGAAGATACCCCATCGGTTTTCCTCACCAAATCGGCTTGAACCTTCACGGCTCAAAGCCGCATTAAGGTAAATGGCATCGTCAAAAGTGGCATTCAAACGCCCGAAGAATCGAATGATCCGGTCACCGTCCTGCCTGCTGCTGCTGGCTACAATTCTTCCGCCTTCCAATAAATCTTGGGCCACTTGAATGCTATTACTAAAATCAAAGTCTACACCTGCTGGAAAGTCCCCGATCTGAAAATAATTGTTGTTATAATCTGTTTCTTGAAAAGAGTAACCTCCGGTTACCGTCAGATCCACAAAATCTTTTACCCTACCTTTATACGTAGCGAAAGTTTCGAATAGTCTGAAGGTTCGTTCCTCGCCGAAAAAATCGGCCCGGCCTCTTCGCGTCGGGCTTAATGCATTGCCCCTCCATAGATTGGTAGTGGGGTAGTATTGGTTCCTATTATTCTTGAAATCTTCTTCAGCGTAATTGACATTGATCGCAAGTGCATCTGATATATCATAATTCAGGTTTATATTGTAGTTCAAGGTCGTAGCCGCGCCATCATTGCGATTTAATTCTGCAATGGAAACTGGGTTGAAGCTATCAAAAAGGCCCAAGGTCTCGAAATAACCCCCAAACTGCGCCGAGTTGAATGCGAAAGGAGCATCGTCTCCAAAAACTGGGGCAGTCGGGTTATAGCTTGTCGCGTAGCGCAACGCTTCGTTGAACCCATTTTGAGAATCTCTGGTGGTGAAGGCGGTGTTTACCGTAAGCTTTAATTTGTCATCAAATAAGCGACCGGTAAAATTTGTTCGGAAGTTCGCCTGTTGAAAACCTGAATTAACCAGAATATTATCGGTATCCCTGAAGTTGGCCGCGATTCGATAGGTCATGTCCGGTGTGCCTCCTGAGGCGGAAACGTTGTGCACTTGTGCAACCCCTGTTTGGGTAACTTCATCTCTCCAATCGGTATCACTGCCTAAATCGTTACCCCCAGCAGCTAAGAACTCCTCACGGTTCATTATATCGATTTGGTTGGCAATAGTGGATACCGCCATTTGGCCACTGTATCCAATTTGTAAGGGTTGACCGCTTTTACCGGATTTAGTGGTAACAACAATCACCCCTGAAGAGGCTCTCGAACCATAGATCGCAGCGGCAGACCCATCTTTCAAAACAGTTATGTTTTGAATATCGGCAGGGTCAACACTGTCTAACGAACCTCCTAAAATACCATCAATAACCACTAATGGCTGTTGGTTACCACCTACGGTAGAGATTCCCCTAAGACGGATAACAGGTTGTTCATTTGGGTTACCACCTCGGTTGACAACACTAAGACCGGCAACTTTACCTTGCAGCAATTGAGCAGGAGCACTTACCACACCTTGGTTGAAGTCTTCGGCATTGACACTGGTAACCGCAGTAGTGATTTCCTTTTTCGCTTGGCTACCATAACCTACAATTACCACTTCTTCTAGAGCCTGAGCATCTTCTTCAAGTGTAATTGCCAAGGTTGTTTGGCCAGCTACGGCAACCTCTTGGGACCTAAAACCAATGTAACTAATGACCAAAATACCATTCTCACCTACATCGCCAATGGTAAAATTACCGTCAAAATCTGTTTGGGTACCATTGGTTGTTCCTTTTACAACAACACTGGCGCCCGGCAACGGACCGTTCGAATCGGAAACAGTACCTGTTACCTCTTGTGCCCGTGCCATACCAAAGCATAGCAATGCCCCAGTAATCAACAAGCTCTTTAGTAGCGTAATTTTCATAAATAGTTGATTTAAATTTGAGTTAATTTTAGTTGAAAGGTGAAAAATATGTAAATTATTTGTTAATATCCTATGAACAGGTTTCGTAGGAAGTTACGAAAACGGTTTCGTGTTGATAACTTTTCTGTATTGAGAGAATAATAATAAGATTATTCTAAAATTACAGAATTTTCAGAGATTGGCGATTAAAGTGATAAATTTATATTTTTTTTCAAATATAAGCTATTTTTGGTTAACATCAATTTAACAAGAAATAATGCTTTTTGTTAAAAAGTCGTGAATAGTTTTTGGAGATTGTTTTTAACACTACTTTTCACTTTTCGTTCCTATAAGAACACTTAGTTTTATCTTGTGAAAAAGAAAATTACACTTAAACAGATCGCCAGGGAGCTTGACGTTTCCATTTCAACGGTATCGAAGGCGTTGAAGAATAGTGAAGAGATCGGCAGCGATACAAAAGAAAAGATACAGGCCTTCGCAAAACAATACAACTACAAACCGAACAATATAGCCTTAAGCCTAAAGAATAGGAAAACACGAAATATCGGGGTCATTATTCCAGCTATAGTCCATCACTTTTTCACTACGGTTTTCAGGGGCATCGAGAAGTACGCCAACAGTAGGGGCTATAACGTTATCATCTGCGTGTCAGATGAATCTTTTGACAAAGAGGTGTTGAATATGGAGATGCTGGCCAACGGAAGCATCGATGGTTTTATCATGTCACTTTCTGCAGAGACCCAGCAAAAGAATGATTTCCATCACCTTAAGGAAGTAACCCAACAAGGCATACCCTTGGTACTTTTTGATCGAATTACCGACGAGGTAGATTGTGACAAGGTAATCATTAACGACAAGGAAATTTCGTATCAGGCCGTGCAAAAGTTCTTAAGGAACGGAAGAAAAAGCATTGCCCTGGTAACCACGGATAGTTATTTTAATGTCAGCGCGAAAAGGGCTGAAGGATACCGGCAGGCTTTAAGCGACCATGGCATCGCTTACGATGAAAACCTTATCTTGACCTTATCTTTTAAAGAGGTGGACGAATCTGAAATTAAAAGCTTCTTTACCCAGAAGACCATTGATGCCGTACTCTGCGTCAATGAAGTCTTTGCGGTTCATTGCATGGGGATCGTTCAAAAGATGGGCCTGAAAATTCCTCAAGATATTTCATTTATAGGGTTTACCGATGGCTTGTTGTCCAAGCATTATGTACCTTCGCTAACCACTGTCGCTCAACACGGGGAACAAATGGGAGAGATTGCCGCCCAAATGCTAATAGAAAGGATCGAGGCCGAAATTGGCGAGAATGATCAGGAAACGTTCCGCACCGAGCTTATAGAGGCTACCTTGATTGAACGGGAGTCCACCATTAATTAACCCAAAACTTTCTTGCGCCATGAATAGAACCGGATTCATATTCGATTTAGACGGTGTGATCGTAGACACTGCTAAATACCATTACCTGGCATGGAAACATCTTGCCAACGAACTGGGCTTTGACTTTACCGAAGAACAGAATGAATTTTTTAAAGGGGTAAGTAGAAAACGCTGTTTAGAAATTCTGTTGGATATCGGCGGAGTGGAAGCGACCCAACAGCAATTCGATACCTGGATGGTCGAAAAAAACGAAGATTACCTTGGGTATATTGAAAAAATGGACGCATCGGAGATTTTGCCCGATGTGCCAAAGGTATTGAACTATTTGAAGGAAAGGCAGATACCGATCGCATTGGGTTCCGCGAGTAAAAATGCAAAACCAATTTTGGATAAGGTAAAGCTTTTACCTTATTTTGATGTGGTAGTCGACGGCAATAATGTGACCAGGGCGAAACCCGACCCCGAGGTCTTTTTGATCGCGGCGCAACGGTTACATGTCAAACCCGAAAACTGCGTGGTTTTTGAGGATGCCGTGGCCGGAATCGAGGCCGCCAATGCCGCTGGAATGGTAAGTATAGGTATAGGCGATGCGGACACCCTATCGTCGGCTCAATACAATTTCAAAGACTTTACCGAAATTAAGGTAGCCTTTTTAGATGATTTGTTAAAATAGACCCTCTTTGTGGCAGCTTGAACATAGGCATACCGGAATAAGCCGGTACATTTTCACAGCGATGAAGAGTAGCAACGAAAGAATAGCATAAAATAGTGGAAACTGCATGAACCAAGATTACATAAAACCAGATCCCTGGTCGATTATTGAGGAAGGCTTCGACGCCAAAAGAGTAAAATCTTCTGAGAGCCTTTTCAGTTTGGGTAACGGCCATATGGGCCAACGCGCCAATTTTGAAGAATCGTATGCTGGTGAAACCTTTCAGGGAAGTTACATCGGGGGTGTTTATTATCCTGACAAGACGCGCGTGGGCTGGTGGAAGAATGGCTATCCCGAATATTTTGCAAAGGTGCTTAATGCCCCCAACTGGATCGGTATCGAACTATTCGTGAACGGGGTGGCATTCGATCTGGCCACTTGCATGAAAGTGGAAAAATTCCGTCGCGAGCTCAATATGCAAGAAGGGTGGTACGAGCGCAGTTTTGTAGCGATATCGGCCAACGCGTTTAAGCTAGGGGTGAAAGTAACGCGCTTTCTTAGTCTGGAACTAGATGAAGTCGGCGCGATCAGATATGAAGTTACCCCGGTCGAATCGGAGGCCGAGATCAGCTTCATTCCGTATTTGGATAGTGGCATTACGAACGAGGATAGTAACTGGGACGACAAATTCTGGAATACTACCGAGATTTCGACCAATGGCGGCCAAGCCTTCATCGAAGCCCATACGATGAAGACCAATTTTGCAACCTGTACCTTTATGGAGGCCAACTTGTTCCATAATGGAAAGCTTGTAGAAGCGATACCGACCGTAGAACAAAAAGACCTGTGGATCGGCCATTCATACCGTCAAAAAGTCAAAAAAGGCGAAACCCTAACTCTTTATAAATACGGGGGTTATACCGTTTCAAGAAACCATAGGCCATCTGAACTGGTCGATGCGGCCAAAATGGCCTTGAAGAAAGCTACTGATCTTGGCTTCGAAAATCTTCTCGAAAAACAGAAAAAAGCCTGGTTCAAAATCTGGGAAATGAGCGACATTGGCATTGAGGGCGATGTAAAGGCGCAACAAGGCATCCGGTTCAATATTTTTCAGCTGAATCAAACGTATTTGGGCAAAGATTCGCGTTTGAACATAGGCCCGAAGGGATTCACCGGTGAAAAATACGGGGGCAGCACGTATTGGGATACCGAGGCATATTGCATTCCCTTTTACATGGCGACCAAAGACCGCAAAGTGGCGCGCAATCTTTTAGAGTATCGTTACAATCATTTGGAGAAAGCCATCGAGAACGCGAAAAAGTTGGGATTCTCCAACGGGGCCGCCCTCTATCCTATGGTTACCATGAACGGCGAGGAATGTCACAACGAGTGGGAAATCACCTTTGAGGAAATCCATCGCAACGGGGCCATTGCTTTTGCAATTTACAACTACTATCGGTTTACGGGTGATTATACCTATATACCCGAAATGGGTCTCGAAGTACTGATTGGCATCGCCCGTTTCTGGAGCCAACGTGCTACACTTTCTACCCAAAAAGATAAGTTCGTCATTCTTGGGGTTACGGGCCCGAACGAGTATGAGAACAATGTCAACAATAATTGGTACACCAATTATTTGGCAAAATGGTGTATCAACTTTACCCTACAACAGTTACAGAAGGTGAAAGACGGCTATCCTGACGATTACGGCAGAATCATTGGGGTTACCAAGTTGACCGATAAAGAGAAGGAGACTTGGGAAAAAGTGGCGAAGAATATGTATTTCCCCTTTTCAAAGGAACACGATATCTTCTTGCAACAAGATGGGTTTTTAGATAAGCAACTCATTACCGTTGCCGACCTTCCGAAAGCACAACGCCCCATCAACCAGAAGTGGAGTTGGGACCGGATTTTGCGATCCCCTTACATTAAGCAGGCCGATGTGCTTCAAGGATTTTATCTCTTTGAAGACCATTTTACGCTCGAAGAACTAGAAAAACATTTTGATTTCTATGAGCCCTTTACCGTTCATGAATCATCTCTTTCGCCATGTGTTCATAGTATTCA
The DNA here is from genome assembly GCA_050330515.1 of Flavobacteriaceae bacterium. Classification (GTDB taxonomy): domain Bacteria; phylum Bacteroidota; class Bacteroidia; order Flavobacteriales; family Flavobacteriaceae; genus Maribacter_C. Next base: position 7,560 of record JBHJNU010000100.1, on the reverse strand, counting down.
GGCCGCAAAGTTGAACCGGATGGAGCAGGCCTATACCTTCTATTTACGAACCTCTCGTTTAGATCTCGATGACTACAATAAAGAAGTTGAGGAAGGGCTTCACATTACCTCGATGGCCGGTACTTGGATGAGTATTGTCGAAGGCTTCGGGGGTATGCGCGTGGTCGATGATAAATTATCGTTTACCCCCAGAATACCAGATCAATGGAAATCGTATTCTTTCAAGATCAACTTTAGAATGCGAATTTTGAAGGTGACCGTAAGTCATGGCGACACCCGATTTGAGCTGGAAGGAAAGGAAGATATGTCCATTCGCGTAAATGGTAAAAGGGTAGTTTTGAATCCTAAATCCTCTTAGTAATCGGGTGGATATTTTATCTTTTTCGTAAAAGTGTCCGGTTTGAAAAAGAAGGCCCCATAAAAATGGAAAAGCTGGTGTTAATTTGTATCGCTACGGCCCTATTCGGATGCAAATCTGAACAGAAAGAACAGTCTAGAATTATGAAATCGGATACGCAAATAGCCCCAGGGAAAAAGGTAGTCTACCAAGTTTTTACGAGATTGTTCGGCAATACCGATACCACGAACAAGCCCTGGGGTACGCTCGAAGAAAACGGCGTGGGGAAGTTTGCAGACTTTACCGAAACCGCATTAAGGGAAATCAAAGATCTTGGGGTCACCCACATTTGGTACACCGGCGTGCCACATCATGATATTATTTCAGACTATACAGCCTTCGGTATTTCGAATGACGACCCCGATATCGTTAAAGGTCGTGCAGGATCCCCGTATGCGGTCAAGGATTATTACAACGTAAACCCTGACCTGGCGGAGAATCCTGAAAAAAGGCTAGAAGAGTTTCAACAACTGATAGAACGAACGAAAAAAGTAGGTTTAAAACTAATCATCGATATCGTACCCAATCATGTGGCGAGGAACTATGAGGGCAAATCTACCCCAGAAGGGCTTGAACCATTTGGAGCTACCGATGATACGTCGGTTGAATATGCACGTGACAACAATTTTTACTATATCCCCGACCAAGCGTTCAAAGTGCCCGATTGGCGTGATGGATACCGGCCACTTGGGGGTGAGCGGCACCAAATGACCGATGGTAAGTTCACCGAAGTTCCGGCAAAATGGACAGGCAACGGTTCGCGCCTGTCCCAACCCGATATGAACGACTGGTACGAGACCGTGAAGATCAACTACGGCATTAGGCCCGATGGCAGCTATGATTTTGATCTGCTTCCCGAAAACTTCCAGCATAAGGATTTTAAGGAACATGTTGCGTTTTGGGCCGATAAAGAGGTGCCGGGGTCATGGAAAAAATTCAAGGATATTGCCCTTTTCTGGACAGAAATGGGGGTGGACGGCTTTCGGTACGATATGGCCGAAATAGTGCCGGTAGAGTTCTGGAGCTACCTGAATTCTCACATCAAAATGAAGAACCCTGATGCGTTCTTGTTGGCCGAGGTTTATAATCCCACTTTATATAGAGATTACATCCGCAAGGGAAAAATGGATTACCTCTATGACAAGGTAGAACTGTACGACAGTCTGAAGCACATTATGAAAGGGTATGGTTGGACGGATCATATTGTGAAAGTTCAAGAAGATCTGCAAGATATAGAACATAGCATGCTGCATTTCTTGGAAAACCATGACGAACATCGCATAGCTAGTGCCGAGTTCGTAGGTAATGCGGAAATGGCAAAACCTGCCATGGTCATTTCGGCGACCATAAGCACCTCGCCCACAATGATCTATTTCGGTCAGGAAGTCGGTGAGCCCGGTGCGGAAGATGCGGGTTTTGGAAAACCGGGCCGAACCTCTATATTCGATTATATCGGTGTTCCGAATTTTCAACGTTGGGTGAACAACAAACAATTCGATGGTGGGCAATTGTCCGAACAGGAAGCGGCATTGCGCGATTTTTACAAACGCCTTTTGACCTTTACAATTTCTAGTGAAGCCTTGATGGGCGAATATAGAGACATCCATTTTTATAATAAAGAGCATACTGAGGGCTATGACCATAGGGTACTTTCTTACCTTCGATGGTCTGATTCGGAAAAATTGATAGTCGTTTCCAATTTCGAGGCGAACGACTCGCGGGTATTTCGGTTAAGAATTCCGGAGGATATGGTAGGCAAATGGAGTTTAGGCGAAGGAAAGTATCCACTAAAAGATATGCTTTATGGCAAAAACGCCCAGTTGATCGTTACGGATGGGATCGGTACAATTGAAATTTCACTAAATTCGCTGGAATCTTTTATTTTTAAAGTTCTCTAAATTTTGAACGCGCATGAAAAGGATATCATTATTAATAATGGCCTTAACACTACTAACCCTATCAGGCTGTATGGAAAGTAAACAACCACTGGTCATTGGCCACAGAGGGGCTATGGGCCATGAAACCGAAAACACCTTGGCATCGATCCAGAAGGCCATGGATCTCGGGGTCGATATGATAGAAATAGATGTTTTCAATATACAAAGTGGCGAGACCGTTGTCTTTCATGATGAACGGCTTGAACGGCTTTCAAATGCCGGTGGAAACATCGAGGAATGGAATATTTTTGATCTTCGAAAAGTGGTTTTGGAGGGTAACCACCGCATACCCATGCTGCAAGATGTTCTAAAACTTGTAGACCATAAAGTACGGTTGAATATAGAATTGAAAGGTTCCGGCACTGTTGATAGGGTAAATTTCATTACCAATTATTACATAGAAAATCAGGGTTGGAAGACGGAAGATTTCTTGATCTCGAGCTTCAAATGGGAAGAGCTACGTGAAATGCGAAAGGTGAACAAAGACATTCCTATCGCCATATTGACAGAAGACGATCCCTTGCAGGCACTTTCAATCGCCAAGGAGTTGAACGCCGAGGCGATCAACCCGAATTTCAGTAAGCTCACCGCAGAGAATAATTTGGCCATTCAAGAAGCCGGTTTCAAAACGTATACGTGGACGGTCAACGAAGCCCAGGATATTTTAAAAATGAAAGAGTTCGGTGTTGACGGTATTATTACCAACTACCCAGAACGGGCAAAGTGATGTTCGACGTGCTGATTATCGGTGGTGGTGCTGCAGGTTTTTATGCGGCGATCCATATCGCCGAGGCAAATCCTAAATTAAAGATTGCTATTCTTGAAAGGGGCAAGGAGGTACTTTCTAAAGTCAAAGTTTCAGGCGGGGGGCGCTGTAATGTGACCCATGCGGAATTCGACCCGAGAGAATTGACCACGAACTACCCGCGTGGTGAAAAGGAAATGCTGGGCCCTTTTCACGCCTATTGCAGTGGCGATACCGTACAGTTTTTCGAGAAACGCGGTATTCGGCTGAAGATCGAGGAAGACGGCCGCATGTTCCCGGTAACCAATTCATCACAAACCATTATCGACTGTTTCTTGAACGAAGTGGACCGATACAGGATCCAGGTATTGCGAGGCAGTAGCGTTACCGATATAAAGGCCATCACCATAGCGAACGAATCCAGCTGGCAAGTAAGGTCGATCAAAGGCGTTTACCAAGCAAAAAAAATTCTGGTGGCCACAGGAAGTAATCCGAAAATATGGGAGTTGTTGCAGCGATTAGGGCACAACATCGAACCTCCAATTCCCTCGCTTTTTACCTTCAACATTGCAGACGGGCGTATTGACGGAATTCAGGGGATCAGTACCCCCGCCCGGGTAGAGGTCTTGGAGAGAAAAGCGTCCAAACACAAGATCACCATTGCTTTGGGCAGTAAAGGGGCTGATGAAATACTGTTGTCTGCCGAGGGTCCCCTGCTCATTACGCACTGGGGCGTCAGTGGTCCGGCGATTTTAAAGCTGTCGGCTTGGGGGGCCAAAATACTCAATGAAAAGAACTATCGTTTTACCATACGGGTCAATTGGTTGCCAGAGTATTACGAGGGATCCGTAATCGATTTATTGATGGAAATAAAGGAAATAGAGGCCAAAAAGACCATCTTAAGAACAAAGGCAGTTGATCTTCCACGACGTTTATGGACCAGCTTGGTCAAGGCCTCGGGCATCGCCGCCGACCTTACTTGGGGCGATGTAACAAAAGAACAATTACAAAACCTCGCCGATCAACTTACCAAATGCGAATTTCAGGTCGATGGCAAAAGTACTTTTAAGGAAGAATTTGTAACTGCCGGAGGGGTAAATCTGAAGGAGATCAATTTCAAGACCTTTGAAAGTAAATTGCTTCCGAACCTCTATTTTGCGGGCGAAGTGATCAACGTTGATGCGATTACAGGAGGGTTCAACTTTCAAAATGCATGGACCGGGGGCTATATTGCCGCCAAAGCCATCACAAAGGTTGACCAATGAAAACCTATATCGCACTACTTAGAGGGGTTAACGTAAGCGGAAAACATAAAATCAGCATGGCCGATTTGAAGTTTGGCCTAGAGAGGCTAGGTTTGAAAGAGGTGCTAACCTATATTCAAAGTGGTAACATAGTGTTCAAAAGCGACATAGCAAGTACCTCGTATCTAGAAGAACGGATAAAAAAGGAAATCAATGATTCTTTTGGTTTTGATGTGCCCGTTTTGGTGATGACAAGATCCGATATGGAAAACATACTTCAAGAATGTCCGTATAAAAAAACCGAAGATGTAGAGGCCAATAGAATCTATTTTGTGCTGCTACAGCGTAAACCGGAAGACATGTTGATCAACACCTTGAAGCAAACGGATTACCCGAACGAGCTTTTTCAGGTTGCCGAATACTGTGTATATTTAAATTGTACCCGAGGAGCGGGAAATGCCAAACTGACCAACAATCTTATCGAGCGAAAGTTGAAGGTTGTGGCAACCACAAGAAACCATAACACCATGGTCAAGCTGTTGGCCCTTTCTCAATGAAATACTGAATCATTGCCACCAACATCTAGCTGCATTCTGCATCGGTACCATAGGATAATTCCTTTTTAAAATCCGACCGTTTTTCGTGACGGGCCTGCCAAAAAACTTCCTTCGGCCAAACACCGAATGACGAAGTTCAATTCAACTCCCATATTTTATAGTTCAGCACGGTAGCGAAACAAACCCACAAGAAATAGGGAATCAACAACAGGGCCGCGGGTTTACTTACTACCTTGAACCAACGTATGGTGAGCGCTAACAGTAAAAGCAATGTTGCAATGACCATTAACGCCCAAAAAGGCTGTCGGAAACCAAAAAAAACGATACTCCAGGTGGCGTTCAAAAGTAGTTGGAAGCCAAAATGGTAAAGGGCCGTCTTTACCCAGAGATGGTGCATGCCCTTTGCCCATACCATGCCGGCGGCAACGCCCATCATGATGTAAAGTATTGTCCAGACCGGTGCGAAAAGCCAGTTGGGCGGATTAAAACTAGGTTTGTTCAAGGTAAGAAACCAAGTACTGACCGAGCTCTGGGTGGCAACACTGGCCAGAAAACCTATCAGTAGACAAATACTCACGGCAATGGCGATACGGGTCAGTTTCTTCTTCAAAAGGGTGGTGTATTTCCTCTAAAGTAGCAATTATTTTCTTTGTAACCACTCTTAAATACCTTAAAACCTATCTTTGCGTAAATTTAATTTTCGATGACAGAAACAGCCTTTGTTCCTTCAGCATATACCGCGGAGATACATGAAGGAAAAACAACCTACAGGGCGCCCAGTAATATTGCCTTGGTGAAGTATTGGGGGAAGAAAGAAAATCAGGTTCCGGCGAATCCCTCCATTAGTTTTACCTTAGATGCCTGTGCCACTACAACTACGGTTTCCTATAGAAAGCTAGATGAAAAAGCGGCCAACTTTTCTTTTGATTTCGTATTCGAAGGAAGGCCGAAAGAAGATTTCAAACCCAAGATCATCACTTTTTTTGGTCGTATAGAACCGTACCTTCCCTTTTTGAGGCAGTACCATTTTAGGATCGAGACTTCCAATTCTTTTCCCCATAGCAGCGGCATTGCGTCTTCGGCTAGTGGTATGGCGGCCTTGTCTCTCTGTCTTATGCATTTAGAACGGCAATTGACCCCAGGCATCACCGATGATTTTTTCAACAGGAAGGCTTCCTTTTTAGCCCGATTGGGGTCGGGCAGCGCTTGTAGAAGTATTGAGGGCGATCTGGTACAATGGGGAGACCATGCGGCTACCGAAGGAAGTTCAAATCTGTACGGAATCAAATATCCCTATCAGGTCCACGATATTTTCAAAAACTACCACGATACTATACTGTTAGTGGATAAAGGGAAAAAGCAGGTCAGTAGCACCCTTGGTCATGATTTGATGCACGATCACCCGTTTGCCGAAAAGCGGTTCGCCCAAGCGCACGAAAATCTGACGAAACTAAGGACCGTTTTTGCAGAGGGAAATTTAGGGCAGTTCATCAAAATCATTGAAAGTGAGGCCTTGACCTTACACGCAATGATGATGACCAGCCAACCGTATTTTATCTTGATGAAACCCAATACACTTGAAATCATCAATAAAATATGGGCTTTTCGAGAAACATCGGGTACGAACCTCTGTTTTACATTGGATGCCGGTGCGAACGTACATATACTTTATCCTGAAAAGGAGAAGCATCAAGTATATCAATTTATTAAGAATGAGTTGGTTGTATATTGCGAAAACGGGCAGTATATTTGTGACCGAATTGGTTTTGGCGCGAAAAAGCTGTAGCTTTTCAACAGATTTTCGTCTAACTAGCGTTAAGTAGGTAAAGCAAATGCACTGAAAAAGAATGAAAGGACCATTATTTTACTCAAAAATACTCCTCTTTGGAGAATATGGAATTATCAAAGATTCTAAAGGACTATCTATTCCTTATAATTTTTTCAAGGGTGCGTTGAAGACCGGAGACAGTGGATCAGAGGCGGCGATACGATCGAATAAGAATCTTTTGGCTTTTTCGAGTTATTTGGAGAACCTTGCCAAGGAGAATCCTGAACTTGTTTCTTTTGACCTAAAGACCTTGAAAAAGGATATAAATGAAGGCATGTACTTTGACAGTTCCATACCACAGGGTTATGGCGTTGGTAGTAGCGGGGCTTTGGTCGCGGCCATTTATGATAAATACGCACAGAACAAGATTACGGTATTGGAAAACCTTACGCGCGAAAAGTTGTTGAAGCTTAAATCGATTTTCGGCGCAATGGAATCTTTTTTCCATGGAAAATCTTCCGGTCTGGATCCTTTGAACAGCTATCTGAGTCTGCCCATATTGATCAATTCTCAAGATAATATTGAATCAGCAAGCATACCGAGCCAAAATGTTGAAGGTAAGGGGGCCGTTTTTTTATTAGATAGCGGTTTAACAGGTGAAACGGCGCCCATGGTTCAATTGTTCATGGAAAAAATGAAGAACGAGGGCTTCCGAAGTATGTTAAAAGACCAGTTCATCAAGCATACCGATGCCTGCGTTGAAGATTTCGTCAGTGGAAACGTAAAATCTCTTTTCGCAAACCTGAAACAACTTTCGCATGTGGTCTTGGATAATTTCAAACCGATGATCCCTGACAAGTTCCATCAACTTTGGCAACAAGGTATCGATACCAATGAGTATTACCTAAAACT
>JBHJNU010000099.1:0-31769 GCA_050330515.1 Flavobacteriaceae bacterium | reverse complement strand
AAAGGATTTACTTTTTGCCTAAAGATTTTTTTGTCGTGCTTAGGATATCTTAAATTAGTACCCCACTACAGCTAATCTGTAACTAGTGGTGTACCGAGTAGGCAAACACAAAAAGCAATAATGGTTCATTGTTGCTTTTTGTGTTTATAGAGTATGATCAGAAACGTTAAGTTTTATAATAGGTCTGGGGTATATTTCGTGTCATTCGTAAAGGCGCATGGTATAGCTGTAGTGATAAGACAAATTTGCTATACTATTTTAGAGGAAAGTACATCTTTAGAAGCTTTTTAATAACTGGACCGTTCTCGGTATGTTCGCCGCATTTTATCGGTGCCAAAAGTAATGCAAAACTATAATTGCCTCGAATCTCAATGACCGGCAAAACCTGTTTAACCGATAAAAAAATAGAATAGGCAATGCAAAGTTCTTGCTTAGGTATTGAAAAATTTATCGTTAATTTTAGTGCTAATAAAATATGCGGCATGTTAAAGTATATATTTTTCACAAGTTGTTTTTTACTATTTATCGGTTGTAAAGAAGTAGACAAAGAACCCATAACCCTATCTGACCCGGTAGCCGATGAACCCATCGCGAAGTGGCAATCGGTGGTCGCAAAAGATAATAGCAAACCGGTTCAGCGCCATGAGGCCGCCTTTGTGCAAGTAGGCGAAAAGTTTTACTTACTGGGGGGAAGAAGTATTCGGGCGGTAAGTATTTATGATACGAATACCGAAAGTTGGTCGTTGGGTGCCCAGCCACCTATTGAATTACACCATTTTCAACCGGTGGTATATCAAGATAAGGTCTACGTTATTGCTGCGATGACCGGTGGATGGCCAAATGAGACGCCAACCACACATGTTTATATCTATGATCCTGCAACTGATGCATGGTCAACGGGCGATGAAATTCCTGAAGAAAGACGAAGAGGATCAACCGGAAATGTGCTGCATAACGGAAAAATCTATGTTTCATGTGGAATAAAAAACGGACACATTGGCGATCACAAAGATTGGATGGATAGTTACGACCCCAACACAGGAGAATGGATAGTTTTGGCGAACGCGCCAAGATCTCGGGATCACTTTCAGTCGGTCTTGGTCGGTGGAAAGATCTATAACCTTGCCGGAAGGAACACAGGCTCAACCAACGACCCTTTTGGCGGAACGATAGGCGAAACGGATGTCTATGATATTGCCACTGATTCGTGGAAAACCCTGTCGAACACTATTCCAACACAACGCGCAGGCAATGCCGCCATCTTTTTTGACAATAAGATACTGGTGGTTGGCGGAGAATCTCAGGCGCAGGTAAAGGCGCACAGTGAAGTAGAAGCCTTGAGCTTGCCAGCCGAAACATGGGAAACGCTTGAACCGCTGTTAGAAGGTCGTCACGGCACAGGCCTCATTGATTACAATGATGCTTTGTACATCGCTTCCGGCTGCGGAAATCGCGGTGGCGAGCCAGAACTTTTTACAATGGAAAAGTATAGTAAGTAAGTCGCAAACAAGGAAAGCTATCATTCCTCCCCTTCCTCCTTTATTGAAATATACTTTCGGAAAGGAATGAACAACGGGTCGACATCATCGGTTTCGCCTATCACCTCTTCAATTTCGCGTTTAAGGTAGTTCAAATGGGCAATGGTCATTCGGTCTGTCATGACCGGAATAGTGCGCTTTATTTTTCCTTGAAGTGTCAAAAGATTATCTAAGGCCAACGAACGCACATCGGTATTCGAGGTATACCCCTCAGAGAGTTTTGCCAAAATTCCCTCAACCAAGCCTTCTGCCTCATCGGGCTTGTAAAGGGCTATCATGTTAGAGACATACGACTTTTGAAGTTTTCTCCGATAGGCATTGGTCTGATAAAAAACGTTCATATCGCCCCAGATCAATTGGTTGAGGTCATCGATATACTCTTCAGGCCTATAAGGGTCTTCGTGCTCGAAACGTTCTGCTATAAAGGTCATTCTACTTATCCTGCTGCCACCAAGCAGGTTTACCATTACACTCTCCATGGTCTTGGTGACGCCCTCTTTTGATTGGGGCGATTGAACAGCGTTAAGGATATCATTGCGCAATAACCATTTAGGTTCTTGAAAAATATAGTTCTTAAGAAATACAAGTGCCTGCTTTTGTACCTCTTTGGGTACCGGCCGATAGACATCACCGTCTTCTCCCATCGTTTTCGGGGTAACATAGATACCACCAATATTTTTGGTCACATGAAAGATATAGTCGCTGTATTGGTCTACAAGGTCTTTATAGAGCTGATCCAGATTCGCATAATCGTCACTATCGCTTTCCTTGACCCATTCTTTAATGCAGGGGGCAATGCGCTGTAGGTTCAGAATGCCGTACATGCTGGCCTCCATGGCATTGTCTCCTAAATCTTCGGTCTGCGACCTTGGATCAAAATCTTTTCCTTCGCCCCCGAACCATAACCTCGAATTGGCCGTAATGCTGTCTACTACTAGTTGATTAAGTAGCTCTTTTTCGTTCTTAGGATCTGTTTCAGATGAAACAGATGAATAGCCCCATTGAATGGCCCATTTGTCATAATCACCAATACGGGGCATCAGATCTTCAACGGGAATATGATCCTCTGGTTGGGCTACATAATTAAAGCGGGCATAATCCATTATTGAACTGGTATGGCCGTTTTTTCGCAGCCATTCCGCATCGCGTAACTTGGCGACCGGTGTAGCCGAGCTAGCTCCCATATTATGTCTCAGACCGAGTGTGTGCCCTACTTCGTGCGAACTCACAAACCGCACTAGGTTGCCCATTAGTTCGGTATCGAATTCCATTTGTTGCGCCCTTTCATCTACCGCACCTGCCTGTACCATGTACCAACTGTGCAAGAGGTTCAACAAATTATGGTACCAGCCGATGTGGCTCTCCAAAATTTCACCACTTCGCGGATCTACAATATTTGGGCCATATGCGTTCTTTGAAGGTGACGCAAAATAACGCAGTACCGAAAAACGGGCGTCTTCTAAACTCATGGTTGGATCGTTTTCGGGCCATTCCATGCCTATGATCGCATTTTTGAAACCAGCTTGTTCGAAGGCTACCTGCCAATCGTTGATACCTTGGATCAAATAGGGCCGCCATTTTTTTGGCGTTGCCGGGTCGATGTAATAGATGATCTGTTTTTTGGGCTCCACCAGTTCGCCACGCTTCCATTTGTCGACATCGCCGGTTTTGGGTTCGAGCTTCCAACGGTGTATGTAGGTGTTCTTGTCAACTTTTTGTTGCTCATCGCCATATTCAAGGTATGAGCTGGCGAAATAGCCGACCCGTGCATCCCAATAGCGTTTTCGCATGGGCTCTTTTGGGAGTAGTATGAACGAGTTATTGATTTCCAAGGTAACCATTCCGGCTAAAATGGCAGCAGGTAATTGCTTTTCTGTTTTTTCTTTAGTGGTCTTCGCCTTGTACGTTTTTACAGTTTTAATCTCCGTATTTATGGGGAATGTATTGATTTGTTTGATGTAGCTTTTATTCTTCTCGATTTGCAATAGTTTATACGAATCTTTTTGGCTACCACTGAGGGCCAACAACGGGTTTTCACTGTTTAGAAAATCGGTCACATCAATGAGGTGGGAAGCTTTTCTATCATCGCTTGCCTTGATTTCAAAAGCTTCTAGAATGGGAGTGATGTTCGCATTGTTGACGGCTTTGGAAATAGCATCGTCTTCATCTGCGGCACTTACTAAAGTAGCGATACGCAGAAAAACATTTTTTGTAGGCCCTTTTTCAAAAATAATGGTGTTTTCCGATATCTTTTCGCCGCCGTAGTTTCCTGCACCTGATGGCGTTTTAATGAAGCGGGTTACCACTAAAATTTCACGGTTGAAAAGACTATCAGGGATCTCGAAATAGTATTTTTCACCTACTTGATGAACGTTGAAGAGCCCTTTTTGTGAAATGGCATCCTTTGAAATTAGTCGCTCAAAGGACATTGGCTTTGGCACGGGTTGCGACGGAGCATCTTTGACCACGCTTTTTTTATCCTTTAAACCCAGCGTACTACAAGAGCTCGCAAATAACAAAAGGCCAAGAAATACCATGTAAAGTCTCATAAGTAGCGAACGTTACAGTTTAGGTTTTCGTATGAAGTGGGGTCGGGCCTGATGTCGATTTAACACAAATGAGGTGCTGTCGATAAGGCCAAGATACAAATATTGTTCAAATGACAAATAGCACTTCGTGAAAATATGGGTAGCACCCGTTGCGCATACATTGCTATTTCTTTGATAATTAAAATTGTAATGTGGTTGCAGTTAGTCTCTATTGTTTTTCGCTTGTAAGAGTTTGTTTGCTTGTTTCAGTAAAAAATGCTGAAAATATCGTATTTTTCAACCCTTTTTAAGTAAGAGTAGTTATGTCTTGAAAAAGGGCTGTTCAAAAAATTAAAGCGCCATGACCAAAAACAATAAACCCATGTTCACATTAGAGGATAAAATAGAGAGTTCGGCCTCAAAGATCGATGTTATCAAAAATTTACTCTTTGGTGAAACGATGCACGCTTACGACACAGAGTTCGAAGCGCTTAAGAAGGACATTCTGGAAAAGAAGCAATTGCTTGAAAATCTGATCGAGGAGGTTCGTTCTGAACTGAACACTTCGCTTGACAGTATAGCTACCGACATAAACATTCGTATCACCGAATTGGAGAAGAACCTATCCGATAAGATGGAAGATCTTGAAACCGATTCGGTAAATAAGAAAATGCTGGGAAAACTGTTGGTCGACCTAGGTGAGAAAATTGCCGCTAAATAAATTTCATCATGTACCCAAAGATGGACGAGAAAGACAAGCTTGAGATTCTCAAGGATATCCTCTTTGCCGATGAGCACGAGTTCGAACAGCGTATTTCTGAACGTGTCGAGATCCTGGAGCAGACCATCAACGAGCGCAAAAATCTCTCCGAAAAAGTAGATCCTTTGATCGAATATCAGATCAACGAGTTCAAGAACAGCATTCCAAGTACATTAGGCCCGGTTATCACCGCAACATTAAAGGAAGAGATCAAGAACCACAAAGATGAAGTAGTCGATGCCCTTTACCCGGTTTTAGGGAAAATGGTCAAGAAGTACGTTGCACAAGAAATGAAGCTTCTTTCAGAAAAGATAGAAGAACAATTAAGTTTTTTGAAACGTTGGAAACGAAAGTTCAGGTCTTTTTTTACTGGCACCAATGAAGAAGTGCTTATGCTGGGAGACCTTGCCGAGGCAAAAATCGAACAAGTGCTGCTCATCGAAAAAGACTCGGGGATTCTTAAAGCCAGCTTCACAAAGTCAAACACCATTGACGAAGAAATGATTTCAGGTATGCTCACGGCCATAAAATCATTCGTTGAAGACGCCTTTAACCAAAGAGACCAGAATCTTGAACTTATTGAATATGAGCTTTATAACATATATCTTCAAAGTTTCGCCACGCATTATATCGCCGTCATCATTTCAGGAAATTTTGTAACCAGTTCAAAGAATGCCCTTCAAGATATCATCTTCGATTTTTACAACAGTTTTATGGCGATGAACCTAGATCTGGTTTTTGAAACCGGAAAATCAGAACAGAGTATCGTTCCCGCCGGAAAGGCGCGTTTGGAAAAAGAACTGACCAAATATTTTAGTAATGCTAAAATCTAAGAAAATTGTTGTTCTTGGTCATTTTGGCGTAGGCAAGACCTCTTTGGTCAGACGTTTTGTGAGCGATACTTTTTCTGACAATTATAAGGTTACCATTGGGGTACATATAACAAAGAAAGTTGTTGAGATAACCCCGGAAAAGGCCGTCTCGTTCATTATCTGGGATTTGGAAGGTACCGATGATATCACATTGCTCAGAGATTCCTATCTGCTGGGCACACACGGTGTTGTCTTTGTTTTCGATGTTAGCCGTCCTTCGACTTTTGAAAATCTGGGCGGTGACCTAAAGATTTTATCTGAAAAAGTTGCAAATGCCCCCCTTTTGTTGGTAGGCAATAAAATAGACCTGGTGGTTTTAACCGAATTGGAGACTATTTTAAAAGGGCTGGGAATATCAGCTGATTTTTTTACAAGTGCCAAAACAGGTGGAGCGGTGAATGATCTGTTCTTGACATTAGCAACCTTGTTAAGCAGTCATGATTGAACACTACAAAAAAAACTATTCCACTAATCAAACACAGTTTATTTTTACTGATCTTCAAGGACATATATTAGAAAGTGACCAAGCGTTTTTGAAAATTGATACGGCCGGCTCCATTTTTGATGTCCACCCGTTTTTTGAATGTCTTTCCGATATAGTCGAATCATCCGAAGCTGAGACCACATTTAATTGTGTCAATATTTCTTTTGACCGGGCCGACTATACCTTAGACATTAAGATCAGTAAGAAAGTGAATGGAGTTCTCTTGGTACTGCATGATCTTACGGAACATTATTTTTCTTACCAGAAGATAGCCCAAACGAGAAATGAGTCAATTATCAATTCAGAACTTGTTGTGCTAAAGAATATAGAGCTTGAAGAACGCGAGCGTTTCAAGAACATGTTTATTCAAAACTTCAGCCACGAGCTAAGAAACCCACTTACCAGCATCATCGCCATCACCAAGATTATCGGAGATACGGATCTAACAACGGAACAAAGAAAAATGTTAGACTTTCTAAAGGATGCCAATACCAATCTAAAATTGATGCTGGAAGATGTTTTAAGCATCAGCATGATCGCAACGGGCAGACTAAAATTGGAACATAAGGTTTTCAGCCTTTCTCAATTATTGGAATTGCTCGAGTTTACCTATAAAACAAAGGCAAAAGAAAAAGGACTTGAATTCAAACTAAGGTCTGATGTGAAAATACCAGAGTTAGTTGAGGGCGACCGTTTAAGGTTATTTCAAGTACTGACCAATTTGCTTGATAATGCCATAAAGTATACTCCGTTCGGTAAAGTTACCCTGCAGGTACTTTTCAATCAGAAAAGGGCGAATCGTATTAGCATGCGTTTTCAGGTCACCGATACGGGCGTTGGTATTCCTCAAGAAAGTTTAAACTCCATTTTTGAAAGTTTCCATCGACTCGACACTACCCAGAACCAAAATGGAACGGGTTTAGGTCTAACCATTGTAAGTGGTCTCCTCGAACTTATGCAAAGCAAGATCTGCGTGACATCAACTTTAAATGAAGGATCCATGTTCTTTTTCGATTTGGTGATGAACTATCCATTGCAACTAGGTTCAAAACCAATACCTAATTATACCGGCAAGAAAAAGGCTAAGATAAAGTTCCCAAAAGATGGCCATAGATTCAAATTACTGCTTGTTGAAGATGATTTTTCTGTTGGTATGGTACTGTTCAAGTCTTTAATGAATACAAAACATTTTTATATTGATTCATTGAACGATGGCGCCATGGTAATGGGTGCTTTGGTAAACCATGACTACGATATTATTTTGATGGATGTCAACCTTCCTAACGTATCAGGAGACCAGGTTACGAGGTTAGTACGCGGCTTTCCATTTAAAAATATAAAAAACATCCCTATAATTGGTATCACCGCCAATGCGTACCAAGAGGATATCAATTCCTATCTGGCCGATGGCATGAACGCCGTGCTTTCCAAACCTTTTGAAGAAGACACGCTATTGGAAACCATATTCAAGTTCTTGAAGTAATTTTGGCTGTTTCTTCTTTTATAAAAGTTTCAGGGGGATGCTTAATTTTCAGACTCGAGTATCTGAAATATAGGTTGCGTTATTAGGCAGCTGATTATTGCGCGAAATGGTTCGCTATGGAAGGCAAACTTAGCCCGATGCACAAGATTAAATAGGGCATGGTTGCTGTATTTTAACATTTGATTTCTTGCCCAAACCTCCATAATTATGCATTTTATCGTTTAAAACATGCATTTTGTCGATTATTTAAATTCTTGCAAAAGCACTTCTTTCTTCGTTTAGCCAAAGACTATTTTTGACTACTGTTTTAAACCATTTGTTCATGAGCTACGCGCTGCGAAAGTGGGTCGTGTTGCAGAGAGGGCATAACAAATCGTTGCTATTGCAGTGAACTGGCCTTGTAAAGGTCAAGATTTTCAACCAACGCAGCGAAGGTATTTCTTTTACTGGAAAAGCGTATTGGTAAATAGAAGAATTCAATTCAGGTTGATATACGACTAACGACCATTAGCGATAGAGTTTTGCCGGCAGCTATTTGTTCCCCCAGCTGTTGGCTTAACTCTTTTGAATTCAAGAACTAGGGGATATCGGGTTATAACATAGGCAAAAAGTAGTAAGGGGTTATTAAAATCTGTTTGTGTATCCCGTAGGGGCATATTGGAAGCGATTTCAGGTGCCCCTATTTTTCTGAGCGAAAATCAACCAAAATGAACGTGTATTTGTACAGTTTCCGTTTAGCATGTGTACAAGGCAGGGGCTGATTTCCCCTTAAAATTTCTTGAATACGGTTTCACAGGTTAGTATAGAAAATAAAAGGCACAAATTAATTTGGATACTTTATCACTTATGCTATTCGTTAGCGCTGGTACCCTTCTATTGCTAGGTGTTTTTAATTTTCTGTTATTGGCTTTTTCCTCTGGTAACTGGTCAAAAACCGAAGTTCTCCACCAAGACCTAATGACACATAAAGTTAGAAAAATTGTGGTGGCCGATAAAGCTGCTGAGGCGTATTTGCTTCTTCAAGAAGGAGAACCAGATATAAGAATTATGCATGATTTTAATGAAGAAAGGACAAAAATAGCTGAAAGAGCGAAGCTACTTGTTGAAAAGAGAAGACATGTGCTCAATCAAAGGGAGAAAGTAGCGGTCTGATAGAATCCAAAACATGGGTCGTAATACAACCAAGAAGACACTAAGTAACCAAAGGTGACATGTCTATTATATTGACAAAAAGTGGTTGATCTAATTCCTTCGAAGAAGCTTGAGGTTTTTGAAATATTGTAATCAGATACGTACAAATAGTGCATTTTACCGATCAAGAATGCTTTTCATCGGCACTTAAAATTAATTATGTCTTTCTTCTTTCTACCAGTTGTCCACTACTTAATTTTATACCTGAGCAATTCAAAAAGCAATTTATCAAGACTTGAGTTTTATAAATTTATAATCATCAATCACCGCTTGTAATTATGAATATTTTAGATTTTCCCTATGTTGTTGAAGTGCTTTTTGTACTCTGTGCGCTTGTTTTCAGTATTACAATTTATATAGTGCTACCCGCTGTAGTATTTGACAAAAGAACGTTTTTCAAACCAAAGTTGATCAATTCACTTTGGATAAATAGGTTTCGAGAACAAAGAGGTAAGGCAATGGGAGGTACAGAAATACCTCAAAAAAAAATATTCGTCTGGTGATATCCATGTTAAAAATCTGGAGAAAAGAAGGCTAGGCAATACGATAAAGAAAACAGGAGGCTATACTAACACTAACCATGATGTATAAACCTGGGTCGCGTAAGCAAAAGAACCATCGCGTTGACTTTAAGTAAAAAGGAAGGGCCGTTTTATTTTAAAAGTTAATAAGATCTTGATTTAAGTTAGGTTTTTTAGTTACTAGAGCGCGTTTCAAAGGCCTTGAGATCAAGGCCTTTTTAATGCTTTTCAAATCGATGAAATTCTAGCGGATCATAATTAATAGAGCGCCTAGGGCGGTAAGTATCAATATCATCTTTCTATAGTAGGCTTCTTTGATATTCTTGATAACGCGAATACCGATTAGTACTCCCAGAATAATACCGGGAATCAACTTTAGATCAAAAACCAACGTTTCTTCGGTTATCGTACCCCATACGAAAATATGTAATGGCAACTTCAAAAGATTGATTATCAAAAAAAGCCATGCGGCCGTTCCAATAAACTCATTTTTAGGTACCCGCATAGCCAAGAAATAAACATTGCTGAATGCCCCGCCAAGGTTGCCGATCATGGTGGTAATACCCGCTAAAGTACCCACCAGACCGGCAAATGCCCAATGGGTAGGCACGGTTTTCGATTTTCTCCTGTCCCACCAATACATCATCCCTACACTTATTAAAATGATAATCGCCATGCCAATTTTAAAGGTCCGTTCGTCAAGGTCGTTGCCGATATATACCCCTAGGAGGGTACCAAAGGCCATCCAAGGCAAAAAACGCATGATGTACGACCAGCGCGCATGCTGGTTATAATAGATCACTGCGAAAATGTCGGCCATTACCAATAGCGGAACAACGATACCGGTCGATTCCTTAGCCTCGAAAGCCAAGGCCATCAAGGTAACGTTGACTATTGCAATACCCTTAATGCCAGCTTTTGACAAGCCGATTACGAAAGCCGCCGATAAGGCAAGAACCCAAGCGGTAGTAGAAACATTTAAAAGCAGGGAAAAAATCACAAAGAAGGTTTAGTGGTCAAAAAACAAAAGTATTCTAAATTATTTTATCTTTAGTAGCTAACAAATAACCAAACCTATGCAATTAAGTACCCTCGATTACAGTTTCATTATCGTATTCTTTACCATTGTTCTGGCAATCGGAATCTATGTCTCCAAAAAATCGGGAAAAGATTCTACAGAGTTTTTTCTATCTGGGCGCACTATGCCCTGGTGGTTGCTAGGCCTTTCGATGGTGGCCACAACTTTTTCTACCGATACGCCTAATCTAGTTACCGATATCGTTAGAACCAACGGGGTATCGGGTAACTGGGTGTGGTGGTGTTTTTTGATAACCGGTATGTTGACCGTGTTCGTATATGCAAAATTGTGGCGAAAATCTAACGTGAACACGGATCTCGAATTTTATGAACTGCGTTATGGAGGCAAGGCGGCCAGCTTTTTGCGAAAGTTCAGGGCCGTTTACCTCGGGGCACTATTCAATATTATTACCATGGCCTCGGTCACCTTGGCCGCCATTAAAATTGGGGGCATCATGTTAGGGCTCGATCCTTGGGTAACGGTAGTGAGCGCTGGTTTGATCACGGTCACTTTTAGCGCACTGGGTGGATTTAAAGGAGTTGTCTACACAGATTTTCTTTTGTTCTTTGTTGCAATGTCAGGGGCCATTGGCGCAGCGTATTATTTGGTTAATATTCCAGAAGTTGGAGGTTTGGCGAACCTTATGGCAAACGAGGCCGTGTCTTCAAAACTTGATATCGTTCCAGATTTTAGCAATAAAAAGGCTTTGATTACCTTATTCATCATTCCGCTAGCGGTACAGTGGTGGAGTTCTTGGTACCCCGGTGCCGAACCTGGTGGAGGGGGATATATAGCACAACGGATGTTGGCCGCCAAAAATGAAAACCATGCTATTGGAGCAACCTTCTTCTTTAATATTATGCATTATGCACTTAGGCCATGGCCCTGGATCTTGGTGGCGCTGGCCTCTTTGGTGGTGTATCCTGACATTGCCAGTATTCATGAGGCCTTCCCTAATGTTGCGGAAAGCAAATTGGGCAATGACCTGGCGTACTCTGCCATGTTGACCAAGTTGCCAAGCGGTCTTCTTGGCTTAGTATTGGCATCGTTGATCGCGGCTTACATGAGTACCATTTCTACACAATTGAATTGGGGTTCATCCTATATAGTATTCGATTTTTACAAACAACAGATCAATCCGAATGCGACTGAAAAACAAATGGTTGCCGTGGGTAGAATTTCTACTATAGTTTTGATGGTACTAAGTGCAGCCTTGGCTTTGACCCTAGAAAATGCACTACAGATTTTTGACGTGCTTTTGGCCTTCGGAGCCGGTACGGGGGCGATATTTATTTTGCGTTGGTTTTGGTGGCGAATTAATGCATGGAGTGAAATTTCAGCAATGTTCGCATCATTACTGATTTCTGTTATATTGAAGTGGACCCCGGCTGGTGCTTATTTATTCGCAACCGATACGGGACTACTACCAGATTGGACGGAGTACCTTTTCATAGTAGCTGTAACCAGCTTAATATGGCTGATGGCTACATTCATGACGCAACCAGAATCAAAAGAAACCTTAAGGGCTTTTTATAAAAAAATTCAACCGGGGGGTCCTGGTTGGGCAAAGGTGCTTAAAGAGGCGGAAGAAGACCATCAACAAATAGTGAACAAGGCTGAGAAATGGAGCGTGCCCTCGGGGATCACGGCCATGCTTTTGGGTTGTGTACTGATTTACTCGGTCATGTTCGCAACCGGCCATTGGATTTATGGAAGAACCGTTTCTGCCATGATTTTGAGCGGTATGGCCATTCTATCAGGATATCTTCTTATCAAGGCCTGGGGCAGAATGAAAGATAACATTTTGTAGGTTTTCGAATTTTAATTCAATCCATTATGAAAGATAGAATACTATCGGTAGATATTTTTAGGGGAGCGACTATTGTTTTGATGATTTTAGTCAATACACCTGGCACATGGACCGCCGTTTATGCGCCGCTAATGCATGCACAATGGCATGGGTACACACCTACCGATTTAGTGTTTCCCTTCTTTTTGTTCATTGTGGGTACCTCTATCGTTTTCTCGTACAACAATAAAATCATCACTACAGCAACATATCGAAAGATTACCGTAAGGGCACTGAAATTGATTGGTTTAGGACTCTTTTTGGGCGCATTTTTGATACGGTTTCCTTTTTTCAAGGATTTTTCAGAGATCCGTTTTCCCGGGGTATTGCAACGTATAGGTGTAGTTTTCTTTTTTGCGGCGATACTATTCTTGAAGTTGAATTGGAAAGCCTTGATCGGTGTTACCGTGACCCTACTTATCGGTTATTGGTTAGTGATGACCCTGATTCCTGTAGAAGGGCTTGCCTCAACCTTGGAAAGGGCTCCGAACAATTTCGCCAACTGGTTAGATGTTAAGATTTTCGGAACCCATAATTATAAGCCAGACTATGATCCAGAGGGTTTCTTGAGTACGATACCGTCTATCGCAAGTGCTTTGTTGGGGGTATTCACCGGTTTGATCTTGACTTCGAAACAACCTAGTAAAGCAACGATTTTAATGGGTATGGGAGGCGCAATGTTGATTGTTGGTCATTTATGGGACATAGTTTTCCCAATAAATAAGGCCCTTTGGACAAGTAGCTTTGTTTTGGTTACAGCAGGGTGGGCCAATTTGATTTTGGCTTTGATCTATTTCTTGACTGATGTCAAAGGCGTTAAATTCGGAAGTATTTTCAGATATGCGGGAGCCAATGCAATTATCTTATATTTCCTCTCTAGTTTCATCGCCAAGATTTTAGGCCAGATAAAGGTAGGCGAAACTACTGCCCATGGTTGGCTTTTTGATACGATCTATGTTCATGATTTTATGTCTTTGCAGCTTTCATCTTTGTTGTATGGGCTCACTGTAGTGGCTTTCTATTGTTTTTTAGCCTACTTTTTGTACAGGAAAAAGATTTTTATAAAAGTCTAGTATGGGCCATAAACAAGGTGTATCCCCATCTTTAATGCTTCTGTTTCTATTGTTGTCTGGTTTTATAATGGCACAAGACGATTTTCATGAGGGTTTTGTGGTAACACGTACCAATGATACTATTTATGGGTTGGTAAGAAACAGAGACACGGGTCCTTTCGGTAAAATCTATGATAAGATTCGTTTTAAAGGGCACAGGATGAAAAAGCGATTCGGGCCAAAAGACATTCGATCGTATAAAATGGGAGACGACCATTTCAAGAGCCTTTTATTAGACGGCGAAATGAGTTTTTTAAAAATTGCCAGCGAAGGGTATGTGAGTTATTATATTTACGAATTTCAAGAGCAGGGCGAACAATTGGTACAAGATGTTGACTATTTGCAGAAAGGCCAGAATACGCCCCTTGTCAGAGTTACACAGGGCTTATTTGGGTTAAAAAGAAACAGACTGGAAAGTTTATTTCGTGATTGCCCTGAATTGGTAGAAAAAATTAAAAGTAAGCAAATCAAGCATGTTTTTGAAATTGTCGAGTTTTACAATAATTGGAAGTCAATGCAGTGAGAAAAACTATGATATTACTATTCAATTCAGTTAAAAAAATACCAAAGAATGTACTAGGAGAACCATTGCAGTCTTGCTGTTTTGAGCCCAGAACAGGCTTTTATCGTGACGGTTTTTGTAGGACCGGTGAAGAAGACCTTGGCACCCACGTGGTGTGCGCGATAATGACCGAAACGTTTTTAGAATTCACAAAATCAAGGGGTAACGACCTGTCGACCCCTATTCCACAATGGGATTTTCCCGGATTAAGACCTGGAGATAAGTGGTGTTTGTGCGTTTTGCGCTGGCTAGAGGCAGAAAAATCGGGGAAAGCCCCAAAAGTAGTTTTAGAGGCTACCCATGAAAAGGCTTTGGAGTATACGTCGCTGAAGGTTCTGAAACAAAACGAGGCAGTTTAAAAAAATAATGCTAAGCTGACAATCCCATCAATTTTGCAACATACTTGCCAATGACATCGAATTCTAAATTCACCACAGTTCCTATTTTGTAGGTATTGAATCGGGTATGTTCGTAGGTATAGGGTATAATGGCAACATTAAAGGTGTTCTTGCCAGAATCAACTACAGTTAAACTTGTACCGTCAATGGTGATACTTCCCTTTTCAATCGTCGTATTTCCTTTTGCGGCATCATACTCAAAAGAATAGAACCAACTACCGTTATTTTCTTCCACCGAAGTGCATAATCCTGTTTGATCTACATGGCCTTGAACAATATGGCCATCCAAACGACTTCCTAAGATCATGGCGCGTTCAAGGTTCACTTTGTCTCCAACGGCAAGTTTTCCCAGGTTGGTCTTTTTCAGGGTTTCGTCTATTGCGGTAACGGTATAGGTATACCCATGTAAGGAAACTACCGTAAGACAAACCCCATTATGCGCTATACTTTGGTCGATTTTAAGTTCAGGTGTAAGCATAGAATGTATGGTTAGATGAAGATTGCCCCCTTCCTTTTCCAATTTGGCGACCTCACCCAAAGTTTCGATTATACCTGTAAACATGTTCCGTTTAAATTAAGTAGTTTTGCGTTCATTTGAACTTAAGTCTAAGTTTGATGCAGTGCCCCATTTTAATTCCCTTTCGGAGAGCTAGAAAATACCAAAATCGATCTTCGAATGGGCTACAAAGGTAAAGAATATCATGCAGGAAGAAGCGAAAATAAAATTAGGCATATCAGTCGGTGATCTAAACGGAATTGGATGCGAAGTGGCATTGAAAACTTTTGAAGATGCTCGTATGCTTGATTTTTGCACCCCCATTTTCTTTGCATCCAACAAAACGATGTCGGCCCAGACTACGGCTTTGAACATTGACATCAAGTATCATGGTATTCAAGAGGCCGCTTCCGCCTTGGACGGAAAAGTGAATGTCGTCAATGTTTGGAAGGAAATTCCAAATCTGCAATATGGCGAGGCTACCATGGAAGCGGGCGAATTTGCAATTAAATCTTTGCGGGCAGCTACCCAGGCCCTGAAAAATGGGGATATTGACGTACTGGTTACGGCACCCATCAATAAGAACAACATACAATCTGCAGAGTTTAATTTTCCGGGCCACACTGATTTCCTGGCGCAAGAACTAGGGGGCGAAAGCCTAATGTTCATGGTAACAGACGGACTTAAAGTTGGCCTGTTGACCGATCATCTTGCGGTTAAGGATGCGCCTTCGGCCATCAACCCCATATTGATTAGAACCAAAGTACGTACCATTGAAAAATCATTACAGATAGACTTTGGCATTCGACGCCCCAAAGTTGCCCTTTTAGGGATAAACCCCCATAGTGGCGACAATGGAACAATCGGCAGGGAAGATGAAGAGGTGTTAAAACCGGTCATAAAGGAAATGTCAGACGCTGGGCATTTGGTCTACGGCCCTTACGCTGCCGATAGTTTTTTCGGATCAAACAATTATAAGAACTTTGACGCCATCTTGGCCGCATACCATGACCAAGGACTAATACCCTTCAAAACCCTATCATTCGGTAACGGTGTTAATTTTACTGCCGGGTTGAACAAGGTTCGCACCTCGCCCGACCACGGCACGGCCTACGAAATTGCCGGAAAAGGTAAAGCAGACCATACTTCCTTCAAAGAAGCGGTTTTTACGGCCATAAGCATTTTTAAGAACAGGGAAGAATACACTGAACTAACCGAAAACCAACTTCAAAAACAGCGTATTCGGCGCTAAATTGGCAAACGAACATTTTTCGTTTCTTCAAAGTTGGCTTTTACCAAAAAAAAAGTATCTTTGCACCCGCCTTGTTGGTAGCAAGTTAATTTGTGTAAATTAAGGCTAGGTGATAAACCAGTGTGTTGCGATGAAAAAAAGGGAGTTTAGTATTCCTTTCTCAGGATTGAAACAAGGAAAGCACGAGTTTGAGTATGTCATCGAAAAGGAGTTCTTTGAATCTTTTGGATATGCTGAGTTCAACGATGCCAACATTGGGTTGAAGGTATCGATGAACAAGATGAGTACCATGTTAGAATTTAAGCTTTTTGCAGATGGCACGGTAAACGTAAATTGCGACCTCACCAATGAACCCTATGACCAACCCATTTCGGCAGATCTAGAACTGGTAGTTAAGTTTGGAGAGGATTATAATGATGAAGATGATGAGATATTGATCATCCCTCATGGAGAACATCAGGTGAACATCGCTCAGTATGTATATGAAATGCTGGTTCTAGCAGTGCCATTGAAGAGGGTTCATCCGGGCGTTTTGGATGGCACCTTGAAGTCAGAGGCCTTAAAAAAGCTACAAGAACTTCAGCCAAAGGATAATACGGAAACTAAAGAAGATACAGATCCCCGTTGGGATGCATTAAAAAAGTTAATAACGGATAAATAAGTTGTAAAATGGCACATCCTAAAAGGAAGATTTCCAAAACCAGAAGAGATAAAAGAAGAACCCATTATAAAGCCGTAGCGCCAACTTTAGCTACAGATTCTACTACCGGTGAAATGCACTTGTTCCACAGGGCGCATTGGCACGAGGGAAAATTATACTACAAGGGTCAAGTTTTAATCGATAAAACAGAGGTAGCGGAAGCATAGCACTGTTTATCAGCACCATACATAAACTCCCAATTTTAAGTTGGGAGTTTTTTATGCGCCATACTTTTTTCAAATCCGGATCAATATCAATAGTATTACTTTTGGCTTTATTTCGAAAAGCTTTATAATGGACGATTTCGGACAAAAAGTCAACTAAAATCAGTAATTTTCACGAATTTTGAACCATTTTTGAGGGGTTTTTGACAAAAACAGTTTTAAAATGAACAACCTAACGGCAGCTATCACAGCTGTGGGGGGCTTTGTCCCACAATTTGTAATGACCAACCAAATGTTGGAAAAATTGGTGGATACCAATGATGAGTGGATCACTACCCGGACAGGAATCAAAGAACGAAGAATTTTAAAGGAAGACGAAGGCAAGGGTACTTCCTATATGGCAATAAAGGCCGCTCAAGATTTGATTAAAAAAGGCAATGTGGACCCCAAGGAAATTGATTTGGTCATTGTCGCAACGGTAACTCCTGACACCCTGGTAGCATCAACCGCAGCTTTTGTGGCTTCTGAAATAGGGGCGACCCAGGCTTTTGGCTATGACCTATTGGCCGCGTGTTCTAGTTTTTTATTCGGAATGTCGACTGCAGCGGCTTATATTCAATCAGGTCGCTACAAAAAAGTATTATTGATCGGTGCCGATAAAATGTCATCGATAGTTGACTATACCGATCGTACTACGTGCATTATTTTTGGTGATGGTGCCGGGGCAGTGCTTTTTGAACCTAACAATGAAGGTTTCGGCCTTCAAGACGAATACTTGAGGTCCGACGGTGCCGGAAGGGAGTTTCTAAGCATGGATGCCGGGGGATCGTTAATGCCTGCCACTATAGAAACGGTAACTAACAGGAAGCATTTTATTTATCAAGAGGGTAAATCGGTCTTTAAATTCGCCGTCTCCAATATGGCCGATACCGCGGCGATTATTATGGAACGTAACCGCTTAACCGGTAATGATGTGGCCTGGTTGGTTCCTCATCAGGCCAACAAACGAATCATCGACGCTACATCAAACCGTATGGGTCTTGACGGCGACAAGGTCATGATGAATATTCAACGCTACGGCAACACCACTTCGGCTACGTTGCCACTATTGTTATGGGATTATGAAAGCCAATTAAAAAAAGGAGACAAACTTGTATTTGCGGCTTTTGGAGGTGGATTCACCTGGGGGGCTTTGTATTTAAAATGGGCATATAACTAACACAAATGAGTAAAAAATCAAACTTTATGGATATCAAGGAAATTCAAAGCCTGATCAAGTTCGTGGCAAGATCGGGCGCCAGTGAGGTAAAGCTGGAAATGGAGGATATTAAGATTACCATTCGCACCGGTGCATTGCATTCGGGCGAACAACCAACCTATTTTCAACAGGCACCAATGGTACAGCAGCCAATGCAGCAAGTTACACCTGCACAGCCTGAGGTGGCCGTATCTGCTGCCGAGGCAGCAGCTGCCCAAAAGGCCAGTGATGATGCCAAATATATTACCATTAAATCGCCAATTATCGGTACCTTGTATAGAAAACCGTCGCCAGACAAGCCTAATTTTGTTGAGGTCGGCACCAATATTAGCAAGGGAGATGTGCTTTGCATTATCGAGGCGATGAAGTTGTTCAATGATATTGAATCGGAGGTTTCGGGCAAAATCGTCAAGATACTGGTCGACGATTCTTCCCCGGTTGAATTTGATCAACCGCTCTTTTTGGTTGACCCGCGATAAATAAAAACAAATTTCAAAACTCGAATTCCTGCTATAAACGGGAATCTGTAGCTTGTAATTTCAAAAACTATGTTCAAGAAAATATTGATTGCAAATAGGGGAGAAATAGCACTGCGTGTTATCAGAACCTGCAAAGAGATGGGCATCAAGACC
Organism: Flavobacteriaceae bacterium; assembly: GCA_050330515.1. GTDB lineage: Bacteria > Bacteroidota > Bacteroidia > Flavobacteriales > Flavobacteriaceae > Maribacter_C. The sequence continues at coordinate 12,891 of JBHJNU010000099.1, read as the reverse complement.
GTAGCGGTCTATTCGAAAGCCGATGAGGAAAGTCTGCATGTTCGGTTTGCTGACGAAGCGGTGTGCATCGGTCCGGCACCTAGTAGCGAATCGTATCTAAAAATACCGAATATCATCGCGGCGGCCGAAATCACCAATGCCGATGCAATACATCCAGGTTACGGATTCTTATCGGAAAATGCCAAGTTTTCCAGAATTTGCGCAGAGCATGATATCAAGTTCATTGGAGCATCTGGCGAACATATTGATAAGATGGGTGACAAGGCGACGGCGAAAGCGACCATGAAAGCCGCTGGGGTACCCTGTGTGCCGGGTTCGGAGGGCTTACTAAAAGATGTAGCCGATGCAAAAAAGACGGCCAAAAAAATAGGCTATCCGGTAATGATCAAGGCGACTGCAGGCGGCGGCGGAAAGGGCATGCGGGCCGTATGGAAAGAAGAGGAAATGGATAAGCTTTACGCCAGTGCAGTACAGGAATCATCCGCAGCCTTTGGAAACGGCGCCATGTATATGGAAAAGCTCATTGAAGAGCCCCGTCATATTGAGATCCAGATTGTCGGCGACCAATATGGCAAAGCTTGTCATTTATCCGAGCGGGACTGTTCTGTACAGCGAAGGCACCAAAAATTGACCGAGGAGACCCCTTCTCCTTTCATGACTGACAAATTGAGGGACGAGATGGGAAAAGCGGCAATCAAGGCCGCCGAGTTTATTAAATACGAGGGAGCTGGTACCGTTGAGTTCTTGGTAGATAAACACCGAAATTTCTATTTTATGGAAATGAACACCCGTATTCAGGTAGAGCACCCTATAACCGAACAGGTTATAGATTACGATCTGATCCGCGAACAAATACTAGTTGCAGGCGGTGTTCCCATTTCAGGAAAGAACTATTATCCAAAGTTACATTCCATCGAATGTCGAATCAATGCCGAAGACCCGTACAATGATTTTAGACCTTCCCCGGGTAAAATTACCACCCTACATATGCCAGGGGGCCATGGTGTTCGAATGGATACCCATGTATATAGCGGTTATACCATTCCGCCGAACTACGATTCTATGATCGCTAAATTAATCACGACCGCGCAGACACGTGAGGAAGCAATAAATAAGATGAAGCGCGCTTTAGATGAGTTCGTTATTGAAGGTATCAAGACTACGATCCCTTTTCATAGACAGTTGATGGACCATCCCGATTATTTGGCGGGTAATTATACCACAGCATTCATGGATGATTTTAAAATGAACCCGAAGCCTGAAGATTGAAACGGTCAGTAAAATGTTTAGTGACCTGCGAACCCCCTAGTTAACAGACTAGGGGGTTTGTTTTTGGAATTCACGTTCTTAAAACCTCCTATAAAGATGAACTGTTATCGATGAAATACAACAAGAAATCGGAAGTTGTTATTTAATAATATCCAAATAGATGAAAGCAAAACAGACTCCTTAGTCTTATAGGGTTGTTTGGATATCTTATGTTGCACGGGCTTTACCATTTTTTGAAAATAGCTTTTCTACGGCCATTAGTTTGTATTTTAGCCGCATGAACCTAAGCTATTGGGAGTATAAAACGTGGTTAACCAACATCGATTTTACGATTGTAGGCAGCGGTATCGTGGGCCTCAATTGTGCCTTATCATTGCAACGTAAATACCCCAAGGCCAAAATAATGGTGCTTGAAAAGGGAATTCTACCTCAAGGCGCCAGTACCAAGAATGCCGGATTCGCATGTTTTGGAAGCATTTCAGAGATTCTCTCCGATTTAAAACAGCACACCGAGGACGAAGTAGCGGCACTGGTGCATAAAAGATGGGAAGGTATTCAACTAATGCGCAAAAATCTAGGGGATCATAATATCGATTTTCAGCAGCATGGCGGGCATGAATTGTTCTTGAAAAATCAAAAAAACCTTTTTCAGAACTGCTTGGAGCAGATCGATTATGTGAATAATTTACTGCGCCATATTTATGGTTCAAACCCTTTTGGGCCGCGAAAGAACGAATTCGGATTTAATGGAATTGAAGATACCTACATCACCAATAGCTTCGAGGCCCAGATTGATACCGGTAAAATGATGGCACATTTGGTAAAGCTTGTCAAAGAAAAAGGCATCACCATTCTAAATGCCATAGCGGTTGTTGAGTTCGCTGAAAATGGAAACGGTGTCTCCGTCAAGACGGACCATTTTGAGTTTCGGACCAAGAAACTACTCATCGCCACCAACGGGTTTGCATCTCAATTACTAAATGAACCTGTTAAACCTGCACGGGCACAGGTATTGATCACAAAGCCAATTAAGAACCTCCATATAAAGGGCACTTTTCATTTAGATGAAGGGTATTACTATTTTCGTAACATCGATGACCGTATCCTCTTCGGAGGTGGAAGAAACCTTGATTTTCAGGGTGAGGAGACCACTATTTTCGGCGAAACCAAGCTGATTCAGAATCAACTGGAAGTTATGCTCGAAGAGATGATCCTTCCCCATACCGAATTTGAAATCGATTATAGATGGAGCGGCATCATGGGTATCGGTGCTCAGAAGAGTCCTATTTTAAAACAGGTTTCAAGCAATGTTTTTTGTGGGGTGCGTTTGGGCGGAATGGGCATTGCAATCGGAAGTCTCGTGGGCAAAGAGCTGGCAGATCTAATCTAGGTTTTATCACTGTTTATTTCATGTGATTTCTTTACCCCATGCTTAAGCTTTTAACTATATTGTAACCCATTAAAAAGAGCTGGCCCCGAACCTTATCTTTTAACAAACGTAGTTTTATCGACCTAAAGTAACATCACTGTTTATAGAGAACTATACACTTTGCCGTGGTTATTAATTGAAATCTATAAGGTGGGAATGGGCCGCACAGGAAATTTTTTGGTACTATGTTGTATTTTGATGTCATTTTCAAAAACGTATTCGTTTCATTTTAAATTCGAAGGCCTTCTTGAAAGTACCGTGAAAGGCATTGATAACGATTCTCTTAAGAATGCAGATGATAATAAGTTTACAAAAAAGTACAATTCGCTTGTATCTCGTGCCTATTTTAGAATCATCGTAGAGGCAGAAAGAGCCGATATCAGGTTGGGTAATGAGTATATGCGATTATTTGAAAAGTACGCCGAGGATATGGACAATGAATCGGTTCAGACCAAGTTTACGTTGGTGTACACTAGATTTCTAACACATAGGCGTATGTTATCCGGTCTAAAATCATGGCGCATTTTCAGCGAACAGCGAACAGGCGATATCGATTATTTTAAGGCTGAAAATTTCTCGAATATCTACGAAATGTACAGAAAAGGTGCGACTGACGAAAAAATGATTGTCTTTTTGATATACAAATTGGCAGATCTTTATCATTTTGAAGGTTGATCTTTTTAAAAAACGTCACGAATTAGTGATAGCTTTGTGCTTTTAAAAAAGGTATGCAGCACACTAATTTGAAAAAAGACTTATTCAGGTTTTGCCAAAACTTTGTTGAGCAACGTGTTTCTCGAATAAAATCCAACATTGCCGATGTTCAGGAATCACTTACATCGGAAACTAAGAACAGTTCGGGCGATAAGCACGAAACAGGCCGCGCCATGCTGCAAATTGACCTTGAGAACCTGGGTCAGCAATTGGGGGAAGCAGAGGCCCTAAGAAAGAAACTCGAGCATGTACCCACGGCTACCAGCACCGAAGTGGTTGGTTCAGGATGTTTGGTTAAAACTACGAAGGCTAGTTATTATCTAGCGATCTCGGCTGGGGAATATAAAGCGGAAAACGGATCGGTTTTCTGTATTTCACCTGCAACCCCAATAGGTCAGTTACTGTTCGGTAAGGCCGTGAACGAGACGATTGAATTTAATGGTTCTCCTATAAAGATATTGGAAATCATATAGTTTGGATAGTTTGGGCCATCGTAAGAGAATGCGCCGTAAAGCCTCAAAATAACGCTAAGGGCGTAATAAATCGATAATTATTGCACCCTTGAAGATAAGCGACATTAGGCTAAAGCTATCTAATAAGAAGATAAAGCTATCTTGAAATGAGAATAAGTTTCCACATAAACAATGTTGCTCGAACTCTTGAAATTGCAGATGAAAACACTCCTTTGCTTTGGGTAGTTCGAGATATGCTTGACTTAAAGGGCACGAAGTTTGGCTGTGGAAAAGCGGCTTGTGGCGCATGTACCTTACATGTTGAAGGAGAAGCGGTAAGGTCATGTACCTATGCCGTAAAATTTGTGGAAGGTAAAAGTATCACAACAATAGAAGGTTTGGGTAATGAAGCGAACCCGCACCCAGTGCAGCAGGCTTGGATAGAGGAGGTAGTTCCCCAATGTGGCTATTGTCAACCCGGGTTTATGATGGCAACGGCCGCTTTGCTCAATAAGGTTGCCAACCCGACCGATGAGGATATCGATAGCAATATCAGTAATGTATGTAGGTGTGCCACTTATTTTAGAATGCGAAAAGCTATTCATCGAGCCGCCGCGTTGAAGAATACCCTTGACAATTCAATACATAGTACTGGTAATGGGTAAAGGCAAGCTATCAAGGCGTATGTTCTTGGTCAGGGGGGGACTAACAACCGTAGGTGTTCTGGCAGTAGGCACCTATTTGGTGCGCAACCCTATAAGAAGGATAATAAATAAGCAAATTGATAAGGCGGATACGCCCTATTTGGGCAATACCGATACGCCAATGATATGGTTCGAGGTACTGTCTGACAATACGATACAACTGCAATCACCGAAGGTGGAGATGGGACAGGGCACCTTCACAGGTTTGGCTCAAATTGCCGCAGACGAGTTGGAAGTTTCCATGAAACAAATGCGGGTTGTACATGCTGCATCGGCCACAGGAAACATGGATCAGTTGTCTACAGGGGGTAGCACCTCCGTTTCCAGTCTTTGGCTTCCCTTACGGGAGCTGGCGGCGACCATGCGTGAGATGATCAAAGGTGAAGCGGCCAAAAAACTGGGCGTGGCCATATCAAAATTATCCGTAAAAGATGGTGTAATTTCTGCAGAAGGAAAGACGTTGACCTTCGCAGAGGCAGTAAAGGATGTAAGCGACTGGAAAATTCCCGCTGTGCCGGCTTTAAAGAAGATTAAAGAATATAAGTATATCGGGAAACCCATAGCAAGGGTGGATCTAAAGGATAAAGTTTTCGGTACGCCACTCTTCGGAATGGATGCTACTATGCCCAATATGCTCTATGGCTCGGTAGTTCGCCCTAGTTCCATAGGAGCCACTTTTGTAAGTGCCGATACGGCAAAAGCCGAGAAGATGCCAGGGGTCGTCAAAATTGTCAAGGCACCTGATTTTGTAGGGGTAGTCGCCAACTCGATCATGGAGGCGGAGAACGCCAAAAATGCCATTGAAGTTGTTTGGGATATTCCTGTAATTTGGCAAACCGCCGATATTGAAGCCATGGTCAAGGTAGGAAGGGGAACTCCTTTCGTGATTCAAAAAGAAGGAAATGCTGAAGCACTATTGAAAAATGACGGATCGGTGATCATTTCTGAATATAGGAGCCCGATCGGAGCGCATGCGCAATTAGAGCCGAACGGTGCCTTGGCCTTTGTTGAAGAAGATAAGGCTACCGTGATGATATCGACTCAGGTGGTCAGTATTACGCGCGCTGAGATTGCCAAAAGATTAGGTTTTGAAGACGAACAGGTCAATATTGTTCCCACGTTTTTGGGGGGAGGTTTTGGCAGGCGCCTTCATACTCCGAACGGTATTCAGGCGGCGGTACTTTCAAAGGCCGTAGGCAAACCTGTAAAATGTTTTTTTAATCGGAAGGAGGAATTTCAGAATGACACTTTTCGGCCGCCAACACACCATGTTCTTAAGGCGAAATTGAATTCTGAAGGGTTGATCGAAGCCATGGAGCATAATGTATCCAGTGGTGATGTGGCCTTTGGTTCGCCTCTGCTGCCCAAAATGCTCGAACCTATATTGGGTGCAGACCTCGGTGCCTGGCGCGGAGGGATGATTCATTATGGCGCTATACCTCATTTCAGGGCCGTCTCGTGGAGGGTAAAACTTCCCTTTGCCACTAGTTGGTGGCGTAGTTTGGGCTTGTTGGCCAATACCTTCGCCATTGAAAGTTTTATCGATGAACTGGCGGTAGAAAGTAAAAAAGATCCCGTGCAGTTTCGATTGGGCCAAATACAGGACGATGAAAAAGGAGGGCGATTAAAAGAAGTGATCAAAGCGGCAGCCCAAAAAGCGAATTACAAAGATGAGGTTGTCAATGGCAGGGCAATGGGTTTCGCCTGTTCTACCGATGCGGGCACACCATGCGCACAAATAGCCGAGGTCTCCATTGTTGAAGGTAAGATCATCGTGCATAGGGTGACCTGTGCATTGGATCCCGGTCTGGTCGTGAATCCGGATCAGGTTCGTGCTCAATGCGAAGGCGCCATCATCATGGGGATCAGTGCATCAATATATGAACAAATGTTCGTCGAAGACGGTCAGTTGCAACCTACGATCTATGGGCCTTATCAAATGGCATTGATGAAAGATGCACCTAAGGAAATAGACATCGTTCTTCTTGAAGGAACTGAAAAACCTGGTGCGGTCGGTGAGCCACCCTTAGGGCCGATCGGGGCCGCCGTGGCAAATGCGGTCTTTAGATTGACCGGAAAGAGATTAAGGGAGATGCCCTTTAAGCTCGGCTAGGGCAAAACCAAAGGCGATCTGTATACCCACAGCCGTTGTCCTAGTGGAAATCTCGTTATTCCTCACAAAGTACGGTCAGTTTTGGCGTAGATAAAATCAATCTAGATTAAGCTTACTTCTATTTACCTTTTTTTGAGCTGCCTCTTTCTTTGATTTCAACCGTTTTTCAATGGCAGATTTCGATGGCTTGGTCTGGCGCCTTTTCTTTGGTATTTTCAGCGCATTTTCAAGCAGTTCCAAAAACCTTTTAATCACTAGTTCCTTGTTCTTATGTTGACTTCTACTTTCATCACATTGCAACAAGAGCATATTTTCTTTGGTCAACCGACTTGCTAGTTTAGTAATAATCATTTCTTTTTCAACCTCCGATAGGGCATTCGACGCAGGTAAATCGAAAACGAGTTCAATTTTGCTGGAAACCTTGTTCACATGCTGCCCTCCGGCACCGCCACTGCGAACGGCCTTAAATTGCAATTCTTGAATAAGCAGAGATTTTTCCATACTAAGTAGTGGCCATGCGTTGATTGATAGTCTCTATCGACACGTTCAAGAAAATTTTCCTACCTACTTCGATAGGCTGGTAATGGTGGAAATAAATGTCCTGTTCTTCATATATACCTTTTATTAGGTAGTGATCGCCCATAAAAAATGATTCGACCACGATCACCCCTAAGCCCGATTTAGAGGAAACCTTAAATTCATGGGCGTAAACAATGATACGGCGTCTTGTATCGGCATACGTTTTTACGATATTGATAGGAATCTTGTTAGCTTCTCCGAACAAAGAAGCAATATAAAGGTCCTTTGGGTTATCGTAAAGATTTTTCGGGGTGTCTTTGGCTATAATTTTCCTATCGCGCAAAACCACCACCCTGTCGGCAAAGGGAAGTATGTCATTATGGTCATGGGTGGCGGTTAGCAGGGTAATTTTTTCCTTTTTAAGATAGGAGAACAAGTTTCTACGCAGGCCGTTTTTTCTGAAATTATCAATATGGCTAAAGGGCTCATCTAATAACAAAACTTCGGGTTTTTGTGCCAAAACCCTAGCCAAAGCAACACGTTGTTGTTGGCCACCGCTTAAATTCTTGACCTTGGTCTGGGCGAATTCTGTCATTTCGATCATGACCAACAGTTCATGGGTGCGCAGCTTGAGCTGCTCTGGTTCAAATACAGATAGGTATTGGCTTACGTTCTCATAAACTGATGTATAGGGCATCAGATCAAAATCTTGTGAGAGGTACTTCATATAGCCTTGTCCTGGAACTAGTTTGAAGAGTGGCCCAAATATTTGGTTTTCGTTCCAATAAAGTTCACCTACCTTGACATGCAATAGACCATAGATTATTTTTAGCAGGGTACTTTTGCCACAACCGCTTTCTCCGATGATGGCAACGTGTTCGCCCCTTTGTACCTTTAGGTTGATATCTTCCAACACCGGAATGTCGTCATAGGCAAAAGAAACATGATCTATTTGTAGCATTCTGAAAAACTAACAGTTAGGCGATTTTAAGGCAAGGATGGGTTTGATTCCTTTTTGAAAGGGTTTGCTGGCGACCAAAAAAATCCGTTTCATAACGTAAAACGGATTTTATACCTAAATATTGATGTACTATTCTTTAAATTCTTTAAAAACAGATTGATCGGGCAGTTCCTCAAAACCCATATTGTAAAGGGTAAATCCAAAAATATCTGCGTATTCTTCAATAATCTTGCTTGTTGGCTTACCTGCACCATGGCCGGCATTGGTTTCAATACGAATCAAGGTGGGATTACTTCCCGACTGTTTTTCTTGTAATTCGGCGGCAAATTTAAAACTATGCGCGGGCACCACCCTATCATCGTGGTCGCCGGTTGTGACCAAAGTTGCCGGGTAGGCCGTGCCGGCCTTTACATTGTGAACAGGCGAGTATGCTTTGATATATTCGAACATTTCCTTACTTTCTTCGGAAGTTCCATAATCATAGGCCCAACCAGCGCCAGAGGTAAAAGTATGATAACGCAACATGTCCATTACGCCTACCGCCGGCAAGGCAACTTGCATTAAGTCAGGGCGTTGGGTCATAGTTGCGCCTACCAAGAGACCACCATTAGAACCGCCACGTACGGCTAGGAATTTCGATGATGTATAGTTCTCGGCAATGAGGTACTCTGCAGCGGCGATAAAATCATCGAAGACGTTCTGTTTTTGCAATTTTGTGCCTGCGTCGTGCCACTTCTTTCCATATTCTCCGCCACCGCGTATATTAGGTACCGCATAGATACCACCTTGTTCCATCCAAACGGCATTCGCAATACTAAAGGATGGGGTAATACTAATATTGAACCCGCCATAGGCATAAAGCATCGTAGGGTTTTTGCCATTTAGTTCAAGGCCCTTTTTGTGGGTGATGATCATGGGGATCCTAGTACCATCTTTAGAGTTATAGAAAACCTGGTTCGACTCGTAATCTTCAGGATTGAAATCGATTTCAGGTTTCCAATATACGTCATAGTGACCGGTCTCGACGTTATATTTAAATGATGAACCTGGTGTCACATAATTGGTAAACGAAAAATAAAATTCCTTGTCTTCCTTCTTCCCGCCAAAACCGGAGGCACTGCCAACACCCGGAAGTTTTACTTCGCGAATCAATTTTCCGTCATAATCGAACTGTAACACTTTCGAAATGGCATCGACCATATATTCGGCAAAAAAGTACCCCCCACCGGTATTCGGGGTCAGAACGTTTTCGGTTTCAGCAATGAAATCTACCCAGTGCTCTACTTGTGGATTTGCCGCGTCAGCCATAACCACCTTGGTATTCGGGGCATCGCGATTGGTAACAATGTATAGTTTAGAACCTACATTTTCGATGACATATGCTTCAGACTCCTCGTCTTCTACTATAGGTGTCAACAAGCTGTTAGGATTGGTCAAATCTTGTATGAAAAGTTTGTTGCCCGCGGTCGTGTTTCTTGCCGAGATCAAGAGATAATGGTCATCTTCGGTGACGCTTGCACCCACATACCGATGTTTTTCTTCTGCCCGCCCTCCGTAAATAAGTTTATCCTCTTTTTGAGAAGTGCCCAGTTTGTGATAATATATCTTGTGTTGATCGGTCTTGGCCGACAATTCGCTACCCTTAGGTTTATCATAGCTAGAGTAATAGAACCCATCATTACCTTTCCAAGAAATACCGCTGAACTTGATATCGACCAGGGTATCTTCAACAACCGCCCTCGTCTCGGCGTTGATAACAATGCCCTTGCGCCAATCACTGCCGCCTTCTGAAATTAAATACGCCGCAAGCGATCCGTCTTTGGTAAAACTGAGTCCTGCCAAAGAGGTGGTACCGTCTTTTGAAAAAGTATTCGGATCTAAAAAAATCTCAGGATCAGCATCCCCTTTTTTGCGGTAAACGACATATTGGTTTTGGAGTCCGTTATTTTTGTAGTAATACGTATAGCCGCCCTCTTTGAACGGAGAGCCTAGTTTTTCGTAGTTCCAGAGTTTTTCAAGCCGGTTTTTGAGGTCGTTGCGAAAAGGGATATGTTCTAGATACCCAAAAGTGGTCTTGTTTTGCTCCTTTACCCAAGCTTCGGTTTCCGAACTATGGTCATCTTCTAGCCATCGGTAGGGGTCTTTGACCTCGGTTCCAAAATAGATGTCAAGAGAATCGGCTTTTGCCGTAGTAGGGTAGTTCACGGTTATCGGTTCTTTTTTGATTTCGGACTTACAGGATGCCAAAAGCATGGTAAAACAAGAGATCAGAAGTAGTTTTTTCATTTGAAAGCACGTTTTTGATTCATGCCAAAAATACTACAAAAACATATTTAAGGACGGATAGATCGGGCTTATTTAACGCTTCAATTACAGTTTTCAGGCAGAAACCAATAAACTATACCAACTCGTTTTTTACCAAATACTCCGCAATCTGAACAGCGTTAGTAGCAGCTCCTTTTCGCAAGTTGTCGGAAACAATCCACATGTTTAACGTATTGGGCTGCGTTTCATCTCTTCGAATTCGTCCTACGAAAACCTCATCCTTGTCATGTGCATAAATCGGCATGGGGTATGTATTGGTATCAGGATTATCTTGTACCGTTACGCCAGGGGTATCATTTAAAATTCTACGGATATCGTTGAGTTCGAAATCTTTCAAGAACTCTACATTGACCGACTCTGAATGGCCGCCAGCGGTAGGAATGCGCACAGCGGTGGCACTAACCGAAAAGGTTCTATCATCCAGTATTTTCTGAGGCTCCCTGGCCAGTTTCATTTCTTCTTTGGTATACCCGTTATCTAAAAAAACATCGCATTGCGGAATGGCATTTCTACTAATAGGATAATGGTAGGCCATTTCACCAGTAATGCCCGCAATCTCGTTCTCAAGTTGTTTCACGGCTTTGACCCCTGTTCCCGATACGGATTGATAGGTAGAAATGACCACACGTTTCATTTGATATTTTTTGTGCAGGGGCGCGAGCGCCATGACCAACTGAATGGTGGAGCAGTTAGGGTTTGCGATGATTTTATCTTCTTTTGTAAGCTCGTGGGCATTGATTTCCGGAACCACTAGTTTTTTGGTCGGATCCATGCGCCATGCAGAGGAATTGTCTATTACCGTAGTACCTATTTCGGCGAATTTGGGCGCCCATTCCAATGAAGTATCGCCTCCGGCCGAAAAAATTGCGATATCAGGTCGGGCCAAGACGGCATCCGCCAACCCCATAAGTTTGTGATCAATTCCCCTATAGGTTAATGTTTTACCTACAGAACGTTCGGAAGCGACCAAAAGCAATTCTGTCAAGGGAAAATTACGCTCCGCCAATACCTTTAACATCACTTCGCCTACCATTCCGGTGGCGCCGACAACTGCTACTTTCATCTTGAATGATTTTTGAGCGGCAAAGGTAGCTCAATGTATTCTTGTGGGCAATAGAAATACATTATATAATTAAAAATATAACAAAATGTTTCAAATAAAACATTTGGTGGATGCTTAATTTTCATCCTCAATGCGCAGAGAAGGGGTTCTCTTTTGCACGAATACATTAAAAGTCTACTAGGGTGTGATTGCGTTTTTGTGGAAAAAATTTCTAAGACTTTAAATGCAGTTAGCTTCTCTTCGTTGAGGTTGAAGGGGTAGCAACCAACTTTACTAAAGCCTTTATTATCCAAAACTTTTTGAAATGACATAAAAGAACCGCCAACCGAACTAGCGAAGTTCTATTGGCGGTTTAAAGTTAGATACTGTATAGTGCAGCGGTCGCATCCTCTGGGGGAGGATAAATGTTTTATTTTTTCAAGGCATCGCGTATCTCTGCAAGCAATTCTTCTGCAGTCGGACCTGCGGGTGGCGGTGCTTCAACAGGCGCTTTGGTTTTGTTGTAGGCTTTTACGATTACAAACATTACAAAACCTACGATTATCAAGTTTACAATGGTATTCACCCAAGAACCCCATCGAATGGCATTTTCGGCAACGTAACCTTCGGCACCTTCTACTCCAGAAGCCGCGGTCAGTACAACCTTTAAATTGGCAAAGTCTACCCCGCCTGCGAAATGACCTACTACCGGCATGATGATATCCGCCACAAAGCCATTAATGACCATTCCCATTGCGCCCGCCATAATTACCGCTACGGCAAAGTCTATGACATTTCCCGTCATAATAAAATTCTTAAATTCTTTTAACATGATACTAGTGTTTTAATTGGTTAATGATGTATGTTGCAAATCAATGCAGTGCAATGTAAGAAAAAAAATCCCTCACAATGAAATGTTAAAGCAGAATTTAAATCTACAGAAAAGACCTTTTTACGCGCTGTGAAATGCCTGTGAGAATTTCATAGCTGATGGTTTCGGCGCTAGCGGCGAATCTTTCTGCAGTAGGGTTTTTTCCAAAAACCACGACCTCATCACCTTCTTTACAATCGATACCGGTAACATCGATCATGATCATATCCATACATACATTTCCAATAATCGGGGCTTTCTGGCCTTTTACGGTGACAAAGGCTTTTCCATTACCATATTGTCTTCCGATACCGTCTGCATGACCTAATGGCAAGGTTGCGGTGGTTCTATAGTTGGTTGAGGTAAAGGCCCTGTTATAGCCAACGCTTTCGTTAGGGGCTACTTCATGTATTTGTGAAATAATCGTCTTAAGGGTTGCTATCGGCTTTAACTCCGCATCTATTTTTTCTTCGTTTCCGAATCCGTACAGCC